>DASWRQ010000415.1:0-17960 GCA_036403095.1 Kutzneria sp. | reverse complement strand
CGGCAGCGCCGCAACCACGACCACCCCGGTCAGCAACAACGCGGTTCCGGTCCAGAACAGCGGGATCGTGTCGTACGCCGCGTTGGTGTAGGCCAGCGGCGGCGAGCCCTGCGGCGCCGGGTTGTTCGTCGGCGCGCCCGGCGTCGTCGAACCGCAGACCACGCCGCCCGTGGGCGCCACTGCCCTCGCCACCTGTTCGCCCAGCGTCACCTGCGCCAGCGCCGACGGCAGGTTCGGCAGGCCCAGCGCGTCCGTCGGCAGCACCTGCAGGTCCAGCAGCCGGGCCGTCGCGCCCAGCTGGAAGCCGTCGAACGGCTGGCCCTTGATCTCCTGCGTCTTCTGGTCCAGCTCGGCGATCTGCAGGCGCAGCACGCCGATGTCGATCTTCTTCAGGTCGTTGGGGATGGCGCCGCCGGTGGGCAGCAGGCCGCCGATGATCGGCAGCTTGCCCAGCTGGTCCGCGCCCGGCAGCGGCACCCCGATCGGCACGTCCAGCTTCGGGTTCGCCGCGTCCAGCGTGCCCAGCGTCTTGCCGCCCTGGACCACCTGGAGCACCGGGGCCGTGTACTTCACCGACGACGTCTTCGGGTCGCCCGTCGACGTCACCTGCAGCGTCGGCTGGCTCACCACGTTCACGTCCAGCTCCATCGGCGTGCCCGCCAGGACCTTCACGCTGGCGACCTGCATCGTCGACGTCGACTGCACGGCCTTGTTCGGCGAGCCCGGGATGTTCACGAGCTTCACCACCGAACGGGAGCTCAGCGTGTTCGGCAGGCTCACCAGCGAGCCCTTGCCGTCCGTGGTCTGCTTGCCCGACAACAGGCCGCCCAGCTGGCTCAGCGGGGCCGTCATCGTCTTCAATGAGGCCACCACCTGGTTGGCCGTGTTCTGGTCCAGCTTGCTGCTCGGGGTCACCAGGCCCGTGAGGTCCGTCACGTTCGGCAGGTTCGGGATCGCGTTCAGCAGCGACAGATCCGCCAGCGACGTCTGCGCGTCCGCGATCGTGTCCACGCACGGGCCCGCCGTCTCACTCCAGCGCGCGTGCACGCTGCCGTTCAGCAGGCCCACCTTCAGCAGCGCGGCCAGCGGTGTCGACGGCGGGGTCAGGCCACCCGTCGTCGCCTGCGGGTTGTCCGGCAGCGCCGTCTGCGACAACGCCCCCGGCGTCTGCGGCGCGTCGCCGCCCACCGCGAACCCCAGCGGCGACGCCTGCGCGATCGCCCGCTCGTACGACAGGTACGCCTCCGAGTTCGCCTGCGCACTCGACAGGCCGAAGCCCGCCTCCGCCGCCGGCTGCTTCGGCAGCTCGTCCTGCAGGCCCGGCAGGATCGACGTCGTCGGCGTCGAGTTCGGCAGCAGCCTCACCACCGCCAGGCCGCCTCCCGCGTCCCCCACCGCGTGGCCCAGCGGCTGCGGCCCGTTCGCCACCGACGCCGGCGGCTGCCCCGGACTCGCCGGCCCCGGCACCGGCGTCGTCGTCGGCACCCCGAACGCCGGCCCCGCCCCCAGCGCCACCATCGCAACAGCAGCCGGCAACGCCAGGACCAGCGGCGGTCGACCTCGCATCAGCTGCTTCCTCCTCATCGACCGGCTTCTGAGACCGGCGTCACCTAAGGCCTAACGACCCACGTAACCGCAGGTGACGCCCCCACCGTTAGCGCGAACGAGCGAACCCCACCCGATGAGACCCCCGTCACCCTCTCCCCTCGGTATCCCCTGCACGAGCACCCACCCCCGCCCGCTATAGTGGTCACGCACCACGCCGCCTTAGCTCAGTCGGCCAGAGCAGCTCACTCGTAATGAGCAGGTCGTCGGTTCGATTCCGACAGGCGGCTCGACCCTGAGACCCCCATGTCTGCTGGAAAGCGCAGACCTGGGGGTCTCGTTGTGTTTTCTGGGGCTCTCGCCCCACACCCCAAGCCAGGGCGGGCTTCGCCCCCCTGGACCCCCCTTCGGGCTCGGCTTCGCCGTCGCTGGCTTGGTCGGCTGCGCCGTCGCTGGTGGCATGTGCTTCGCCTGCGTCGGGCTCGGCTGCGCCGTCGCTGGCTTGCTCGGTCGCTGGTCGGGTGCGCTGACCTCGGGGTTCGGGTTGGGGAGGGACGTGTGGGTGCGGGGTGAAGAAAATCTGTGGTGGCGGGGGTAGACATTGGGAGTTGGGTGTGTGTAGGGTTCTGGTCATCACAAGGGAAGAAAACGTCCGGTAGCACGGGAGATGACGAACTACCCGTGGAGCACAGGTAAGACGGCCAGGCGTGTCGGAGCCGATCGTGGTTCGGGGTTCCGACAGGTGGCCAAGGACCGGTGGTTGTGCTGGGCAGATGGATCGGCGCTCAGCGGACGGTCGCAGTAGAAGTACGCAAGAGGGAAGGACGCGGGAGATGACGAACTCCCGCGAGGTAGTGGCTGGACGGTCAGGTGCGCTGGAGCCGATCAGTGAAAGGGGTTCCAGCGGGTGGCCGAAGCAGTGAGCCGAAGGGGATCAGGTCGTTCACCTGGTCTCGCGCGGTGAAGGCAGTGCAGAACACAGAAGGTCAGCAGTAAAAGGCATGACGGCAGGACGCGAGAGATGCTCGACCTCCCGCGAGTCGGAGATGAAGTGCAGGACGGTCAGATGCGCCGGAGCCGATCAGTGGAAGGGGTTCCGGTGGGTGACCAGCGGCATCAGGTGCTGGGCCCGGATCAGGTGAGGGGTTACAGACGTGATCGCCGCGAAAGGACAAGCACGACAGTCAGGTTGTAGTTCTGCAAGTGCAAGTCGCAGTGCGGTAAGTGGCAGTACAGCAAGTGCAAGTGAGGTAGTCGGAGGAGAAGGGAAGGGTTACACGCCGTCGGATCGCCCGCATCAGGCTGTGTTGCGCCGGGCGGGTACCGCAGTCCCATCGGAATGGAAGGTGGTCTTCGGTTACGCATACGCGATCCCCGCAGGTTCTGCCTCTCGGGCGGGCCACGCGGAAACAGGAACCCGGTCTCACGACCAGTTGATGGTGATGAACCCAAACCCCTGGGGCCCCGGCGCTACTCGCGCCGGGGCCCCTCGTGATGTGGAGGCGCGATGATCCCTTACCCGCGAGACACGGCCAGCGCGAGTGCGGCCGACAAGTTCGACGATGAGCACTACCCGGCCTACACGATGGGTCGTGCCGCGGAGATGCTGGGCACTACGGCGGGGTTTCTGCGGAGCTTGGACGAGGCGAAGCTGATCGAGCCGGCGCGTTCGGAAGGTGGGCATCGCCGCTACTCCCGCTACCAGTTGCGCATCGCGGCTCGGGTGCGGGAGCTGGTTGACCAGGGCACCGCGTTGGACGCGGCGTGCCGGATCATCACGTTGGAAGATCAGTTGCACGAGGCGCAGCGGCGCAACGCTGAACACGGACTCATCTGACCGGACCACCCGAATCGAACCCGCCCGCGCTGGACTCATGTGACGTCACGGGCGGGTCGCGGACCGGTCAGCGGTGTGCCGGCCCGATCAGCTGCTGGACGACGGGTCCGTGGCTGGGCGACCGAACATGGCAACCGCGTATCGGCGGATCGCGGAAACCGCCGCTCTGGCCTGGTGGGCCAGCAAATCGGGCTGGGCGGCCAGCATCTGATCTACGTGGGCGTCGTCCGCCCGGCTCGGACGTGCGGTGGTCCCGGCCTGCCCCATCGCGGCACCTCAGCCCCTCCCGCGGCCTCGCTGCTGAAACCGCCCGCGGTGGGATTCCCGCTAGCCTGCGCGGCAAACGTGACGGAACCCGCAAGCGGCGCGCGAACACGGCGAGTTCACCGGGCGCGGGTCAGGCGAACAGCGTGCGGATGTCGTCGGCGCTCAGGCTGCTGTTGAAGACGTCGCCGTCGTCCATGACGCTGGTGAACAGCTGGGCCTTGCGCTCCTTGAGCGCCATGACCTTCTCCTCGATGGTGTCCCTCGCGATCAGTCGGTACACCATCACGTTGCGGGTCTGCCCGATGCGGTGCGTGCGGTCGACGGCCTGTGCCTCGGTCGCGGGATTCCACCAGGGATCGAGCAGGAAGCAGTAGTCCGCCTCGGTGAGGTTCAGCCCGAAGCCGCCCGCCTTCAGGCTGATCAGGAACACCGGGGCCGAGCCGTCCTTGAACCGCTCCAGCACGGCTGCCCGGTTCCGGGTCCGACCGTCGAGATAGCAGTGCTCGACGCCGTCGGCGTCCAGCCGCTCGCGCACCTTGCCGAGGAAGCCGGTGAACTGGCTGAGCACCAGCGCCCGGTGGCCACCGGCGATCACGTCGTGCAACTGCTCGCACAACGCCTCGATCTTGGCGCTGGGCAGGTCGTCGCGGGTGTCGTCGACCAGTCCGGCGTGCAGGCTGAGCTGCCGAAGCAGGGTAAGCGACCGCAGGATGGTGAACCGGTTCTTGTTCATGTCGTCGATCAGGCCGAGGACCTTCTGCCGCTCCCGCTGCAACTGCGTCTGGTACAGCTTGCGGTGCCGGGGATGCAGGTCGACCTCCAGCACCTGCTCCTGCTTCGCCGGCAGGTCCGCGGCGACCTGTTCCTTCGTGCGGCGGCGTAGCAGCGGCTTGATCCGACGCCGCAACTGGGCGAGCAGTTCGGCGTCGCCGCGTTTCTCGATCGGGCGTGCGTAGTAGTCGGTGAAACGGATCGGGTTCGGGAACAGCCCCGGCGCGGTGATCGACAGCAGCGACCAGAGCTCCAGCAGGTTGTTCTCCATCGGGGTGCCGGTGATCGCCAGCTTGAACGGCGCGCGCAGCAGCCGCGCGCACTGGTATGCCTTGGACTGGTGGTTCTTGACGGCCTGGGCCTCGTCCAGCACCAGACCCGACCAGTCCGCCGCGGCGTAGGCGTCGAAGTCGAGCCGGAACAGCGTGTACGAGGTGACGACGACGTCGGCGCCGGCTATCACCTCGTCGAGTTCCTGCCCGCGGCGGCGCAGGGTGTCGGCGACTGCGACCACCTTGAGGCCCGGCGCGAAACGCGCCGACTCGGCCGCCCAGTTCGACACGACGCTGGTCGGGGCGACGATCAGGAACGGCGCGGCGCCGGGCTCGGCCACCCGGGCATGGCAGATCAGCGCGAGCGACTGGATTGTCTTGCCGAGCCCCATGTCGTCGGCGAGGACGCCACCGAGCCGGCATTCCCACAGGAACGCCAGCCAGCGGAACCCGGCGAGCTGATAGGGACGCAGCCGCGCGTCGAGCGTCGACGGCGGCTCCTTGTCCTCGACGGACTCGATCGACAGCAGGCCCTCCACCTGCCGCCGCCACGCCGCCGTCTGGCGTTCGACCACACCGAGGTGCGCCAGCTCTTCCCACAGGGCGGCCTGGAACCGGCTGATCCGCAGCTCTCCGGCGGGCGCGTCCCGCAACGCCCGCGCCTCCTCGATCAGCCGGCGCAACGCCTGCAACTCGGGCTTCTGCAAGGAGAAGTAGGCGCCGTCGGGCCGCAACAAGTGGGTCTGCCCCTGGCTCAACGCCAGAAACACGTCCATGAACGGGATCTGCCGGCCTTCGATGGAGACGGTGACCCCGAGGCCGAACCAGTCCGCGTCGCCGGCGATCTCGTCGGCGGACACGCCGATGGCCAGCGAGTCGCCGGTTTCCCGGTAGTCGGCGGGTTTCCCGTCGACCTCGACGGTGATGCCGGGTTGGCCGGCCAGCAACGGCAGCAGCTCGGTGGTGAACCGCATGGTGTCGATGCCGCCGAGCTCGGCGTGCGGGACCAACTTCTCGTCCTGGCCGGACAGCTGGGCCAGCCAATCCGGCGGAAGGTCCAGATCGGCCAGGATCTCCCTTTCCTGGACCGGATTCCGGTATCCGGTGTCCGCGCCACCGTGCAGGGGCACGCGCAGCGGCGAGCCGCCGACGTCGTAGGCCCATTCCCAGTCCACACCAAGGGCATGCTCCTTGCCGTAGGACGCGCGCAACACCAGCGTGGGTGGGGAGATCTCCGGTGGAGTGAAAGATTCGTCGGAGGAGATCACGGTGGCCACGCGCCGCAGCCGTGGGTAGTACTCCTCACGAAAACGAGCCTGCTCGGCGGCGGGAATCGCCAGGTGTCCGTTCGCCTCCGCCATTCGTTGCAACGCGGCCGGCACCGGTGTGGCCATCCTGGCCAGCCGGATCCGCCAGTCGGCGGGGTTGTCGCCGGCCTGGATGTCGACCCGGGACACGTGGACGACGCCGTGGCCGTCACCGCCGATGAAGCGGAACGGGGCGGCGTCCCCATCGTCTTCGCCCACCACGTGCAGCACCGGGGTGACCTCGAGCGCCTCGGACGAGGTTCGAGTGACGTCCAGGAGCAACTGGGCCGAGCCGTACCGCCGCACGTCCCCCAGTCGTTTTTTACCGTGCACCAGGCGAAGGCCGATGGCCTCGGCCTCGTCCAGCAAGGGCCAGAGCCGGTGGCTGTCGAAGGTCGACAGATCGATCGTCTTCTCGTCGGAGTGGTAGTAGTTGCCGTAGTGGTTCCGGGCCGATCGGTGGACGCTGCGCATCTCCTGCAACAGGCGAACATGTGAGGTGGCGTAACCGGTGGCGTGGTATGAGTCCAACCGTCCCCAGGTCACTGCCCCGACCCAGCCGTTCTTGCCGGGTTTCACCAGGCGGGCCGACACCGTCAGCGCGGGTTGCGCGGTGACCGCCCCGAATCTCGGGCTCGCGGCCGCGGTCAGCGTCAACTCGATGGCCAGCGGTGTCTGCTGCTGCCCCGGTTCGTCACCCGGCGGCGGCTCGAACAGCGCGTCCAGGGACTGCCGCCAGGTCGGCGGGGCCTTCTGGACCGACCGGGTCTCCGGATTCGCGGCACCGGCCGCGGTCAACACGAGCGCCACGACGTGCTTGCAGTTGTAGCCGACCGGGCAGCTGCACTCGCCCTCGTCAAACCTCAGCGGCGTGCCCGAGAGCCACGCCGTTGTCGCGTAGACGGCGCCGCTGCCGGACACATCGCCGGTGAGCTGGCCGTCGGCACGAGTCCAGCGCATCGTGGTGATTCGGCGCTGCCGTGCGTACTGGACACCGCGAGCGTGGGCGCCGCTGTCCACGGCCTTGGCCAGGCTCGACAGGTCGATGTTCGGCAACATCGGCGATGACATGGCGACCACCGTAGCGGCGCACGCCGACGCGGCCCGGTCAGGGGGCTGCGGCGTGGTTGGCGCGGGTCAGGGAATCGAGCTGGTCGGCGGTGAAGGAGAGGGCGGCCTGGCGGAGGGTGGTGCGACTGGCACGGGAGCGAGCGAAGACGGTGGCGAGGATGCGGCGCATCTCGGTGCGGATCTGGTGGGTGGCTTGGGAAACGGAGGCGTCGATGTCGCCGAAGAGGGTCCACCACCACCAGGCGTTGGTGCCGGAGTTGGCGACGAAGTCGGGCACGACGTGGATGCCGCGGGAAGTGAGGAGAGCCTCGGCGGCGGGCAGGACGGGGAGGTTGGCGGCCTCGACGATGAGGGAGGCCTGGATCTGATGCTGGTTGGCGGGAGTGATGCAGTAGGAGACGGCGGCGGGGACGAGGACGTCGGTGGGGAGGGAGAGCCAGGAGGAGAGTGGGAGTGTGGAGTCGGAAGGGCGGAGGCAGGAGCGGGAGATCTCGCCGAAAGCGTTGCGTGAGTGGAGAAGGAGCTCGACATCGAGGCCGACGGGGTTGGCGATGGCGCCGAGGGAGTCGCAGACGGCGACAACGCGCAGGCCGGCCTGGGCGAGATATCGGGCGGTGGAACCGCCCATGGAACCGAAGCCCTGAATGGTGACACGGGTGCCGGCATGAGGGAGACCCAGCTCGGACAAAGAGGTCAAGACGGCTTCGGCGACGCCGATGCCGCCGGCCAGGTCGGGCAGGGCGATGCCGTCGACTTCCAACGAGAAGGCGCGACGCAGGCGGGAAATGGCGGCGGAGCGGTCGGACAGCAGCGGGTAGACGGCCTGGATGGAGCTCTCCATGCCGATCTCGGTGACGACCTCGTCGATGAGTTTCCGTTGCAGGCCAAGGTCTTCGCCGGTGGTCCAGTGGCGCTCGAGCAGGGAGCGGACGCCGATGAGATAGCGGGTGAGGATGCCTCGCATACGCGGATCATGCGGATCGCAGTCGATGCCGCCCTTGGCCCCGCCTAATGGGACATAACGGTTGGCGGGCCGGTAGTAGAGCGCCTCCTTGCGGGTCATGCCGGCGGCGAGGCCCCGAACCTCCTCGAGGGTGCAGCCGTCCCGCATGCGTAGACCGCCGGAGCAGACGCCCCGCACGAGCCGGTCGATGACCAGGAAGCCCTGACGCGAGGTGACGGGATCGGTCCACGTCACCTCGAGCAGTGGAGCCAAGAACACCTCCGATACTGAACCGCGATTCAGTATGGGAGCCGTTCGGAGACGCTGTCAAGAAAAGCTTTGCTAAGGGCCGGTGAACAGGTCCGGGGAGACGGAGAGTTCCCACGCCAGCTGGCGAATGAGCAACGAGTGGAGCTCCCGGCGGGGTAGTCGGGCCTTGTGCACCACGGAGCGCACGGCGAGACCGTCCAGGAAGGACGTGAGGCGAGCAGCGACGGCCGTGGAGTCGACGGAGGGAAACAGGTTGGCGGCGACGCCCTCGTCGATGACGGCAGTGATGGCCTCGATCCACCGACGCTGGAGGTTGGCCAGCACCCGTGCCAGAGCCCGGTCGCGCAGGGCAACGGACCAGGCGTCGATCCAGATGGTCCAGCCCCGGGCCGGACCGGTGGGGGAGTACCAGTCCAGGGCGGCCAGGAGTCGGGCCGACGGCGAGCCGGGACCACCGACGATGGCGTCCACAGTGGAGAGATCCTCGGCGCAGGCGTGCACGAGCGCCTCGGACAGCAGGTTCTCCTTGGTGCCGAAGTGATAGATGATCAAGGCGGGGCTGACGCCGCTGGCCTCGGCCACGTCGGCGACCCGCACGGCGGCCATGCCCAGCGCGCGGATCTGGGTGAGCGTCTCGTCGAGCACCTCGGCCCGCCGCGCCGTCGCGGTCTTCCTCGGCATGGCCCGCACTATTCCACCAGCGGATGCGGCACGGGGTGCGCAGGTGTTGACTTTCCCCCGTGCGGACAACTGTGGTGGTGGCGTTGTGGCTGGTGGCGTTGGCGTCGGGAACGCTGGTCGTCGCGTTCTCGACCTGGTGGCTGATCCTGACGATCCCGCTGCTCGCGGCGGCGATCCTGGGCGCCTACGACCTGATCCAGCGCAAACACTCGGTGCTGCGCAACTACCCGGTGCTCGGCCACCTGCGCTTCCTGCTCGAGGCGCTGCGGCCGGAGTTACAGCAGTACTTCATCGAGCGGAACTTCGACGGCCGCCCGTACGACCGAGACGTGCGCAGCATCGTCTACGAACGGGCCAAGGGCACGGACGCGGAGGAGCCGTTCGGCACGGAACGCGACGTCTACGCGAGCGGCCACGAGTTCCTCGTCGCCTCGATCGCCCCGAAGCCGTTGCCGGAGCAGCCCCCGCGGGTGCGCATCGGCGGCCCGGACTGCACGAAGCCGTACGACATGGCGCTGCTCAACGTCTCGGCGATGAGCTTCGGCTCGCTGTCGGCCAACGCGGTGCTGGCGCTGAACAAAGGGGCCAAACTCGGCGGATTCGCCCACGACACCGGCGAAGGCGGCCTGTCCGAGTACCACCTGCGGCACGGCGGCGACGTGGTGTGGGAGATCGGCACCGGCTACTTCGGCTGCCGCACCAAGGACGGCGGCTTCGACGAGCAGGAGTTCGCGGACAAGGCGTCGCACGACAGCGTCCGCTGCGTGTCGTTGAAGTTGTCGCAGGGGGCCAAGCCGGGCGTCGGCGGGGTGTTGCCGGGCAGCAAGGTCAACGCGGAAATCGCCAAGGTCCGGGACGTGCCGCCAGGCCAGACGGTGAACTCGCCGCCGTACCACCGGGTCTTCGGCACCCCACGCGAACTGGTCCGATTCGTCGCGCACATGCGGGAGCTGGCCGGCGGCAAGCCGGCCGGTTTCAAGCTGTGCCTCGGCTCCCGCCAGCAGTTCCTCGCGGTGTGCAAGGCGATGCTGGACGAGGGAACCACCCCCGACTTCATCATCGTGGACGGTTCGGAGGGCGGCACCGGCGCGGCCCCGCTGGAGTACGCCGACAACCTCGGCACACCGCTGACCGAGGGGCTGATCACCGTGCACAACGCCCTGGTGGGAACCGGTCTGCGCGACCGGATCAGGATCGGCGCGAGCGGCAAGGTCGCCACCGGCAGCGACATCGTGAAACGCCTGCTGCAAGGGGCCGACTACACCAACGCGGCACGGGCGATGATGTTCGCGGTCGGCTGCATCCAGGCGCAGCGCTGCCACACCAACCGCTGCCCGGTCGGGGTCACCACGCAGGACCCGCGGCGGGCCCGGGCCTTGGTGGTCGAGGACAAGTCACTTCGTGTGCAACGCTTCCAGCAGTCCACGGTGCACAGCGCCGTGCAGATCATGTCGTCGATGGGGCTGCAGGGCCCTGATCAGCTGCGACCGCACATGTTGTGCCGCCGGACCGATCCGGTCACCGTCCGCACCTACGCCGACCTCTACGAGTGGCTGCGACCCGGTGAGCTGCTGGGTGCGGCCCCGCGCGGCTGGGCCGAGGACTGGGCGGCGGCCGATCCGGACCGGTTCGCCGTGTGACGAACCGGCAATTGTGAGCAACCGGTCACCCTCGGCGAGCGTCATCTGGTTGGGTTGACCCAGTTCAGTCGAACCAACCATGGGGGATCAGTGCGGACAACTGTCCTTGCCGGTGTGTGCGCGGCCGCCTTTCTGGCGGCCGCGTGCTCCGCGGGCGGGCCGACGCCGGAGCCGCCGGGCCTCGCCGCCCGCGACACGACGATGACCACGGTGAAGCCGGCTCACCAGGATCTGAGCAATCAGGTGAGCCTGACCGGCAAGGTGGCGCTGGACCCGGTGTTCGGGATCGCGGCGCCGATCGACGGCCAGGTGCGCTACCTGGACGTGAAGCAGCCGGACGCGACGCCGACGGCACCGACGCCGGTGGCCAACGTCTGGGCCGGCGGCAAGGCGACCCGGGTGGACGTGCCGGCCGGCGCGACGTTCAGCGGCCGCCTGGTGGACGACAGGTCCACCGTCACCGCGGGCATGCCGGTGGCCTCGGCCAAGTTCGCCGGCTACGGCATCGTGGCCGATCTGGACGGCGCGCAGGCGTACCGGATCGCGGCGGCGACCGGCACGGCGCAGGCGCAGATCAAGGACGGCCCCGGGCCGTTCCCGTGCACGGTGCTGGGCACCATCGCGGCCCTGCCGGCCGGCACGCCCGCGCCGTCGGCGCCGATCACCCAGGCGCCGCCGAAGTCGGGTGGTCCGGCGCTGCCGACCCTGCTGCCGCCGGGGGCGCAGCAACCACAGCAGCAGCCGTCCGAGCCGACGGGCCTGCGCCTGGTCTGCACGGCGCCGGCCGGCGTGAAGATGATCAACGGCGTGGCGGCGACGCTCCAGGTGGTCACCGCCACCGCGAAGGACACGCTGGTGTTGCCGGTCGAGGCGGTCGCCGGCAGCCAGGGCGCCGGCAAGGTGGACGTGGTCGTGGACGGCCACCGGCAGACCAAGGACGTGACGCTGGGCCTGACCGACGGCAAGAACATCGAGATCAAGTCGGGCCTGACCGGCGACGAGACGATCGCCGTGCCGGGCCCGAACCTGCCGGCCCCGCCGCAGACCGGCGGTCCGACGCGATGACCGAACCGCTGATCCGGCTCTCGGGCGTGACCAAAACGCTGACGGGCCAAGAAGAACCGCGGACCGTGTTGAACGGCGTCGACCTCACGCTCCACAGTGGACAGAGCATTGCCGTGCTCGGCCGGTCCGGCTCGGGCAAGAGCACCCTGCTGTCCCTGATCGGCCTGTTCGACCGGCCCGACCAGGGGCAGTATCTGTTACGGAACAACGACATCACCCGCGTCTCCGAACGCAGGGCGGCGGCGCTGCGCAGCGGCGAATTCGGCTTCGTGTTCCAGCGGTTCTTCCTGCTCAAGCACCTCACGGCCGCGCAGAACGTGACGATGGCCCTGGTCAACGGCCAGGGCTGGCTGCCACGCCGCAAGCGCCGGGCCAAGGTGATGGCGGCGCTGGAGCAGGTCGGCGTCGCGCACCTGGCCAAGCACCGCCCGGCCCGGCTGTCCGGCGGTGAGCAGCAGCGGGTGGCGATCGCCCGTGCGCTGGTCCGCGACCCGAAGATCCTGCTGGCCGACGAGCCGACCGGCGCGCTCGACTCGGAGACCGGCAACCTGGTGGTCGAGGTGCTGCGGTCGGCGACGGATCGGGGCTGCGGCCTGATTCTCGTGACGCATGACCGTGATCACGCGGCCAAGATGGGCAGCGTGCTGCATCTGGCCGACGGCGTGCTCGGGCCGGTGACGGCATGATCCGACTGTCCGGCCGGCTGCGCTCGGCCCTGATCATCGGTCTGCAGGGCATCCGGTCCCGCAAGCTGCGCACGCTGTTGTCCATGGTGAGCCTGTTCCTCGGCGTGCTCGCGGTGGTCGCGGTGCAGGCCGGCTCGCAGATCGCGGAGCAGGCGGCGCTGGGCGACGTCGAGCTCAACGAGGGCGTCGACGGCACGATGCAGATGTACATGCCGCAGCACGACAAGGCGCCGTCGATCGTGCTGGACACCTTGCAGGGCAGGAAGAGCGCGGTCGCGCTCGGCTCGGCGCGGGCGTTCATCGGCGAGCCGAACGTGACGCCGATCAACAAGGGCGGCGGCCCGATCGACCAGCCCGGTTTCGGTGGTGGCTACTACTGCACCTCGAACGGGGTGTGCAGTCAGGACTCGCCCGAGGGACAGGGACCGCCGGGGCAGGCGATCGAGCTCACCCTCACCGGGATGACCGGCGACGTCCGGCAGTTCATGCCGTTCCGGCTGCAGTCGGGGCGGTGGCTGGACTTCGGCTCGACTCCCTCGCTGGCGCCGCGCATCGTGATCAACACGAAGGCAGCCGCGGCGTTCGAGCGCTACCGGGTCCCGGCGCAGATGCGGATCACCGGCGCGCCGGTGGACTCGACGCCGCAGATCATCGGCGTGGTCGACGACGGCGGTTTCCAGCCGGCCGCGTACGTGCGCTACGACGAGCTGGCCACCTGGCTGCCGACCGACCCGAACACCTCGCTGCGGGTGCTGATGTCGCCGACCGACACGGCGACGCAGCAGACGCTAAAGGCCCGGCTCGTCGCCGCCGGCGTGCCGGCCGACCAGGTGCGCATCCAGCCGATCAACTCCAAGGAGCGCATCGCCAAGCAGCTGGCGCTGATGCGCTGGATCTTCCTCGGCCTGGCCGGGTTGGTGCTGCTCATCGGTGTCGCCGGCATCCTCAACGTCGGCCTGGCCACGGTCGGCGAACGCATCGAGGAGTTCGCGCTGCGCCGAGCCCTGGGCACGCCAAGGCTGCTGCTGGCCGGCATCGTGCTGGCCGAGACGTTGCTGACCGGCCTGTTCACGTCCTTGCTGGCGATCGGCGCAGGGGTGTTGGGTCTGCGGGCGGCGGTGATGCTGTTCGGCCGTGACGACCGGTTCTCGTTCCTGCGCGACATGGGGTTCCCGTGGCAGGCCGGTGTGGCCGGTGTCGTCGCCGGGCTGATCGCCGGCCTGCTCGGCGGCAGCATCCCGGCGCTGCGGGCGGCCCGCATTCCCATCGCGACGGTGATGCGGGCCTGAGAGAATCGGCCCATGGCCCCAGGGGATCAAAGGGATCGGGACGTGGCCGGTCGGGCCCGCAACGCGCGTCCGCGCGACGGGCTCGGCCGGCCGCTCGCCCACGGCGCGCCGGGTGTCGAACGCCAGCCGGAAGGCATCGTGCGCACGCCGTCGCAAACGCTTGCCGAAGCGCAGGAGCTGCTGGATGTCGGCCGGCCGTTCCACGCCCACGAGGTGCTGGAAGACGCCTGGAAGTCGTCCGACGAGCCGCATCGGCAGCTGTGGCGGGGGATGGCGCAGCTGGCCGTCGGCCTGACCCACGCCGCCCGCGGCAACCGCGCCGGGGCGATATCCCTGCTGCGTAGAGGGGCCGGCAACATCGAGCCGTACCGCGGGGAGAGACCGTACGGTATCGACGTTGCCGGCCTGGTCGGTTGGGCCCAAGGGGTCGCTGATGGCGGCGGGGTGGCCGCCGCACCGCCGCAACTCGTGTCAGGAAGGGACCTTTCCTGACGTTCAACGTGAGGATCGGTCCTTTGATCTTGGGCAGTAGGCGCGAGAGGCCAGCCCCTGGGGGTGAGAACTGGCCCCTCGCTTGTTCGGTGGTCTCAGAGCCAGACGGCGACGCCGCCGTGGCCGGAGCAGGTGCCCGACCGATGCTGGCTGAAGCTGTACGTGCCGTCCTTGCACTTCGCCGTCGCGCCCGCGGGGGGACCGGGCGCGGCGACCGGGCGGTTCACGCAGACGCCGTCGACGTTGCGGTACTGGTCGGCGCCGCACGACGCCTGGGTGTGCGTCTGCGGAGCCGGCGCGGCGGCGTGCGTGGTTACCGGGGGTGGCGGCGCGACGGTGGTCGTCGGCGGGGGTGCGACGGTCGTCGTGGTCGTCTCGGTGGTGCTGCTGGGCGTCGCCTCGGTGGTACTAGTCGTCGTGACCGGCGTCGGCGTTACGGTCGCCGACGATCCGTTTCCGGTGGGGGTGACCTGCGGGTTCGGGTCGCAGCCGGACAGTAGCGCCGCCCCGAGCAGGAACGCGCCGAAAACGGCAGGAAGTCGTGACATCCGGGTGGCCTCTCCCACTGGACGGGGTGGACCACCGCATGATCGCCGAGTTAGTTCGTTGCGTTACGTGACCGCCAACGCTCGAGGACCAAGGGGATCTCGACCCGGAGGAACTCGAAGAACTCCACCGACTCGCGCAACCGCTCGCCGGCGTCGGTGGCCGGGCCGACCGCCTCGACGCCCTCCAACAGGGCCTCGGACCACAGCGTGAGCAGCCGCTCGCGGTTCATCGCCGACTCGTACCAGCTGCTGCCGCGGACCCGGTAGTGGTCACGTTTGGAGCCGGGCTCGCGCTCGCGCACGACCAGGTGCACCTGGGTGAGGTAGCGCACCGCCCCGGAGATGGCGGCCGGGCTGACCGACAGCAGCTCGGCCAGTTCGCCCGCGGTGAGCTGGCCGTTCTCCGACGCGAGCAGGCCGACGAAGACCCGGGCCGGCATCCGCGGCACGCCGGATTCGGCCAGCACCAGGGCGAACCGCTCGATGAACTTCGACACGGCCTCGGTGTCACGCTCGGTCACTCGCCCATCCTCTCACCCTGTCGGGTTCACCGCCTTCACGAATTTGTGAAATGAGTGTAGCTTGGCCGCATGACAACCGCCATTTCGGTGTCCGGCCTGAGCAAGGCGTTCGGCCGCACCCAGGCGCTCGACGGACTCGACCTCACCGTGAACACCGGCGAGGTCCACGGCTTCCTGGGCCCGAACGGCGCCGGGAAGTCCACCACCATCCGTGTCCTGCTCGGCCTGCTGCGGGCCGACGGCGGCCGCGCCGAGCTGCTCGGCGGCGACCCCTGGCGGGACGCGACCGAGCTGCACCGCCGCCTGGCCTACGTGCCGGGCGATGTCACGCTCTGGCCCACGCTGTCCGGCGGCGAGGTCATCGACCTGCTCGGCCGGCTGCGCGGCGGCCTGGACCCCAAGCGCCGCAAGGACTTGCTGGAGCGCTTCGACCTGGACCCGACCAAGAAGGGCCGGACCTACTCCAAGGGCAACCGGCAGAAGGTCGCGCTGGTCGCCGCGCTCGCGTCCGACGTGGAGCTGCTCATCCTGGACGAGCCGACCTCCGGCCTGGACCCGTTGATGGAAGAGGTGTTCCGGGACTGCATCGCCCGCGAGCGCCAGGACGGCCGGACGGTGCTGCTGTCCAGCCATGTGCTGGCCGAGGTCGAGGCGCTGTGTGACCGCGTCAGCATCATCCGCGGCGGCCGGACCGTCGAGTCCGGCACGCTGGCCGAGCTACGGCACCTGACCCGCACCTCGATCACCGCCGAGCTGGCCTCGCCACTGTCCGGTGTGGACACCATGACCGGCGTGCACGACTATTCGGCCCAGGGCAACAAGGTTCAGTTCGAGGTGGACACCGCCGAGCTGGACGCCGTGCTGCGCAAGCTGACCGAGTTCGGCGTACGCAGCCTGATCAGCCAGCCGCCGACGTTGGAGCAGCTGTTCCTGCGGCACTACGAGGTGGCCGCGTGAACACGTTGGTGGGCACCGGTTCCCTGGTGCGACTGGTGCTGCGGCGGGAGCGGATCCAGCGTCCGGTGTGGCTGCTGGCCATCACCGGCATCATCGTCGCCACCGCGTCGGGCTTCAACCAGCTGTACCCGACGGTTCAGTCCCGGGTAGAGTTCGCGGCGTCCATCGCCGGCAATCCCTCGGTGCTGGCGCTGAGCGGGCCGGCCCAGGGGCTGGACACCATCGGCGGCATGACCGAGTGGAAATTCGGCGCCGTGGCGTGTGTTCTGGTCGGTCTGATGGCCGTGTTCACGACCGTGCGGCACACCAGGGCCGACGAGGAGACCGGCCGGCACGAGCTGCTCGGCGCCGGCGTCGTCGGCCGGCACGCCAAGCTGACCGCGACCCTGATCGTCGTGTTCGGGGCCGGCCTGGTGTACGCGTTGCTGATCGGCCTTGGTCTGATGTCACAGGGTCTGCCGGCCGCCGGGTCGTTCGCGATGGGCCTGGGCGTCGGCGGCTGCGTGTGGTTCTTCGCCGCCGTCGCGGCCGTGGCCGTGCAGGTGAGCTCCAGTTCCCGTGCGGCCAACGGAATCGGCTCGGTGGTCATCGCCGCGGCGTACTTGTTGCGTGCGGCCGGCGACTCGTCGGCCGAGGACGGCCCGCGCTGGCTGTCGTGGCTCAGCCCCATCGGCTGGTCGCAGCAGATGCGCCCGTACGCCGGCCAACGCTGGTGGGTGCTGGCCCTGTACGTGGCGATTTCCGTTGTGCTGCTTGGTGTCGGTTACGCCCTGGTCGGCCGGCGCGACATCGGCGCCGGCCTGCTGCCCGAGCGCGCCGGCCGGCCCGGCGGCACGCTCGGCACGTTCAGCCTGGCCTGGCGGCTGCAGAAGGGAATCCTCATCGGTTGGGCCGTCGGCGTCGCCGTGATGGGTGGCGCGTTGGGCGGGATTTCCCAGAGCCTCAAGGGAATCCTCGACAGCAGTCCGGACGTTGCCCAGGCCCTGCAACAGCTCGGCGGTCAGCAGTCCGTTGTGGACTCCTTCATGGCGGCCATCCTGGACGTGATCGGCCTCGCCGTCTCGGTGTACGCCGTCCAGGCCACGCTGCGGCTGCGGACCGAGGAGACCGCTTTCCGGGCCGAGCCCGTGCTCGCCGGCTCCGTCGCCCGACTCCGTTGGGCCGCAAGCCATCTGGCTTTCGCCCTGATCGGCAGCGCCGTCCTGCTCGCCGTCGCCGGCACCGCCACCGGGTTGGCCGAGGGTCTCAGCGACGGCGACGTCGGCACCCAGCTGCCCCGCCTGCTCGGCGCCGCCATGGTCCAGGTTCCCGCGGTCTGGGTGCTCGCCGGCATCGCCGCCGCCCTGTTCGGCCTGTTGCCCCGCCTCACCTCGCTGGCCTGGGCCGCCCTCGTCGTGTTCCTCCTGCTCGGCCAGCTCGGTTCGCTGTTCCAGCTCAGCCAGTGGGCACTCGACCTCTCCCCGTTCACACACCTGCCCAAGCTGCCCGGCGGCACCTTCACCGCCACGCCGCTGATCTGGCTGATGGTTGTGACGGCCGCGCTGACAATCGCCGGCCTGGCCGGCTTCAGGCGGCGCGACGTGGGATGAGTGCCGCCAGCTCGCGCCACTCGGCAAGGGAGACGCGGTCGCTGGACGGGCTGCTGTCGGTCGTGCTCGACGGGCTCAGCGGGTGACGAGGCCGGCGTCGTAGGCCAGCAGGCCGATCTGGGTGCGGTTGGCGCAGTCCAGCTTCACCAGCATCCGGGACACGTAGCCCTTCACGGTGGCCTCGGACAGGTGCAGCCGGGCGGCGATCT
>DASWRQ010000414.1:0-3814 GCA_036403095.1 Kutzneria sp. | reverse complement strand
AGGCGTGCCGCCCCCGCCCGATCGGGCGGAGGCGGCCGAAATCGTTTGACCGCCGCTGTCCGGACACGCTGTCATGGCGGTCATGACCACGCAGCTGCCGGAGCACGTCCGCGTCAATCGCGAGTACTGGGACGGCATGGCCGACCGATGGGCCGCCTACGGCGACCGGGCGTGGCGGGAGAACGAAGTGACCTGGGGCGTCTTCCACGTCCCGCAGTCCGAGGTGTCGCTGTTCCCGGACGACGTCGCCGGCCTGGACGTCATCGAGCTCGGCTGCGGCACCGGCTACGTGAGCTCGTGGCTGGCCCGTCGGGGTGCCCGGCCGGTGGGCATCGACAACTCCCAGGAGCAGCTCAAGACCGCCCGGCGGCTCCAGCAGGAGCACGGCCTCGAGTTCCCGTTGCTGCACGGCAACGCCGAGCAGGTGCCGTACCCCGACGAGTCCTTCGACTTCGCGGTCAGCGAGTACGGCGCGGCGATCTGGTGTGATCCGTACAAGTGGATCCCCGAGGCGGCCCGGCTGCTCCGTCCCGGCGGTCGTCTCGCGTTCCTCGGCAACAGCGTGGTTTCGATGCTGTGCGCGCCGGAGGACGAGAACGAGAAGCCCACCGAGCGGATGCTGCGCCCGCAGCAGGCCGTGCACCGCATCGCCTGGGAGGACGGCGGCGTCGAATTCCACCTGAGCCACGGCCACCTGATCCGGCTGTTGCGCGCCAACGGATTCGAGGTCGAGGACCTGATCGAGATCTACGCCCCAGCGGACGCGCCCGACTCCGCCTTCCACTACGCCCCGGCCGACTGGTCCCGGCAGTGGCCCGTCGAAGAGGTCTGGAAGGCCCGCAAGGTCGGCTGAGCACGAACGAGGCGCGATCGGCTCCTGAACGCGCCACGATGTCGGTCCCGACCACGGTGAACTCCGCATAGCTGTCGGTCCGGTCATTTCCGGCGTGCGGCCGCGGTCGACGCCGCCCCGACGGCTCGGGTTTGGTCCGGCGGCAGGCGGGAATCCCTTGGTGTGAACCGTGACGACCTTCACGGCCGGACAAGGGACGATCTGCTGCGCGCCGGCCTCGAGGAGGACGGGGTGCGGCTGACCCGGTACGCCGACCGGTGGCCGCTGCCGGGCACCAGGGCGGAACGGCGAGCCGTCCGCGGGGTGTTCGGCTGGCTGGCGCTGTCCGCCGCCCTCGGCCTCGCCTGCATCGTGCTGTACCTGGTCTGGCCGTTCCGCTATCCGGCCCCGGGCTACGAGCTGTACACGCCGTTGCTGGGCCTGACCGGCGGCGGCTGCGTGCTCCTGCTCGCTGTCGCGATCATCCGATATGCGAAGAACTTCCTGCCCGAGGAGCAGGCGGTCCAGGACCGCCACGACGAGCCGTCGGGCGAGTTCGACCGGGCGACGACGTCGGCGCTGGTCACCGACACCGTGCGGCGGGCCGGCATGCCGCGGCGGCGGATGGTGCTCGGCATGGCCGGGGTCGGCGTCGGCATTCCCGTGCTCGGGGCGCTGGTGGCCGCGGTCGGCGGCCTGATCAAGTCGCCCTGGCGGCAGCCGCCGGCGGACACCCTGTGGCACACCGGCTGGTACTCCGAGGACGGCCAGAAGGTGTTCCTGCGCCAGGACGTCGGCGATCCGCACAAGGTGGTGCTGGTGCGGCCGGAGGACCTGGAGGCCGGCTCGCTGCTGTCGGTGTACCCGTTCCGGGAAGCCGACCGCGAGGACCCCGATCGGCTGTCGGCGATCTTCCTGCGCGGTGACAGCCCGGCGATGCTGATCCGGTTGCGGCCGGGGCAGCAGGTCACGTCGCGGCCCGGGCAGGAACACGACAACTTCGGCCAGTACTACGCGTATTCCAAGCTGTGCACGCATCTGGGCTGCCCGGTGTCGCTGTTCGAGCAGCAGACCAACCGCCTGCTGTGCCCGTGCCACCAGTCCCAGTTCGACGTGCTGCAGTCGGCGACCCCGATCTTCGGGCCGGCGGCGCGGCCGTTGCCGCAGCTGCCGATCGCCGTCGACGAGGAGACCGGCTTTTTTGTGGCCACGGGCGACTTCCGGCAGCCGGTGGGCCCGGAGTTCTGGGAGATGGGGTGGCAATGAGGCCGTCGATGCGTCCCAGGGGCGAGCTTTTCGCCAAGGGCACGGTCAGCCACGCCGTGGACGAGCGGTTCCACCTCGCGGCCGGGTTGCGGCGGCAGCTGTCCAAGGTGTTCCCGACGCACTGGTCGTTCCTGCTCGGCGAGATCGCCCTGTACAGCTTCATCGTGCTGCTGCTGACCGGCACCTACCTCGCGCTGTTCTTCGACCCGTCGCTGCAGGAGGTCACCTACTCCGGCACGTACGCGGCGCTGCGCGGGGTGCCGATGTCGCGGGCGTTCCAGACGAGCGTCGACCTGTCGTTCGACGTGCGCGGCGGGCTGTTCGTGCGGCAGATCCACCACTGGGCCGCGCTGCTGTTCATGGCCGCCATCCTGTGCCACATGGCCCGGATCTTCCTCACCGGCGCGTTCCGCAAGCCCCGCGAGGTCAACTGGGTCATCGGCGTCACCCTGTTCACGCTCGGCATGGCCGAGGGCTTCGCCGGCTACTCGCTGCCCGACGACCTGCTGTCCGGCACCGGTCTGCGGATCATGTCCGGCATCGTGCAGTCGATCCCGGTGATCGGGACCTGGCTGCACTGGCTCGTGTTCGGCGGCGAGTTCCCGGGACAGATCCTCAACAGCCGCCTGTACATCGCGCACGTGCTGTTGGTGCCGGGCGTCATCCTGGCGCTGATCGCCGTGCACCTAGCCGTGGTGTGGTACCAGAAACACACCCAGTTCCCGGGCGCCGACCGCACCGAGCGCAACGTCGTGGGCGTGCGCATCGTGCCGACCTTCGCCCTGCACAGCGCCGCTCTGTTCACCGCCGTGACCGGTGTGCTGGGGCTGATGGGCGGGCTGTTCCAGATCAATCCCGTGTGGAACTACGGCCCCTACCGGCCGGATCTCATCTCCGCCGGCTCCCAACCCGACTGGTACATCGGCTGGCTCGACGGCTCCGCGCGGCTGATGCCGGACTGGCCCATCGTCCTGTTCGGACACTGGCGCATCCCCGACGTGTTCTGGCCGACGGTGGTGCTGCCGGTCACCCTGATCACCTTCGCCGTGCTCTATCCCTGGGTCGAGCGGTGGTTCACCAAGGACAAGGCCCGGCACAACCTGCTGCAACGACCCCGGGACGTGCCCGTCCGCGCCGGTCTCGGCGCGATGGCCCTGACGTTTTTCCTGGTGCTGCTGGTCTCCGGCGGCAACGACGTCATCGCGCGGGTGTTCGACCTCTCCCTCAACGCCACCATCTGGGCCGGCCGGATCGGGCTGCTCATCCTGCCGCCGATCGCCTACACCGCCGTCTACCGGTGGTGCATCGGCTTGCAGCGGCGCGACCGGAAGGTGCTGGAGCACGGCATCGAGACCGGCATCATCCGCCGGTCCCCGACCGGCGACTTCGTCGACCTCGAACAGCCGCTGGCCGACCAGCCGCTGGAGTACCAGGGAGCCCCGGTGCCCCGGCGGGCCAACGAGCTCGGCCTGGCCGGGCAGCCCCGGGCCGGCACCATCTGGCGTCCCGACCCACCGGCCGAGGTGGACGCCCTGGAGGCCGCGCGACACGAGGAAGCGGCCCGCTGGACCCGCCGCTCAGCCCCGCCGAACTAGCCCCGCTGAACTGGGCCTGCGGGACTGGTCCTGCCGGACTGGGGCCTGTCGGAGTGGTCCTGCCGGACTGGCACCGTCACGACCGGCGGCGGGCGGCTCTGGTCGCCGCCCCCCGCGGGCC
>DASWRQ010000413.1:0-17441 GCA_036403095.1 Kutzneria sp. | reverse complement strand
CACCCGCCACGAAACCCCAGTTTGATTGCGCACCACGCCACCAAAGCCCCGTTCGCACCCCCCGACGCACCGAAAGCGCCTTTGGCAGCACCAGCACCACCCCAACGCACCCAGACACCCACCCGCACCCCCGGCCCACCCTCACGTGAACCGACATCCCCTTTGACGGCCCCTACCGCAACGAATCCGCCTTTGGTAGCGCTACGAGGCCCAAGCCCACCCCTTGAGTCCAAGAGCAACTTCGTGCCCCACGAATACGGCTCGGCCCCGCCCCTGCTTCGCCCGGTTGCCGGATTTTTCGAGGGCCGCCCCCAACGCACCCCACCACCCAGCCCGACGCGGCCCGCGAAAAATCCAGCAAGGGCGAGGCAGGGGTCACGAGGGGCCGAGCTCCGCGCGGAACGCGCGGCATAAGCACAGCAGGGGTCACGAGGGGCCGAGCCGCCCGGCCGGAGGCCGGGCCATCAAGCACAGTGCCGAGCCCGCGACGCCGGAGGCGGCGCAATTGAACACGGCCAGGTTGCCGTGAAATTGCACGGCTACAAGAAATGATCTCGGCATGCGCTCGAGCCGATGGTTGCTGACCCTTGCCGGAGTTGTCGTTCTCGTGATAGCGGCGTTCGTCGTCAAGGACATCTCCGGACCGACTACCGCCAGTGGTTCCTCGCCGGCCCAGGTGCAGTTGGCCGAGCTGCCGATCGGGGCCGGGCACTCGATGGCCGGCTATTCGCGGGACCGGTTCAAGCATTGGGTCACGCAGGGTAACGGCTGCGACACCCGGGAGGTGGTCATCGAGCGCGACGGCAAGGACGTGCGCAAGGACGCCTCCTGCCGGGCGACCAGCGGACACTGGACCAGCCCGTACGACAACAAGCAGATCAGCAAGGCGTCCGACCTGGACATCGACCATATGGTCCCGCTGGCCGACGCCTGGCGGACCGGGGCCGACAAGTGGACCGACGAGCGGCGTTCGCGGTTCGCGAACGACCTGACGGCGCCGCAGCTGCTGGCCGTCTCGGCGGCGAGCAACCGGGGCAAGGGCGACCAGGACCCGGCCAGCTGGAAGCCGTCCACCCAGGCCTACTGGTGCACGTACGCGACCAACTGGGTGATCGTCAAGCACACCTACCAGCTGTTCGTCACCCGGGCCGAGCACGACGCGCTGGCGAACATGCTGGACTCGTGCCCGAGTTGACACCTTTGTGCAGTCTGACCTGCGATCACCGCTGCGTACGCTACCGTTCACAGCGACCCCGACGGAGTTAACCCGAATCGGGAACCGGCGACACACCGCTCGCGCTGGGCGACGTCGGCCACGGCATGGTCGATCATGGACCGCGAGGGCGGATCCGCGAACGAAGAAGGTGCACGAGGGATGAAAAGGGTACTCATCATCGCCGGTGCGGCGCTGGTCCTGTTCGCGCTCATCGCCCAACCGGCGGCTTCCGCGGGCTGGGTGAAGGAGATCGTGGCCGGGCTTGGTAACGCTGCGCAGGCGATCATCACGTTCGTGCGTGAACTCGTCCCCTCATGACACCTGCTCGGCCGATTGCGCAAAGTAGTCGGCCCGGGCACAGTTCCACCGACCGGGTGCATTAACCCCGATCACGCCCTGGTAACGGGAATCGGGTCTAGCGGTGCTCCGGCGGTACGCAATACGGTTCGCAGGCGTTGGGTGATCATCAGCCATGAGGAGGCACGGATGGTCGAAGACTCCGGGGTCGACGAGCTCGTCAGGCAGTGGACTGCCGAGCGGTCGCAGGACGCCGAGCTCCAAGAGGTGAATCGGATCAAGTCCCAGTGGCTTGCCGAGACGCCGTCCGTGCCGCGGCAGCGGCCCGGAATTCCCGCGCAGCGGGGCGGACGGGGCAGTGCACGGGGCCTGTTCGAGGTGGACGCGGTGGACCCGGCCTATCTGGCGGCGATGCGCAAGCGGCTGCCCGGGGTGCCCGATGAGCTGCTCACCGAGGTCGCGACGTGCTGGCAGCTGGCCGGCGCCGTCGAAGAGGCCGAGGCCTGGTGGGATGCGGGGATCAGCCCGCTCGACCAGCGTGCGCTGGACTACCGCGCGGCCGGCCTCGCGCCGTCCGACCTGGCGCGCCGACTCGGCCCGCTCACCGTGCTGGAGCATCTGCGTCGGGGCAGTGCGGCAGCGTGGTGCGTGGCCCGGCTCAACCGGCAGCAGCGTCCCTGAATCGGGCGAACCGGCGGTGAGTCGCCGCCGGTAGCCAGTGGTTTTGAGGCTACTTGTGAGTAGCCTGTGGTGATGGCGATCCAGCAGTCCGAGTCGACGGCGCCACCGTCCGCTCGCCCGCCGAAGGTGGTGTTCCGGCTGCTGGTTGTCCTTCTTGTGCTCGCGGTGGCGGGCGCGGCGCTGTGGCTGGTCGATCGGGCCAGCACGCCCACGCCTCATCCCGTCGCGGTCGACTTCCCCGCACTGCACGTCGCGCCGGCACCGGTGTCCGTGGGGGCGGCGGCCCCGGCCGCGGACGCCGCGCAGCCGTCGGCTCAGGCCACGGCGGCCGGCCGGCAGGAGACCGCCGACGCCTGGCTGGCCCGGGTGTCCACTGCCACCGGTATCCCGGCCCGCGCCCTGCGCGCGTACGCCAACGCCGACCTGACCATGGCCAAGGTGCAGCCCGGCTGCCACCTGCCGTGGACGTTCCTGGCCGGCATCGGTCGCATCGAGTCCGACCACGGCCGCTTCGGCGGGGCCTCGCTGTCCGCGAACGGCGACGAGACCCGGCCCGTCATCGGCGTGCCGCTCAACGGCTCCGGCGTGGCCGACATCTCCGACACCGACGGCGGCGGCCTCGACGGCGACGCCGTGCACGACCGGGCCGTCGGCCCCATGCAGTTCATCCCGTCCACGTGGCGGAACTGGGCCTCCGACGGCAACGGCGACGGGGTCGCCAACCCGCAGAACATCGACGACGCCACCGTGGCCGCGGCCCGGTACCTCTGCGCCGGCGGCCGCGACCTGGGCACCGCCTCGGGCTGGTGGGCGGCCGTGCTGTCGTACAACAACTCGGTGGAATACGGACAGAAGGTCTTCTCGGTGGCCGATGCGGCCGCCAAGGCCAGTGCGAGCCGCTGACCCGTCGGTGTTACCGTCGACAGCGTGGTTCGAGGTCTGCTCGCCCCCCGCTGGCTGCTGGTCCATCTGCTGGCCCTGGCGGCGGTGGTCGTGTGCTTCCGGCTCGGCTGGTGGCAGTGGGACCGGTCGCAGGAGGCGTCCGGCACCCTGCAGAACCTCGGCTATGCCCTGCAGTGGCCCCTGTTCGGCCTGTTCGTCCCGTTCATGTACTGGCGGATGTGGAAGCTGGACAAGGAACGCCATGCGTCCGAGGCGGCGCCGGCCGTCGAGCCGATGCCCAAGCCCCGGCGTTCGCCGACCGAGTGGCGGACCGCCGCCGAGGCCGATCAGGTCGACGACGTGATGGCCGAGTACAACAGCTACCTCGCGGCGCTGAGCGCGAGAGACGGAGAGTAAGTCGATGAAGGGGTCTCTCACCCGCTTCCGGGTCATGGCCTACCTGACCGGTGTCGGCCTGCTCGTGCTGACCGTCGGCGTGATCCTGAAGTACGCCGCGGACGCGCCCACCCTGGTCGCGGTGGTCGGCCCGATCCACGGCTTCCTGTACATGATCTACCTGGTGTGCGCCTTCGACCTGTCGCTGAAGAGCAAGTGGCAGCCGCTGTACACGCTGGGCGTGCTGCTGGCCGGCACCATCCCGTTCCTGTCCTTCGTGGCCGAGCGCAAGGTGACGCACCGGGTGACCGCGAAGCTGGCCGAGACGGAGACCGCCCCGGCCGCTTAGGACGGCGTGACGTCGCGGTAACGCGGCGGACCTAGACTCCGCCGATGACCGTGCACCCTGTCGACCAGCGGCTTCCCGCCGGTCAGCTGCTCACGTTCGGCCTACAGCACGTGCTCGCCATGTACGCGGGCGCGGTGGCCGTGCCGCTCATCGTCGGCGGCGCGATGCATCTGTCCACTGCGGACATCGGCTACCTGGTCAACGCCGACCTGCTGGTGTCCGGCGTGGCGACCCTGTTGCAATGCCTGGGAGTCTGGGTCTTCGGGGCCCGGCTGCCGATCATGCAGGGCTGCACCTTCGCCGCCGTGACGCCGATGGTGATGATCGGCACCACCGGTGGCGGGCTGCCCGCCGGCTATGGCGCGATCATCGTGTCCGGGCTGATGGTGGTGCTGATCGCGCCGTACTTCGCCAAGCTGACAAGGTTCTTCCCGCCGGTGGTCACCGGCACGATCATCCTGGTGATCGGCGTGTCCCTGCTGCCGGTCGCGGTCGGCTGGGCCGCCGGCGGCGTCGGCGCGCCCGGGTTCGGCCGGCCGATCAATCTCGCGGTGGCCTTCGGCGTGCTGCTGCTCGTGGTGCTGGTGCACCGGTTCGTGCCCGGGCTGATCGGCCGGATCGCCGTGCTGGTCGGCATCGTGGTCGGCACGGTGGCGGCGATTCCGTTGGGGCTGGCCGATTTCTCCGGTGTTGGCGGGGCGCCGGCGATCGAGGTGACCACGCCGTTCCACTTCGGACTGCCGACCTTCGAGCCGGGCGCGATCATCGCGTTCGTGATCGTCATGCTGGTGACGATGACCGAGACCAGCGGCAGCGTGCTGGCCATCGGCGACATCGTGGACCGGCCGGTGGACAGCCGGACGCTGACCCGCGCGCTGCGGGCCGACGGCCTGTCGAGCCTGCTCGGCGGCGTGTTCAACACCTTCCCGTACACCGCGTTCGGGCAGAACGTGGGGCTGGTCGCGCTGACCCGGGTGCGCAGTCGCTACGTGGTCGCCACCGCCGGCGGAATCCTGGTGCTGCTGGGGCTTTTCCCGGTGCTGGGGGAGATCGTCGCCTCGGTGCCGACGCCGGTGCTCGGCGGGGCCGGCATCGTCATGTTCGGCTCGGTCGCGGCCGGCGGCGTGCGCATGCTTCGCCAGGTGCAGTTCGACGGCACCGCCAACCTGATGGTCGTCGCCGTCGCGCTGGGCATCGGCCTGGTGCCGGTGGCCGCGCCCACCGTCTACGCCCAGTTCCCGGGCTGGTTCCAGACCATCATGAACTCCGGCATCAGCGCCGGCAGCATCGCCGCCGTGGTCCTCAACCTGCTCTTCAACGGTGTGAGGTCAAACACTCAACCATCAGAGGCGAAATAGTTGAGCGCTTGACCATGTTGCGCCGGGTATGACCACGACGCTGGCCGACGTCCTCGAGCTCGAGCGCTCGGCCCAGGAGCTGCTGTTCCACGAGGCCCGCTCCGCCAACACGTTCGCCGACGAGCCCGTCTCCGACGAGCAGCTGCGCGCCATCTACGACCTGGTCAAGTGGGCCCCGACCAGCATGAACATCCAGCCCCTGCGGATCACGTTCGTGCGCTCGGAGCAGGCTCGGGCCCGGCTGCTGCCGCACATGTCCGAGGGCAACCGGGTCAAGACGGGCTCCGCCCCGGTGGTGGCCATCCTGTCCGCCGACAGCGACTTCCACGAGCACCTGCACCGGACGTTCCCGCACGTGCCCAACGCCAAGGACCGCTTCCCCGACGTGACCCGGCGCGAGGACATGGCCCGCTTCAACGGCCTGCTCCAGGTCGGCTACTTCATCCTCGGTGTCCGCGCCGCCGGTCTCGCCGCCGGCCCCATGACCGGCTTCGACGCCGCCGCGGTTCGCGAGGAGTTCTTCGCCGACGGCACCCAGGAGCCGCTGGTGGTCGTCAACATCGGCAAGCCCGGCCCCGACGCCTGGTTCCCGCGCCTGCCCCGCCTCGACTACGACGACGCCGTCCAGGTGCTCTGAGCCGTGCCGTTCACAGCCTGACCGGCACCGGCACGATCCAACGGTCGATACTGGTGCCGGCCAAGGACTTCGCGACGAGCTTGTCCTGGATCCGGGCATCGGGCTCGGCGGCGCGCGCGACGACGGCGTCCTTGGCCGCGATGTCCGCGCGGATCGCCTCCTCGGCTTCCTGCCTGGTCAGGTACACGGCCACCGGCGACGTGATCTCCCGGCCGACGCCGCTCCTGGTCCGCACCACGACCGCGTGCACGTGGCGGAAGCCCTCCACCCGCTCCTGGGCGCCGTCGGTCAGCGCGTCGACCAGGTCGCCCAAGGGAATCGCCGAGCCGGTCGGCTTCCACTCCGGGAAGGCGCCGGGGATGTGGTACGTCGGGCCGAACGGCAGCGGCAGCATCATCGAGGCCATGGATTCCGGGCCGAAGTCGCTCTGCTCGTCCTCTTGCCAGGCGAAGATCCCGGCGCACACGTGGTCCCGGATGTCGCCCGACTCCAACACGAACGCCTCCGGCGGAAACTCCTCGTCCTCGCGCGGAAAACGCACCACGAGACCGTCGTAGGTGGACCGGATGCACTGCCGCTCCACCACCTTGAACAACAGGTCCAGCCGGGTCGGCGCGCCGGTCTCGACCGCGGACAGCAGCAACTGCTGGTGCGACACGGTTTGCAGCCATATCCGGACGCGTCGGTCGGTCTGGAACAGAACCCGGCCCGGGACCCGGTCCTCGTGATCATGTGTGCGCATGCCGCCATGCTCGCAGAGCGACCGGAACCGGCGTCACGGATTAAATCGGACGCAGTGCAAGGCACTCATGGCCGACACTGCCTCGGTGTTCATGATGGAACCCGTGGTCGAGACGCGGGCCACCGACTTCTCGCTGTGGCCGGTGGCCGCCGCCGAGTCGCGGCGCTTCCTGCCGCTCAGCGGCCGGCTGACGCCCGACGAGGTCGGCCTGGCCGTCATGCTCATCGCCCGCAGCAACGACATCGACCCCGACGCTGACGACCGTCCGTCCAGGCCGGCCGAGCCGGTCGCCGCGTTCCTGCACGGCCTGCTCACCTACGAGCGCCCCTTCGTGCCCGGCGGCCTGCGCGTTGTCGACACCGCGACCGGCATCACGTTCGAGCCCGGCTGCTGCTGTGGGGTGGAGGACTGGCGCGACTGGTTCCTGGTGTTCGACGGCGGCTCGTTCGACGGCGGCCACGACCCGTGGGCTCTGGCCGAGCGAGAGGGCGACATCGTCCGGCTGACACTCGACGCCGACCTCGACGATCCCGTGCGGGCCGCGGCCGCCGACAGCCCGGTCCTCGACGTGCCGGTCGACCGGGTGCGGGAGCTACTCGCCCAGGCCGAACGGGACCTCGTCGACTTCCACGGGCTGGCGACGGGCTGGCTCCGCCGCCAACTGCCCGATCACGCCGACGCCGTGAGCGCCGCCCTGCACCGGGCGCTCGACCTTCGGTAGATGCGGTTTTGTCGGGCGTGGCCCGATGTGGTTAGACTGGTGGAGGTCGTTGATTTTGTGTCCGTGTTTCACCACGCGTTCGCGAGTCAGTGTCGCGGGCGTATGGATTCCTCCAGGAAGAGCTCCCCGCCGCAAGCGGCTCGGTCCCCCGCACCCGCGGCGGATCGTCAGGCACACCTGTCGAGGAGACAACATGGCAGAGGGCACCGTGAAGTGGTTCAACTCGGAGAAGGGCTTCGGCTTCATCTCCCCCGACGGCGGCGGCGCCGACCTGTTCGTGCACTACTCGGAGATCCAGGGCAACGGCTTCAAGTCGCTCGAGGAGAACCAGCGCGTGCGCTTCGAGGTCGGCCAGGGCCAGAAGGGCCCGCAGGCCCAGGCGGTCAGCGCCGTCTGATCCACGCCTCATGAATCCGCGCCCGGTGGCAGCTGCCACCGGGCGCGGATTTGTGTCGGCTAGAAGTCGGCGGCCGCCGCGTAGGCGGCGAGCCGGTCGGCCAGGTGCCGGCGGTCCTGCCGGTGGTAGGCCCGGTCCTGCGGGTGGCTGGGGGCGTCGGCCAGCGTGTCGGAGACGAAGCGCGAGACGACCCACGGCGGCGGGGCGGGGTCGTCGCCGCCGAGCCGGGAGATCACGATCGGTGACTCGGTGGGATCGGTCTCGACCAGCACGGACCAGCCGTCCCGCTCGCTCCACACCAGCATCAGGTCCCGAGGCCCGCGCGCGGTGAGCCCGATGTACGCGGTGGCGGTGTCGCTGACCTCGCACGATGTGCCGGCAGCCGACTCGCCGACCGCGACGGCCACGGCCCGCAGATAGCCGTTGAGCCCGAGCGTCAAGGCCCGCGTGACATCCTCACGGACGTCGTCGGCTTCGAGGCCGAGCATCTCCAGCAGGGTGCCACGGTCGTCGGCGTCAAGGGCATGCCCGGCCACGGTGCGGGCGGCCAGCGCCTGCTGTGCGCGCAACGTCTGCTGGGCGTCGGAGTGGACCTTGGACATCCGGGCGCCGTCACCAGTGAGCACACGGTCTGACGTCATGTCGCCGCTCCCGTCTCCGGCCGGATCGAGGCCGGGTCGGATCGCCGGGGGCCGACGCCCGCTCCAGCGGCGGACGTGCGAGGTGCTCCCGCGACACAGTGACCGTACCCCAGGTCGCAGGTCACTGGCCCTGGCCCGCCACCGGGAACGGCCAGGGGTTGGGCTGGCAGACCTTGCCGTCGTGCGGCACGACGAGCCCCTGCGGGTTCTGCGTGGTGAGGTCGGCGAGGTCGTTGTTGGCGGTAGAAAGGGTTTGCTGCATCATCACCGGCGCCAGCCCGCCGTTCTCGGCGCACGGCAGGTGGTTGCCGCCGAAGAAGTGCCCGACCTCGTGGTTCACCGCGTACTGCTGGTACAGCAGGATGTTGCCCTGGAACGCCACCGCGCCGCGTTCCCAGCGGGCGTCGTTGAGATAGACGTTGTCGTCCAGGCGGCACGACGTGTCGTACGGGATGTCGAAGCCGCACACCTTGGGATCACGGGTGGTCTGCTGCGAGGCGAGCCGGATGTGCAGCGCGGCCCGGCCGGAGTCGACCCGCTTGAGGGCGATCTGGCCGCCGCCGATCCAGCTCTTCGGGTTGGACAGGGTGTTCTGCACGGTGTCGGCGAACAGGGCGTCGCCGCCGACCGGCTGGAAACCGTCCTCGACCTCGATGGTGTACGTCGTCACCTTGCCCTTGCCGACCTGGGGCGAGGTGCCGGGCACGACGTGGAAGGTGCCCTTGCCGGCGGCCGGAATGGGACCGCCGTCGGGCAGCTGGGCCGAGGCGAGCTGCTTGGCGAACTTCGCCCCGGGCGGGGCCTCGCCGACCGACACCGGCGACGAGGCGCCGGCGACGGCCGGCGACGGTGTCGGCTCGGCCGGCGGCTCTTCCTTCACGATCCGGAACGCCGTGATCGCCGTCAGGGCGATGACCAGCGGAAACGCGTACACGAGCCAACCCGCCCCGGGCTTCTTACGCGCGGGGCGCGGTGGCTCGGCCGGCGCGGCGAGCGGCGTCACCGTCCGCCGCGCGTGTTGCCGGGCCTGCCGTAGTCGGCCGCCGGCCGAAAGTCGCGCCATGCTGACCACTACGCGCGAGTAGGTGGTTCGGTTTGCTCAGATGTTGACCAATTCCAGGTCCCGGCCGGTCGTGCGCGGCCCGAACAGACCCACGTCGAAGGCCACGACGATCATCGCGGCGGCGACCACCGCGAACAGCACGGCCGAGTTGGTCGCGTGCAGCAGCGGCACCAGCACGAACGGCATCGCGGCGCTGGACAGCCGGGACAGCGCGTAGGTGGAGCCGGCCGCGGTGGAGCGCAGCCCGGTCGGGAAGATCTCCGCCTGGTAGACGTGGAAGCCGTTGGAGAAGACGTTGCTGACCGCCGTGTACAGGAAGCCGAAGGTCAGGATCAGCGCCGGCGACGAGGAGAAGCCGAAGGCCAGGCCGCACACCGCCATGCCGAGGCCGGACGCGATCACCAGGTGCTTGCGCTCGACCCGCTCGATGATCGGCAGCGACAGCGCCGCGCCGACCGGATAGCCGATGAACGTGATCGCGCTGAACACCAGCGACTGCACGATCGGATAGCCCTTGGCCGCCAGCACCTGCGGCACCAGCGTGCCGAAGCCGTAGTAGCCGAACGTCTGGAGCAGGTGGAACACGGCCATCATCAGCGTGCGCCTGCGATAGGGCGGCCGCAGCAGCGCCCCGACCGAAGCGGTGGTGTTCGGGGCCTCGTCGGCCACCGGTTCCGGCAGGTCGACACCGGCCTCGGCCTCGAACCGGGCGACGATCTGCTCGGCCTCCTCGCGCCGGCCGACCGACTCCAGCCAGCGCGGCGACTCCGGCAGGCCCGTACGCAGCAGGAACACGATCACCGCGCCCAGCGCGCCGAACACGAACAGCCAGCGCCAGGCGTCCGGGCCCAGCGGCACCAGCCAGCCGGCCAGGAAGCCGACCGCCGGCACGCCGAAGAACGACAGCGTGTACGCGATGCCCGTGTACAGGCCGCGCTTCTTCGGCGGCAGCAGGTCGCCCAGGTAGGTGTCCGCCACCGCCGGCTCCGCACCGATGCCGACACCGGCCAGGAACCGGCTGGCCATCAGCGTCCACGGGCCGACGCTGAACGCCCCCAGCAGCGAGAACAGCGAGTACACGGCCAGGCTGACCAGGAACGCCCGCCGCCGTCCGATCCGGTCGGCCAGCCGGCCGAGCAGGATGGCGCCGACGAACATGCCGACGAACGTCGAGGCCAGCACCGCCGGCAGGATCGCCTTGTCCAGGTGGAAGTTGGCGACCAGCACGTTGGCCAGGGTGCCGGCCAGGAAGATCTCGTAGATGTCGAAGAACAGGCCCAGGCCGACGGCCACCGTGGCCATCCGGTGCGTCCTGGTGATGGGCAGCCGGTTCATTCTCGCCGCTACAGACACCCCGGCAACCTAACGGCAGTGATCGCGCAGCGGTAATCGGACCTGTGCGTTCGGTCAGACTTTGGCGGTGACGGCGAGCAGTGCTCGCAGTGCGGCGGCGACGCCGGTGGACTCGAGCTCGGCGGCCAGTTCGCCGGTGAGCAGCTCGTGGTCGCCGGTCAGCCGGGCCTCGTTCACGAACACGCCCGGGCCGGGCACGGTCGCGCCCAGCTCGACGAGCACCGGCCGCAGGTGCAGGTCGACGGCCAGCGCGTGCTTGTCGGCCGCGGCGACCATGAGCGGCAGCGCCACGACACCCGTCAGCGAGCCGCCGGGGGCCTGGTCGAGCACGGCCTTGAGCAGGCCGGTGTAGGTGGCCTTGTAGGTGGGGGAGGCCACGATCAGCACATTCGCGGCCGTCAGCGCGGTCAGAGCGGCTTTCACTTCGGTCGCGCCCGGGGCGAACACCTGCTGGGCCAGCTCGGCGGCGTCGACGACCGGGCCGGTCTCGACGCCGCCGACGACGCGGTGCACGGCATCGCGCAGCGCGAGGGCCGCGCCGAGGGTGCGGGAGGCGGGACGGGGGTTGCCGACGAGCACGCCGCTGGTGATGGACATGACCCGAGCATCCTCAGCCGGCCGGGCCGCCCGCAAGCGTTCCCATCATGTGGTGTGATCAGGCCCGTGAGCCGGGCCGTGGAGGACACCAACCGCCGCATGCTGCGGGCCAGGGACACCATGGACCGGCACTACGCCGAGCCGCTGGACGTGGCCGCGCTGGCCCGCGTCGCGCACGTGTCGCCGGCGCACTTCGCCCGCACCTTCCGGGCCACCTTCGGCGAGACCCCGCACCGCTACCTCCAGCGCCGCCGGGTGGAGCGGGCGATGTTCCTGCTCCGCTCCGGCGACCGCAGCGTCACCGACATCTGCGTCGAGGTCGGCTTCACCAGCCTGGGCACGTTCAGCCGCACCTTCCGCGACATCGTCGGCGAGACCCCCTCGGCCTGTCGGGCCCGTGGGCCGCTCGCACCCGTGCCGACCTGTTTCGCCATGTCGTGGATGCGACCGCACGACTGACCAACACATCAGTTTTGGATAAGCAGGCCACCGGCCGGCGGCGCTAGCGTCTGCGACATGTTCAACGCGCTCACCATTTCCCAGATCTTCGTGCTCGACCAGGACCAGGCCATCGACTTCTACGTCGGCAAGCTCGGTCTCGAGGTCCACACCGACGCCGACCTCGGCTTCATGCGCTGGCTCACGATCAACGTGCCCGGCCAGCCCGACCGCGAGATCCTGCTGGAGCGCCCGGGCGCGCCCCGGATGGACGAGGCGACCGCCGGGCAGGTGCGGGAGCTGCTCACCAAGGGCGCGATGGCCGGCACCCTGTTCTTCACCACCGACGACTGCCAGAAGACGTACGAGACGCTGCTGGCCAAGGGCGTCGAGTTCACCGACGAGCCGACCAAGCGCGACTACGGCATCGACTGCGGCCTGCGCGACCCCTTCGGCAACGCCATCCGCTTCAGCCAGCCGCTGTGAGCCCACGCGGGGAAGGACGGCGAAGCGCCCTTCCCCGCGGCACAGGTCACTTCAGCGGCGGGTCCAGCGAGGTCACGCCGGGCCGGATCGGCCACAGGTCGCCCAGCGCCGGCACCGGCGTCTTGGCGATGGCCGCACCGGCCGCCTTGTCGCCGGCCTGCTCGCTGGCGGCGTGGAAGATGTCCACCGCGATCGACTGGTCGAACACGTTGATCTGCTGGTACGGCCAGACGCTCTGGCCCTGCTCCGCGGCGGGGATCAGGAAGTCGACCGCCTTGAGCAGGTTGCCGCCGTTCGGCCCGGTGTAGTGCCACAGGTCGATGCCGAGGTTCTTGCCGATCTCGGCCAGCCGGCCCAACGCCACCAGGTTGAAGTTGGCGTAGTGCCACGACATCGTGCGGGACAGCTCGAGCGGCTGGCTGCCGTCCGGCTTGATCTGCTTGTCGATCCGGTTGGTCTTGACCGACTGCACGATGCTCTTGGCCAGCTTGGTGTTGCCGATGTAGACCGCCATGGCGGCGTTCTGCTGGTCGATGAAGCTGCCGTGGTTGTTGGTGGCGGCCAGTTCCAGCTTGGCCTGCGGGCTGGTCTGCATCCAGGTCAGGAACTTGCCGAACCAGGACTTCAGCCCGGTCGAGTCCTGGCCGTGCCAGCCGGGCGCGCCCGACTCCAGCACGGTGATCGCGTCCAGCACCTGGGTCAGGCTCTGCGACGAGTCGATGATGCCGGTGCCGGAGACCTTGGTGCTGCACGGGATGATCTGCGCGAAGTTCAGGTTCGGGTTCATCGCGGTGGCCGGGTTGAGGAACCAGGTGCGGATGTCCAGCTCGGCCCGCGCCGCGTACTTCGCGTCGCCGCTGTAGTACCAGGCCAGCGCCAGGTCGCGGATCGCGTCCCAGGCCACCATCCGGTAGGTGTGGTCGGTGATCGCGTCGGCCTCGGGGTTGCGCTGGCCGTCCTTGTTGACGTACGGGCAGCCCTGCGGGTTCTCCGGCGTCTTGGGGCCGGCCCACCAGTACGGGGCCTGGCTCATGTAGTCGTGCTTGTCGCCGCTGGGCGGCGTCTGCGGCTTGTCCGTCACCGACCAGGGGCCGGTCTTCAGGTCGGCGTCGGCCGTCTTGATCAGCAGGTTGTACGCGGCGCGGGTCGCCTTGGACGCGGTGCCCGTCACGAGTTGGATCTTGGTCGCGGCCAGGGCATGGCCGTCCATCACCACGGTGTGCGGGGCTTTCACAGAGGCCGCGTCGGCGCACAACGGGGCCACCAGCAGGCCAACCGTGGTCACCAAAGCCGCACCGAGCTGTCCGATCACCTGTCCACGTCCTCACGAGGAGCGGGCCGCACTCGTGCTCGTGAGCAGGCGAGGGCGGCAGGGCGGTGGCGCGGCAGTGCTTTTGTACGCGGGGAAACGGGCCAGGTCAACGGGTCCGGGGCGGTGTCCGGTTCGTCCCTGGGCCGGTTGGCCCACAAGATCGGCCACCGATGATCGGCCGCTCGGCGGTGCGGAACGCCTGAGTTGCGGCCGATCTGGCATCCGACAACGATGTCATCGCAGAAGGGCAAAACTTGATGACGTCTACCCCGAGACTGGCGTTGGCCGCGTTGGCAACCCTGCTCATCCCCCTGATCCAGACACCGTCAGCGGCAGCGGCGCCGCACGATCTGGTGGCCGACCCCGCGTCCGTGGTCAACCCGTTCATCGGGACGACCCACGAGGCCGACGACTTCCCGGGCGCCGACGCGCCGTTCGGCATGGTCCAGTGGAGCCCGGACACGCCCAACCGCCCGGCCGGCGGCGGCTACGAGTACAACAGCAACGAGATCATCGGCTTCAGCCTCAACCACATCTCCGGTCCCGGCTGCGGCGCCATGGGCGACGTGCCGTTCCTGCCCACGACCGGCGCGGTCAACGGCACGGCCAACGCGGGCTTCTCGCACGCGAACGAGCAGGCCGACGCCGGCTACTACAAGGTCAAGCTCGACACCGGCATCACCACCGAGCTGACCGCGACGACCCGGTCGGGCATGGGGCGGTTCACCTTCCCGGCGACCACCCAGGCCAATCTGATGCTCAAGCTGAACGGCAGCCAGAACGCCGTCAGCGCCACCACGTTCTCCATCATCAACAACACCGAGGTCGTCGGCTCGGTCACCACCGGCCACTTCTGTGGGGCCAGCCCGACCTACACGATGTACTTCGCGGCCAAGTTCGACCGGCCGTTCACCAGCACCGGCACCTTCCAGCAGAACCTGACGCCGGCCAGGACCAACTCCCGCCCCGGCGCGAAGGTCCAGCCGAAGGCGCAGAGCGCGACCCCGAACGTGACCGGGCCGACCGGCGAGTACCTGACCTTCGACACCACGGCCAACCAGGTCGTGCAGGCCAAGGTCGGCATCTCCTACGTGTCGACGGCCAACGCGCAGGGCAACCGGGACACCGAGAACCCGCAGTGGGACTTCGACGCCACGCACCAGGCCGCGCACTCGGCGTGGAACTCCATGCTGGGCCGGATCTCGGTCGGCGGCGGCACCGCCGCCCAGCAGCAGACGTTCTACACCGCGCTCTACCATTCCCTGCTGCACCCGAACGTCTATTCCGACGCCAACGGGCAGTACATGGGATTCGACAACCAGGTGCACGCCATGCCCGCCGGGCACGCCCAGTACGCCAATTTCTCCGGCTGGGACATCTATCGGTCCCAGGCCCAGCTATCGGCGCTATTGGCGCCCGACCGGGCCAGCGACATGGCGCAGTCCATGGTTCTCGACTACCAGCAGAGCGGCATGCTGCCGAAGTGGTCGTTGAACAACGGCGAGACCTACGTCATGGTCGGCGACCCCGGCACAGCCATTCTGGCCGACTACTACGCCTTCGGGGCCCGCAATTTCGATACCTCCGCGGCGCTGAACGCCATGGTGCACGAGGCGTCCACCCAGAACAATATTCGACCTGGTCAGAACTATCTGACCACGCCGGGTTACCTGCCGGCCAACGGGCTGTGGAACTGCTGCAACCTGTACGGCGCGGTGTCGACGCACCTCGAGTACAACACGGCCGATTTCGCCCTCTCGGCCTTTGCCGGCGCGCTGGGTGACACGGCCAACCAGACCAAGTTCGTCAACCGGGCCCAGCAATGGGTGAACCTGTTCAACCCGACCAACAAGCTCATTCAGCCCCGTCAGGTCGACGGCACCTGGACCGCCCCGTTCGATCCGGCCGGGCCGTTGAACATGGTCGAGGGCACCTCGTACCAGTACACCGGCATGGTTCCGTTCAACATTCAGGGCCTGGCCTCGGCCTTCGGCGGCAACGCGGCGTACGCCGGCTATCTGAACAATGTGCTGTCGACCTTCACCGGGGCCGGCGGCAAGGCCGATCTCGGCAACGAGCCCAGCATCGGGCTGCCGTGGGAGTTCGACTACGTGGGGCAGCCGTACCGGACGCAGCAGGTGGTTCGGCAGGTCCAGCAGCAGATCTGGGCCGACGCGCCGGGCGGGCTCGGCACCGGGAACGACGACCTGGGCACGATGAGTGCCTGGTACGTGTGGTCGGCGTTGGGCATGTTCCCGGAGACGCCGGGCACCGCCGACCTGGCGCTGGGCAGCCCGTTGTTCTCGCAGGCCGTCATCACGCTGGGATCCGGGAACAAGCTCACCATCAACGCGCCGCAGGCCGCCGACAACGCCCCGTACGTGCAATCGTTGTCGCTCAATGGATCCACGTGGAACAACGCATTCCTGCCGCCGTCAATCGTCAACTCCGGTGGGACGCTTGACTACGTGCTCGGCACCAGCGCCAACACGTCGTGGGCCGCGTCGGGCCCGCCGCCGTCCTATCCCGGCACCGGGGCTCCGTACGTGAAGATCGGGCCCATCACCTCGGGCTTCGCCGGCAAGTGCGCCGATGACAACAAGAGCGCCATCGCCAATTTCAACGCGATCCAGCTGTGGGACTGCAACGGCTCCAACGCCCAGCGCTGGGCCGCGCCCGGCGACGGCTCGTTGCAGACCATGGGCAAGTGCCTTGACGTGAACAACTCCGGTCTCACCAACGGCGTCAAGGTGCAGCTCTATGACTGCAACGGCACCGGCGCCCAGAAATGGCAGGTGCAGGGGGCGTCGCTGGTGAACCCGGAGTCCGGCCGCTGCCTGGACGACCCCGGTTCCACCCTGACCAACGGCACCCAGCTGCAGATCTGGGAGTGCAACAACACCAACGCCCAGCACTGGGCGCTGCCCTAGGCGCGCACCCCGGCCAACCGTTTGCGCAAACGGTTGGCCGGGGTGAGTCCGGGTCTCGGTTCTGCGCTGTTCGGCCTACCACCCGTGCCTCGGCGATACAGTGGCTGGGTGGACGGTGTCGGCGCGCTGGTGATCGGCCTGCTCTCTGGACTGCACAGCGCGTTCGGACTGCGGGTCTGCAATGGCGACTGGATGGTGACGACCGCGCTGGCCGGCGGCTTGTTCGCGCTGGCCCCGATCGCCGCGGCCATGCTGGTCTCGCTGATCCGCAAGGTCAGCGGCAACAACTACCACCCCGGCATGGTGATCCTGTTCACGGCCGTCGGCGTGGTCGGCAACCTGTTGCTGCCGTTCTCCGCCTTCGCCGGCGCCACCGCCGCCCTGCAGAATCCCGCGTACCTGACCGGCGGCGACAGCCTCAACGAGAACTTCTGTTACGTCCTGTCCAGCCAGAACGCCCTGCTCGGCGGCTCCATGGACGCCGTACGGGCCGTCACCGCCTCCGGGGAGCCCCTGCGCTGGCTGGCTATCGCCTCCTTGGTCATCGTGCCCGCGTTCGTGCTGTTCTGGATCACCCGGCAGGCCAAGAACGCCTTCCGTGGCGGCGCCCGTTGGCCCGCCCGGCTGTTCTACGCCCCGTTCGTGATCCTCGTGTTCTCCACCTTGAGCCTGCCGGCCGGTGTGGTCGGGCTGCTGTGGCTGGGTTTCCTGCCGGTCAGCGCCGTCGGCGTGTTGGCCGTGAAGCTGCTCGGCACCCCCAGCGACGCCGTGCTGCATCCCTCCGCCGCTTCCGCCGACAAGCCGTTGAGCGAGCAGCGCCCCGTGCCCCCTTCCCTGCCCCCGGCCAAGCCCCAGACCAAGCCTCAGGCGGCGGCGGCCATGCCCCGCCAGAATCCGCCCACACAGACCGCCATGCCCCGCCAGAATGCCGTGGCTCCTCGGGCC
>DASWRQ010000412.1:0-9724 GCA_036403095.1 Kutzneria sp. | reverse complement strand
CAGCCAACGAACCAACACCGCGCCCTCGCTGAACGGCATCGGCCGCCGACCGTGGAACACGTCATGCACGCTCACCGGCGTGCCACTCAATCGCCCGAACAGCGCCCCGATGTACCAGCGGGCGAAGCTCGCACTGTGCGCCGCGTCGAGGAACAGATAGTCGATCTCCGCAGGAAGCTGAGCTGTCCTCACGTCGCCGCGGGTGAACGTCCATCGTTGCCCGGCAAGGTCTGCCGGCACCGACCGCAGCACGTGATCGACCACGTCGTACGACAGCAACCGCCCGGACCCGTTGTCCCGCAAAGCACTCAGCAGCCAGGTCGTGGACCAACCGTGGAAGGCGCCGATCTCCACGACCGTGTCCGGCCGCAGCTCGCGCAACCGCAGATAGGTCAGCTCGGCCTCGACATCGTCGAGCTGCGCTCGAATTCCGGGCAGCCGACGGCGCTGCTCGTCGCGCACGGCGGCGAGGTCGTCGGCGTACTTGCGGTACAGGTCGGTCGCGGCGGCTTGGTCCACTCCCGCACGCTACCGCCGCGGCCCCTTGCCCAGCACCTTCCCCAGGCCGCGCACGCTGCGCTCCAGGTCCGAGCCGAACGGGTTCTCGTGCACCAGGTACGTCCAGGTCGCGGTCGGCCGGGCCAGGCCCTCGCCGGCCAGGTCGACGCCGTTCTCGCTGATCTTGGCCGTCTCGAAGGTCTCCACGGTCCGCTCCCACGAGGTGCGGAACAGGGCCTTGAACGCCGGGATGGCCGCCCGGTGGTACTCGGCGATCGGGCTCTCCCGGGACAGCGCCCACAGGTGGATGCCCTCGCGCAGGTCGGCCAGCATGGCCAGGTGCTCGGCCCAGCCGCGGTCCAGGTGCAGCAGCGCGATCTGGCGGGCCGCGTCGACCAGGACCTGCTCGCCGACCTTGTCCAGCACCTCCTGGTACCGGTCGGGGCTGTCCTTCTTGAGCTCCTGCGCCGCCTTGTCCGTGCGCAGCAGCTGGTCACGGCGCTCGCCGAGCATCTTGCGGTGCTGCGCGGACAGCTGGTTGTAGCGCCAGGTGTTGGCGTGCACCTCCAGCTGCTCCGCCTCGGCGACGCGCTGGGCGTGGGCGATGGTGTGCGGCGCGAGCTTGTCCTTGTCCGTGACGCGGCCGTGCTCGTCGACATCCGAGGGGCCCGGCTCGTCGGCCGCGAACTGGGTGACGATGTCGTCGCCGAAGCTGGCGAAGAACACCGACCGGCCCGGGTCGCCCTGCCGGCCGGCGCGGCCACGCAGCTGGTCGTCCAGGCGGGAGCTGTGGTGGCGGGCCGTGCCGATCACGTACAGGCCGCCCAGCTCGGCCACCCGCTCGTGGTCGGCGCCGTCCGCGCCGCCGAGCCGGATGTCCGTGCCGCGGCCGGCCATCTGGGTGGACACCGTCACCGTGCCGAACTGGCCGGCCTCGGCGACGATCGCCGCCTCTTCGGCGTCGTTCTTGGCGTTGAGCACCACGCACGGCACGTCGACCTCGGCCAGCCGGGCCGCCAGGGCCTCCGACTCGGCCACGTCCTGGGTGCCGATCAGCACCGGACGACCCGTCTTGTGCGCCTCGACGATCTCCTCGACGATCGCCGCGTTCTTGTCCACGACCGTCTCGTAGATGCGGTCCGGCTCGTCGATCCGGATGCACGGCACGTTCGGCGGCACCTCGGCCACCTGGAGGTCGTAGAAGGTGCGCAGCTGGTCGGCGGCCGCGATCGCGGTGCCGGTCATGCCGCAGACCTTGGGATAGCGCTTGAGCAGGGCCTGGACGGTGATCGTGTCCAGCACCTCGCCGGTCTCGCTGGCCGCCAGGGCCTCCTTGGCCTCCACCGCCGCCTGCAGGCCGTCCGGCCAGCGCTGCAGCCGGGCCACCCGGCCGCGGGAGGGGTTGATCAGCTGCACCTTGCCGTCGCGGACGATGTAGTCCACGTCGCGGCGCAGCAGCACCTCGGCGTGCAGGGCCACGTTCACCCGGGGCAGCGTCGTGCCCACGTGCTCGGCCGAGTACAGGTCGATGCCGCCCAGCGCGCGTTCCACCGCCTCCGCGCCCGCGCCGGTCAGGTAGACGTTGCGCTGCTCGTCGTCGATCTCGTAGTGCATGCCCGCGCGCAGCAGGCGCACCACGTCCGGCAGCTCTCGGTCCGGCTCGCCCGCCGCCGCCGCGCCGGCCAGCACCAGCGGCACCCGGGCCTCGTCCACCAGCACCGAGTCCGCCTCGTCGACCAGGGCCACGCCCGGCTCCGGCGACACCAGGTCCTCGACCCTGGTCGCCGTGTGGTCGCGCAGCTCGTCGAAGCCGATCTCGCTCACCGACGCGTACGTCACGTCCGCCGCGTACGCCTCTCGGCGGCGGTTCGGGTCGCAGGCGCCGCTGATCCAGCTCACCGTCACGCCGAGCAGGCCGTACAGCGGACCCATCCACTCCGCGTCGCGGCGGGCCAGGTAGTCGTTGACCGACACCACGTGCACCGGCCAGCCCCGCAAGGCATAGCCGGCCGCCGTGATCGCGCCGGCCAGCGTCTTGCCCTCGCCGGTCGCCAGCTCCACCACTCGGCCCTTGAGCATCCAGCCCGCGGTCTGCAGCTGCACGTCGAACGGCCGCTCGTTGAGCGTGCGGCGGGCCGCTTCGCGGCCCAGCGCCAGCAGCTGCGCGAGGTCCTTCTCGTCGTAGTCGCTGCGGTCGTCACTGCGCAGCTTCCCCGCCGCCTCCGTCAGCTGCTCGTCCGTCAGCTCACGCAGCTCTTCCTCGCGCGCGCCGGCGGCGGCCACCACCGCGTGCAGCTTGCTCGTCTCTCGAGCCACCGCACGGCCCTGTAGCAGCCGCCAGAACCCGGTCGTCAGGCGCTTCTTGCGCTCCCCCGCCACAGCACCTGTTTACCATCCCGACACGCCACCCCGCGTCCGTCGACCGTCCGAAGATCGCCCGGTCGAGGCCGATAGGTCCGCTTTGCCGCCTTCCCGCCCCCGTTGACCAGGCCGGCAGGCATTTCCGCCCCGCGTCAAGCCGTATCCGCCAGCGGCGCACTAGCAACTCCTTCAGCCGGCCCACCGTCGCCCGGACCTCCCGCTCCGCTTCCGCTCGTCCCCCCGGTCGGCCGCGTCCAGCTGGGCCAGCACCCACGTCCGGATCAGCGCCGTCGGCTGCACCCCGCGCTCGGCGGCCACCCGCCGCAGCTGCTCGATCCGGTCCGCCGGGATCCGCACGCTGTGCACCGCGCTCGGGTTCCTGGGCGGCACCTCGTGCTTCACCCACTCCACGTCGACGTCCCACGCCGCCTCCGCCACCCTCTCGTCCGCCATCCCCAGAGCCTCTCGCCGGCGACGCTCCGTATCCAGGTCGATGTGGTGAAGGGACCTTTCCTCACGTTGAACGAGCGGAAAGGTCCCTTCCAAGCACGACCGATGGGGCGGGGCGGCTACACCGAGTTACGGTCAGGCCGAGCGGTCGGCGCGTTCGCGGCGCTGGGAGCTTCGCCGGGACTGCTCGGGCAGCCGCGGGTGGTCGGAGAGCCGGGTGAGACGGCGGGTCTCGGTGATGGCCTCGCGGTAGACGTCCTCGAAGGTGTCGAGGGTGGTGTTCATGCCGTGCGCGCCGATGATGGCCAGGCTCTCCTTGCCCATGCGCTCCCGCTCGGCGTCGTCGGAGAACAGCTGGGCGAGGCGGGCGGCCAGGGTGGGCACGTTGCCGGGCGGGTAGAGCCAGCCGTTGCGGCCGGGGCGGGCCAGGTGCGGCAGCGCCATGGCGTCGGCGGCGACGACGGGCTTGCCGGCGGCCATGGCCTCCATGGTGGCGATGCTCTGCAGCTCGGCGATGCCGGGCATGCAGAAGGCGTCGCTGGCGGCGTAGGCGTCGAGCAGCGCCTCGTCGGAGATGAAGCCGCGGAACCGGACCCGGTCGGCGATGCCGAGCTGGCCGGCGAGCTGCTCAAGCGCCTCGCGCTTGCTGCCGTCGCCGACGATCTCGGCCCGGACGTTGAGCTCGGCCGGGATCAGCGGCAGCGCCCGGATCAGCTCGTGGACCCGCTTCTCCTCGTCGAGCCGGCCGACGAACAGCACGGTGCGGTGCTGGGGGTCGGGCGAGACGGGCCGGTTCTGGTAGCGGTCCAGGTCGATGCCGCACGAGATGGCCCGGGCCTGCAGCGACAGCCCGTTGTCCATGAGCAGCTGCACGGCCCGCGGCGTCGGCGCGGTGACGACGTCGGCCTTGGCGAACTCCCGGGTCACGTCCCACCAGGCCAGCTTGGACACGGCGTTGCGCAGCCATCCCGGCACGCCGACGTGGCCGAGGATGTTCTCCGGCATGAAGTGGTTGGTGATGACCAGCGGCGTGTTGTCCCGCTCGGCCATCCAGATCAGCGCCCGGGTCAGCAGGAAGTGCGACTGGGTGTGGATGACGTCCGGCTTGATCTCGGCCAGCAGCGGCTCCAGCGTCGTGCGCGACTGCCACGGCCAGGCCAGCCGGAACGACGGGTGGAACGGCGTGCGGTACGCCTTGAGCCGGTGCACGGTGACCCCGTCGACCGTCTCGGTGGACGGACGACCGACGGGCGACGGGCACATCACGTGCACCTCGTGCCCCCGGCCGGCCAGCCCGGCGGCCAGCGTCTGAGTGAACCGAGCCGCCCCGTTGACGTCCGGCGGGAAGGTCTCGGCGCCGATCACGATGCGCAGTCCGGAGGCCGCCTCGTGCCGATCGGGCACCTGGGACCAGGTCATTTCGTACTCCCGTCGTAGTGCTGGGTCATCCCGGGCGCGACAAGCTGCCGGTCGCCGCTGACGACTGTATTAGCTGGTGGTGTTGACGCCGGCCGACGCAGCGTGAGCACGACCACGCCCATGGCGGCGACAACGGCGCAGAGCAGGGCGGCCGCGGCCACGATCGGCGGTGTGTCGGTGGCCTCACCGAGCAGCACGACGCCCAGCCCGACGGCGACCAGCGGGTCGATCACGGTCAGGCAGCCGATGACGACCTCGGGCGGCCCGCTGGCGTAGGCGTGCTGGACGAGCCAGCCGCCGACCAGGATGCCGGCCGCGATGCCGCCGACCTCGGGCAACGGGAACACGCCGCCGTTGGTGAGTTGTTGCAGCGTCGCCCGCATGAGCAGGGACACGTAGCCGAAGCTGACGCCGGACGCGGTGGCGAAGGCCAGGCAGCGGGTGGCCCCGGTGTTGAGCGCGCCGATCGCCGCCAGCCCGCCGACCACGCCGACGACCAGCACGGTCGCCCGCAGCTCGACGTCGGCGGCGACCACGGTGGCCTTGGCCTCGGTCGCGGCCAGCAGCACGAACGCGATGGTGCCGACGGTGCTGGCCACGACCGCGCCGATGGCCACGCGGTCCAGCCGGATGCTCTCGATGCGCACTGACATCACGGTGGTCAGCGCGAAGGCGAGGATGCCGATCGGCTGCACCACGGACAGCGGCGCCAGTCCGAGCGCGGTGGCATGCAGTCCGGCCCCGACGGCGGCGACGGCGATGCCGGCCAGCCAGATCGGCTGCCGGGTCAGCCGCAGCAGGGCCGCCAGCCGCAGGCCGCGCTCGTCGGCGCACTCGGTGAGGCCGCCGTGCTGGAGCCTCGCCGACACGGCGTTGCAGCAGGCCCCGAGCACGGCCAGGGTGATCGCCAGCGGGATCATCGGGCACCGCCCTCGACCAGGCTCGGTGCCGTCACACCCTGCGTCGTCACGCCCCGGGCCGCCGCGCCCGCGCCCCGCCACAACGCCGCGCCCAGCACGAACAGCAACGCCATGTCGATGCCGAAGAGTATACGCTCGGCCAATCCGAGGTAATTCTTGACGAATCCCAGGAATGGCAGCATCTCGGGCTCGTTGATGCCCAGCTGGATGAGCGCGAACGTGCCGAGCACGATTGTGCTCGTCATGGCCAGCCGCAGCACGACGGGTGCGCACCGCTCCCAGCCTGATGTCAACTGACACCGCCTGGCCAGCAGGAACCCCGCCGCCGACAGGCACGGGAAGAAGAAGATGGCGGCCCACCGGTGCACCGCGCCGGAAATGGACTGGATGCCGTCCGTCGGATCGGTCGGGAAGACGAGAGCGACCGCGAGTCCGAGGCACCACACCGTGACGAGAACCGTGAGAACCGTTCCCCGCACGATGCCGGCACTGGCCAGCCCGACCATGAGCGCGATAGAACCTATGGTTAACGCGACCAGGCTCGTGTCGAAATACCTGGCCCCCTGCTTCGCGAAAACATAGTCGCTGATGGTGTGCCTGATCGGATTGAGCTGCCCGCTGGACTCCAGGTGCAGGTAGACCATCGGCAGCAACGCGGCGACAAAGCTGGCGACCGCGAGCAGCCCCCACGTTCGTCGCCCGTCCCTGGTTCGGCCCCCGGCCGCCTGGTCGCTCACGGCGTCGATTCTCACCTCATCCGCACACACCGGTCCATGGGGGACACCCCTGGTTCGGTGGTGGGGAAAACCCCCGAACCGCCGGGCCGAACACCAGCAGGCGCAGGTGGCGGGCCCGACACCCGGGAGCCGATTCGGTGAATCCCCGGTCAGCGGCACCGTACTGGCCGGCCGACAGCCCTACGACAGGATCGGCCGCGTGGCGTCCCACACTATCGAGTGTGATGCGGATCACATTCAATTAGGTCACGATCAGGCTTCAGCACGGAAGTTGATCTTTGCGTATCTCAGCGTTCTCTCAGTTAATGGGTTATCGCTTTCCTGTCGTGTTCACCGATCCCCTTGCGGATGTTGACCGATGGTTTACGTCGCGTTCACCGCCGGCCGCCGCCGGCGGAAATAGACGTAAAACGGCGAACACCCCGCCCGGCTGGCTGCCGGGCGGGGTGTCCGCAGGGTGGACGTCGTGCCGCCTACGCGGCTCGGCGTCCCGAGATGCTGGCTAGTTGTTCGACAACGAGCAGGCCGCCAGCGAGACCAGGTTGCCCTGCGGCTGCGGGGCCCTCGCCTGGTTGAACAGGTTGAGGATCTGGTTGATCAGGAACTGCCGGTTGTTCTGCAGCGGACCCATGATGGAGTTGTTCACGAAGTCCTGCGTCGCCTGGCTGCCGGCCGCCTGCAGCCGGTTGTTGGCGTCGTTGAGGAAGTTGTCCATCTGGTCGAGGTCCTGGGTCACCGAGGACTTCACCGAGGCGGGGATCGCCGGCATCTTCTGCCGCACGTCCGGGCAGGTCACCTTCTGGTTGGCCGCCGGCTGGCCGGTGTTGCCGCCGCCGTTGTTGTTGCCGCCCGTGTTGCCGCCGCCGGCGTTGCCACCGTTGTTGCCGCCACCACCGTTGTTGGCGCCGCCCTGGGGCTGGTTCACGCACTGCTGGCCGCTGTTGATGCAGCTGACCACGCCGTTCATCTGCTGCGCGCTCATCACGTTCTCGGTGTCGGCGTGGTCGGTCGCCGGGTTGTGCAGCTGCCCGTCGAAGCCGTCGACCGCGAACACGGAGCCGTTCGGGATGGCCTGGTAGACCAGGTCGTACTCCAGCGCCGGCACGGCCTTGGTGCCCTTTGGACACTGGCCGTTGGCCTTGGGGAACACGATGTGCGTGCGGTGGTTGGCCGAGTCGGTGTTCTTGCCGTCCCAGCAGGACGCGAACTTCATGATCCGCTCGACCGAGCTGCCCTGCGGGCACACCGGGTACTTGTTGGTGAGCCGGGTCTCGAAGCCGGTGCAGGTCCAGGTGGCCTTGGCGTTGGCCGGCCCGTTGGTGACCTCCTTGGCGTCACCCATGATCGACCGCAGGAACTTCGGCGACGCGGTCACGTTGCTGGCGCCGCCGCTGGTGAACTTGATCGTCGCCGAGCTCGGCTCGACCAGCCGGCCGATGTTGCCCTTGTCCGGCCCCTGCTGGGTGTTGGCCTTGCCGTTGGCCTCCTGCTTGATCCGGATGACCGGCCAGTAGTAGGTCGACTTGTCGCCGTTGGCGCAGGTGGTGCCGCCGGCGTCCAGGCTGCGGTCGGTGGAGCGGGCCGTGGTGGTCCGGTTGCCGACGTAGTCGTGCACGTGCAGGGCGCCGTGGTCGAGGCCGGGCGTGACGATGAAGTTGTCGGAGTTGTGGTGGTTGTTCTGGTTGGTGCCGCAGTCCTCGGTGAAGGTGCCGCTGGCGCCGGCCGTCTTGGTGTTGTTGTTGGGCTGGACCTTCTTGATGTCGATGAAGTCGTTGGCGAACGGGCCGATCTTGTCCGAACCGGGCTTCGGCGCCTTCGCCAGCAGGGCCTGCACGCTCGCCATCTCTGGCGAGTCGCCGGTTGCGGCGAACGAATCGCCCGCGCCGGCGGCGACTGCGATGCCCACGGCCGATCCGGCGGCCAACACGAGGCCGCCGATCACCGCGGTCAGCCGCATCCCGCGGGACCAGGGCGTCCTAGTTTTTCCGAACACTGATTCTCACCTCGTCATGCGGAGTTGACGACCCTGCGAATGATCATCACGGTGCCCCAGCCCAACGCGCCGATGAGCAGCACGCCGACGAGGACCACGGCCGGGGACGGCCGATCGTCGACGGGCTGCGCCGTGCTGTTGGACTGCTGGGCGACCTGCGCCGTCGTCGGGGTGGCGCCGCCCTGGCCGGCTGCGCCGGCCTGGGCCTGATCGGTCGTCTGAGGAAGGGCCGGATCGGGGAGCGAGGCCGAGTCCACCAGCTTGGTGTCCTCGAGCACGGTCATGTGCTTCATGACCGTGCCGACCGCGCTCTGAGCGAACTGCTTGATCAGATCGTTCTTGGTCCCCGCACGCGCCGCGGCGACTGCCGTGAACAACTTTCCGTTCCCCTGGCGGGCCAGGTTCACATAGTCGTGGTCGAAGGTCGCGCCCGCCTCGTCGTGCAGCTGCGAGAGCCATCCCTGCTGGTCGGCGTCGGGCTGGCCGGGCAGTTGGACGCCGACCCGGCCGGCGAGCTGGGCCGCCTGCTGGTTGAGCGCCGTGTCCTCGCCGACCAGGGTCGCGGCCGCGGTGCGAACCACCGCCGACGACGCCTGGTCCTTGGCCATGCCGCCGGCCTGGATCTCCCACATGGCCGTCTGCATGACCATCGTCAGCACGTCCTGATCGCTCTGGCTGACGCTGCTGCTGTCGCCCTGATCCCCCGGCGCCGCATGGGCCACCGCCGCCATGATCGGGGACATCATGGCGAGCACGGCGGCCGCGAGCAGCACGAGGATCCGGGTGATCATGACGTGGCCGCCGCCTTCCGGCCGTCGGGACCGACGGCGAACCACAACCCGCCCTGGCCCTGCCCGGTGGTGTCACCGGGCTTCTGGTCGGGCGCGTACCGGTACAGCGGCTGGCCGCCGAGCGTCATCTGCTTGGTGCCGTCGGACCGGGTGACCTCGCCGACCAGGGCCTGGGCGACGCCCTTGACGGCGATGGAGCCGTCCTGCGCCGACACCGGCTCCCAGGTCAGCGCGCACTCGCCGTCGCAGGTCGCCTTGGGCGGCGACGCCGAGTCGTGGCTGAACATGTAGAGGGTGAAGCCCTGGTCGTCCACCACGACCTTGCCCAGCGTCGTGTTGGCCACGTTGAGCACGGCGTCGTTCGGCGGGGCGTCGGCGTCCGTCGTGTACACCGGGGCGACGACGGCCTCGGCCGCGGTCGCGGCCTGCGACCCGCCCGAACAGGCGGACAGCAGTGCCAGCGGCAGCAGACCCAGCGAGGCGACGGCCATCATCCGGCCACGGCGGTGGCGCAGCTGCACGGTGGCGTCCTTTCGTGCGGGGAGAAGGGTCGCC
>DASWRQ010000411.1:0-40959 GCA_036403095.1 Kutzneria sp. | reverse complement strand
GGCTGCTCACCACCGCCATCCGCAGCGAACCGGTCGACCGCGGGATCCGCTTCGTGCTGCCCACGGCGATGTCCGCCCAGGTCGCCGGTCTCGCCGCCGCCGAGCTGAGCTGCTGCCCGTTCTTCGAGTTCACGCTGAAACTGGCCGACGACCGTCTCACCTTCGAGGTCCGCGCCCCCGCCCAGGCCGCCGTCCTGGTCGCCGACCTCTTGGGCGCCTAGCGCCCCCACTTTCGAATGTCACATGCGCGTCGTACTTGCCTCCGTGCGGCACATGCGGTCCGCATGTGACAACGAGGGGAGGCGGTCAGGGCCGGTCGAGACCGAGGTGGTCACGCAGCGTCGGGCCGGTGTAGTCGGTGCGGAAGACGCCGCGTTCCTGGAGCAGGGGCACGACCTTGTCGGCGAACTCGTCGAGGCCGCCGGGGGTGACGTGCGGGACGAGGATGAAGCCGTCGCTGGCGTCGGCCTGCACGAGCTCGTTGACGCGGGCGGCGACGGTGTCGGCCGAGCCGATGAAGTTCTGCCGGCCGGTGACCTCGATGATGAGGTCGCGGATGGACAGGTTCTTGGCCTCGGCCAGCTCACGCCACTGGCGGGCGGTGGCCAGCGGATCCCGGTGCATGCGGACGCTGGCCCGGCCCTTGGCGATGGTGTTCTCGCCGATCACGGGGTCGAACGACGGCAGCGGCCCGTCGGGGTCGAACCCGCTCAGGTCGGCGTTCCACAGCTGCTCCAGGGACTTGATCGCGGTGGCCCCGCTGACCTGCTGACGCCGTACGACGGCGGCCCGCTCATGCGCGTCGGCGTCGGTGTCGCCGAGCACGAAGGTGGCGGCCGGCAGCACGATCAACTGGTGCTGCTGCCGACCGTACTTGGCCAGCCGGCCCTTGACGTCCGAGTAGAACGCCTGCCCGGCCTCGAGCGTGCCGTGCCGGGTGAAGATGGCGTCGGCGGTGGCGGCGGCGAACTCCCGCCCGTCGTCGGAGTCGCCGGCCTGGATGATCACCGGTCGGCCCTGCGGGCTGCGCGGCACCGGGAACTGCCCGGCGATGTCGAAGTGCTCGTCGTGATGCTCGAAGCGGCCGGCCCCGTCGCGGATGAACTGCCCGGAAGCCTTGTCGGCCAGGATGTCGTCGGCCCGCCACGAGTCGAACAGCTCCCACGCGGTCCGCATGAACGTCTCGGCCCGCGAGTACCGCTGGTCCTGCGGCAGGAAGCCGCCGCGCCGGAAGTTCTCGCCGGTGAAGGCATCCCACGAGGTCACGACGTTCCACGCCGCGCGGCCCTCGGACAGGTGGTCCAGCGACGCGAACTGCCGGGCCACCTCGAACGGCTCGTTGAACGTCGAGTTGATCGTGCCGGCCAGGCCGAGGCGCTCGGTCACACCGGCCAGCGCCGCCAGCACGGTGAAGGTGTCGGGCCGGCCGACCACGTCCAGGTCGTAGATCAGCCCGCCCTGCTCGCGCAGCCGCAGGCCCTCGGCCAGGAAGAAGAAGTCGAACTTGGCCCGCTCGGCGGTCTGCGCCAGCTTCACGAACGAGCTGAACTCGATGTGGCTGCCGGCCGCCGGATCGCTCCACACGGTCGTGTTGTTCACACCCGGGAAGTGCGCGGCGAGATGGATCTGCTTCAGTGTGGAATTCTTTGGGGCACTGGTCATCGCTTCCCCTTCAGGCGGCCGTAGCGGTTGGCGGGCCGGTCCAGACCCAGCAGCCCGCGCAGGGTGGTGGCCTCGTACGACTTGCGGAACGCCCCGCGGGCCCGCAGCTCCGGCACCAGACCCCGGGTGATGCCGTGCAGGTCGTGCGGCAGCACCGCCGGCCGCAGGCGGAAGCCGTCCAGCCCGGCGACGTGCCAGGCCAGCAGCAGTTCCGCCAGCTCGGTCGGCGTGCCGGCGAACACCAGCGCATCGCTTTCCAGCAGCGCCAACGAGTCCAGCTCGGCGCGCCGATCAGCGGCCGCCCGTGACGTCTCGTCCAGGAACACGATCAGGTCGGCGAAGACCTGCCGGCCGTGCTGAGCCTCGACCAGCGGCCCGATCTCGTCCCGGGACTGCGGCGTCACGTAGACCACGTCGACCGTCGAGTCGGCAACACCGCTCAGCGCGGTCACCAGCGGCTGGCCCTGCGGCGGCCGGGGCGTGATGGACGGCCCGCGCACCGAGAAGAACCGGCCCTCGAAGTCGATGTAGTGCAGCTTGTCCCGGTCGACGAAGCGGCCGGTGGCGACGTCGCGGATCTCGGCGTCGTCCTCCCAGCTGTCCCACAGCCGCCGCAGCACCTCGACGTAGTCCGCGGCCTCGCCGTCGATGTCCTCGCCGAACACCCGGCGTCCGAAGTTCCGGTATTCGTCCGCCGAGGACGACACCGACACCTGCACACCGCCTCGACCGGTGCTCACGTAGTCCAGCGTCGCGATGGCCTTCGACAGGTGGAACGGCTCGGTGTGCGTCGCGACGATCTCCGGCACCAGCCCGATGCCCGAGGTGAGCGGCGCGACCCGGGCCGCGACCAGCACCGCGTCCAGCCGGCCGCGAACGCCGTCGGCCGGCAGCGCCAGCGAGTCGCGGAAGGTGACGAAGTCGAGCGTGCCGGCCTCTGCCTCGCGCACCAGGTCCAGCCAGTAGGCGGCCCCGAACACCTCGGCCGGGCGCGCCTCCTCGGTGCGCCAGGCGGCCGGGTGCCACCCCACGCCGTCCAGCGCCACTGCCAGTCGCGGACCAGTTCCACGTGTCATGCCAGCGATTGTGCGCCGGAACCGGCCCGCCCCGCTGGGGTGGCCACGCAGTGGGAAATTCGGCCGGACCGGGAATAAGGCAGGATGTGATCATGCCGCACATCGGACTGGTCGCCGTGCTCGTGCACGACTACGACGAGGCGATCGCCTTCTACACCGACGCCCTCGGCTTCGAGCTGCGCGAGGACACCGACCAGGGCGCGGGTCGGCGCTGGGTCGTCGTCGCCCCGCCCGGCTCGACCGAGACGGCGATCCTGCTGGCCCGCGCGGACAAGCCGGCGCAGCAGGACCGCGTCGGCGACCAGCACGGCGGCCGGGTGGGCCTCCTGCTCAACACCGACGACTTCGCCCGTGACCACGCGCGCATGCTCGCCGCCGGTGTCGAGTTCGAGGAGGAGCCGCGACACGAGCCGTACGGCTCGGTCGCGGTCTTCAAGGACCTCTACGGCAACCGCTGGGACCTCATCCAGCCGGCCTAGGGGTCCAGCCTCCTAGGGGTATTGCGCCAGCATGCCCAGGTTGGTGGTCGAGTCCGACGGCCCGCCGGCGTTGTTCACGATGTGCGCGATCGTGCCCTGCCCGCCGCCCAGCGAGAACGTGATCATGCTGTGGAAGCGCACGCCCGGCGTGTGCGGGGCGGCGATGGCCCGGTCGGCCACGATCGTCCGGTCGATGGCGAAGATGCAGTAGCTGCCCAGCCCCCACGCCTCGTGCCGGCGCACCCGGTCGCCGACCGCGTAGGCCGGGAAGCCGCGGTGCGGTCCGTCCATCCAGCCGGCCTGGTTGGGCGGGTCGTAGGGCATCTCGTTCTGGAAGAAGTAGGTGCGGCCGTTCTCGCCGTTCCACTGCACCTGGGTCTTCTGGTGGTGCTCGACGAACAGCCCGTAGGCCACCACGTCGTCGCCGTTCACGACCAGGCCCTCGCCGACGGTGTTGCTGGTCCAGCCCACGCCGCTGCCGTGGTCGGCCCGCCACAGCCAGGTGTTGTCGATGATCACGTTGTTGCTGTTGACCACCACCGACTGCTTGGTCTTGCCGGGCAACGTGCCGCCGATGCGCACGAACACGTCGTGCAGCGAGCTCGGGTTGCGGCTGTGGTCACGGCGCGAGCCGGCCGCACCGATGCGGATCAGCGCCTCGGACTCGGTCGTGCCGGCCTCGATCAGCAGCCCGGCCAGGTGCACGCCGTCCACGTCGGCGACATCGATGGCGACCGCGCCGTTGTCCGGGATCAGCGTGGCGTAGCCGAGGCCGAGGATGACCGTGTCCGGCTTGGTGACCTTGAGCGACTCCGACAGGTGGTAGATACCCGGCGTGATCAGCAGGTGCTTGCCCTGGGCCAGCGCGGCGTTCATGTCGGCCACGGTCACGCCGTCCTTGACGATCAGGAAGTCGGCGATCGGGATCGAGGCGCCGGCCGGCTTCTGCGCCTCCCAGCTGGTGGCCTGCGCGTCGTGCCGCACGTCCGGCACGAAGACCTGCCAGGCGCCCTTGGCGTCCACGTACAGGAACGGCTTCTCCCGGATCACCGGCGACTTCGGCACGGACGTGACCGGGGGAGTGGGGAAGGTCGTCGCCGGGGCGTTGGCGGTGCCGACGAAGACGATGTTCCAGTTGGAGCCGACCCAGCTGCCCAGCACCGAGTTGCGGGTGACCCACTGCTGCTGGGTGCCGGAGTCGATCTGCCCGGTGAGCCGGCAGTCGGCGATGAAGCCGCCGCTCGACCAGCTGCCGTCGGACAGCTTCAGGTCGCCGAGCAGGTAGATCCGCCGGTAGAAGGTGGCCTGCGAGACGGCCCAGGTGTCCTGGCCGCTGCGCGGCACGATGTTCAGGTTCTCCGCGCCGCGCCAGAAGTTGATCAGCGTGTTGTTGCCGTGCGCCTCGCCGAGCACCTGGCAGGAGCCGGTGATGCCGGCCGCCGACGGCTGCAGGCCGAGGCCGGCCACGTGGGTGTAGTAGCCCAGCTTGACGTCGATGCCGTAGCCGCCGGGCTTGAACAGCAGCGCATACCGGCCCGAGCCGAACTCGGCGTGCTGCTGCTGGGCGTACACCGCGTCGACCGTGGACTGGATCTGCGCGGTGGGGATGGAGCCGTCGAACACGTACACGTTGGGGCCGAAGTCCGGATCACCCGCTTTGGGGGTGGCCGGCGGGGGAGCCGCGGCCTCGGCCGCCGCCGCGGTGGCCGCGGAGGCGAGTGCCACCACGGGGGCCGCGGCCAGCGCCGCGCCGAGGAAACCTCTGCGCGCTAAGCCTCGGCCGGTCTTGACGTCGTTGTCGGACACAGGGCAAGTCCTCTCGAACCGGGCCCCGACCGCCGCCCGACCGAGGCTTTGTTCGAGTCGTGATCTAACTCGTGAAAATAGTGGGACGTCAAGATGCCCACAACAAACGCTGTGTCCATATATGGTGGGCCGCATGACCGAGACCGACCAGCCGATCCGCCGGGGCCGAGGCCGGCGGCCCGCCGCCGAGGTGCGCGAGCAGGTGCTGGCCGCCGCGGGCGAGCTGCTGCTGAGCGAGGGCATGGCCGGCTTCACCATCGAGAAGGTGGCGGCCAGGGCCGGGGCCAGCCGGATGACCATCTACAAGTGGTGGCCGTCCCGAGGCGCGCTCGCGTTGGACGGCTACGCCAGCCGGGTTCGCACCGTGCTGGAGTTCCCCGACACCGGTGACATCGAGGCCGACCTGACCGCGCAGGTGCTGGCGTTCACCCACCTGCTCACGGAAACCGGCGCCGGCAAGGTGATCGCCGAGCTGATCGGCGCCTCCCAGACCGATCCCGAGCTTGCCTCGGCTTTCCGGGAACGTTACTCCGCCCCACGGCGTGCGCTGGCCGTGTCGGCGATGAACAAGGCGATCGAGCGCGGGCAGCTCCGTGACGACATCGACCCCCAGGTCGTTGTCGACCAGCTCTGGGGTGCGTGCTACCACCGCCTCCTGATCCCCGACGAGCCCATCACCGACGACTTCGCCAAGGCATTGGTGCACAACCTAATGCTCGGCATCAGGCGCTGAGCGACGGTCCACTGTAGACCGTCAGCCCCCCTCGCCACCCCTCAGACCGCGAGGCATCGGCCCCGTTAGGGGCTGAGCCGCGACGCCGGAGGCGGCGCCATCCAACACAGCTACACCACGCCGCCGTTGGCGTAGATCACCTGGCCGTTGATCCAGCGGGCCGGACCGGCCAGGAAGGAGACGACCTCGGCGACGTCCTCCGGCTGGCCGAGGCGCTCCAGCGGCGCGGCCTTGGACGCCCGGTCGATGGTCTCCTGGTCCTTGCCGATGAAGTACAGCGGTGTCGCGGTCGGGCCGGGGGCCACGGCGTTGACCGTGACGTCGCGGCCGCGCATCTCCTTGGCCAGGATCAGCGTCATGCCGTCGATCGCGCCCTTGGTGGCGGCGTAGGCGGTGTAGTTCGGCACGGCGATGTGGGTGACCGAGGTAGAGAAGTTGATCAGCGCGCCGCCTCGGCGCAGCCGGCGGACGGCCTGCTGGTCGACCACGAAGGTGCCGCGCACGTTGGTGCGGTGCATCCGGTCGAAGTCGGCCAGGTCCAGGTCGGCCAGCGGGGACAGCAGCATGATGCCGGCGGTGTTCACCACCACGTCGACGCCGCCGTAGCGCTTCTCGGTGTCCTCGAACAGCGCCTCGACCTGCGTCTCGTCGGCCACGTCGGCCTGGAAGGCGGACGCGGTGCCGCCGGCGGCGATGATGGCGTCGACGGTCTCCTCGGCCCGCTGGGCATTGCCGGCGTAGGCGACGACCACCGTCTGGCCGTCCTCGGCCAGCCGCTCCGCGACGACGCGGCCGATGCCGCCCGACCCGCCGGTGACGATGGCAACCCTGGTCTCGCTCATGGTCTTTCTCCCTGCTCGGTTGTGGACGCTGTGTACATATAACCATCGATGTGTACGTCCTGTCCATATGTATCGATGTGACGGCGGTCACGCTACGCGAGGGCAATCCTTGGATACACTGTGTCCATATACGGAGTGTCCATATGCGCTGGGAGGCGTGATGCGCGGTCGACGTCCCGCCGCCCTTGTCCGCGGGCAGGTGCTCGCCGCGGCCGGTGAGCTGCTGCTGGCCGAGGGCATGGGCGGCTTCACCATCGAGAAGGTGGCCGCGAAGGCCGGCTCCAGCCGGATGACCATCTACAAGTGGTGGCCGTCCAAGGGCTCGCTGGCCCTGGACGGCTACGCGACCGTGGTGTCGCACAGCCTGGAGTTCCCCGACACCGGCGACGTCGAGCGGGACATCGTCACGCAGCTGCTGGCCTTCGTGCACGTGGTGCGGGACAGCCGCGCCGGCCGGGCGATCGGCGAGCTGATCGGCGCCGCCCAGACCGACACCGAGCTCGGGATGTCCTTTCGGGAACGCTACTCGCGCCCACGCCGAGAACTTGCCGAGCGCACGCTGCGCCGGGGCGTGGAACGTGGTGAACTCCGTTCCGACTTCGACCCGCAGGTGGTCGTGGACCAGCTGTGGGGCGCCGTGTACCACCGGCTGCTCATCCCCGACGAGCCGCTGACCGACGAGTTCGCCCGGGCGCTCGTCGCGAACATCCTGCCCGGACTGCGTGAGGAGACAGCGTGAGCACGCCGGCCGCCATCCAGGCTTTTGTCGACACCACCAACAGGGCCGACTCCGAGGCCTTCGTGGACGTCTTCACCGAGGACGCGTTCCTGGACGACTGGGGCCGCCAGTTCCACGGGCACGACGGCGTGGCCAGCTGGAACAAGACCGACAACATCGGCGTGCAGGCCCATTTCGAGCTGGCCGAGGTCGAGCCGGCCGGCGAGCCCGACCGCTACAACGTCACCATCAAGGTGCGCAGCCACCGCTTCAACGGCACCGGCACCATGGCGTTCGTGGTCCGCGGCGACAAGATCGCGAGTCTGGTGATCTCCTGACCGTGTTTGTCACCGACGACGGTCAGGGGCGACCGGTTTTCCTGCTGCTGCACGGGTTCAACGGGTCGGTGCGGTGGTTCGACGCCGTCACGCCGCTGTTGGCCGCGCACGGGCGGGTGCTGCGGGTGGATCTGCGCGGGCACGGGCGGACCGGCGGCCACACCAAGCTCGACGCCTCCTCGCAGGCGGCCTCCGTCCTGGCCGTGCTGGACTCGCTGGGTGTCGATCGCGTGATCGCCGTCGGCCATTCCTACGGGGCCGACGTGGCGTTGGCTCTGGGCCGCCGCGTCTCGAAGCTGGTGATCATCGGGCAGGCGCCGGACTACAGCTACGCCACCTTCCCCTTGGGAAACGGGTTGTTGGCCGCGCCGGTGCTCGGCCCGCTGCTGCACCGGTTCGCGCCCCACGCGGCGGTGCGCCGGGCGGTGTCGTACGCCTTCGCGCCCGGTTTCGCGTTTCCTCCTGTGCTGCTGCGTGATCACGCCACGACCAGCCCGGCGGTGGCTCGGGCCGTCATCGTCGACCGGCGTCTCGAGTTGGCCGAGCGGCCGCTCGATCAGCGGGTGCGTGATCTCGGCGTGCCGACGCTGGTCATCCTCGGCCGGCACGACCGGTTCTATCCCTGGGCCCAAACGGCTTCGCGGTATCGTGCGGCCGGCGCGCGCGTGGAGATCATCGCCGACGTTGGCCACAGTCCCCAGGTCGAACGGCCGGCCGAGATCGTTGATCTAGTGCTTTCGTTGCACGACAACTACTCCGAATGACCTCTGGCCGGCGGAGTGATCTTGCCGTACCCCTGGACGCATGGCTGGCACCCGAACCGGCGTTGCCGCCGGCATCGTCCTGATCTCCCTTCTCACCGCCTGTTCCCTGCCGGCCAAAGCCGGTGGCGACGGCGCCGCGCCGCTGCCCAGCGACAGCAGCCAGCAGCTGGCGTCGTTGAAGATCGGCCCCGCCGGGCCGATGAGCGGCTACTCCCGGGACCGTTTCGGCGGCGACTGGATCAAGCAGCCGGACGGCTGCGACACCCGGGTCGACGTGCTCAAGGCCCAGGGCCGGGACGTGAAGTCCAAGGGCTGCACGGTGAACTCGGGGAACTGGACCTCGCTCTACGACGGCGTCGCCGTGACCTCGCCGCACGACCTGGACATCGACCACCTGGTGCCCGAGGCCGAGTCCTGGCGCACCGGCGCCGCCAAGTGGACCCAGGACCAGCGCGTCGGGTTCGCCAACGACCTCGACGAGCTGGTCGCCGTCACCGCGCACAGCAACCGCAGCAAGGGCGACCAGCCGCCGCCGGGGTACATGCCGGTGCAGTCGGAGTGGTGCGACTACGCGACGCACTGGATCAAGGTGAAGGCCAAGTACCAGCTGACGATCTCCCAGAGTGAGCACGACGCGCTGGCCCAGATGCTCGGCACCTGCCACTGAACCCTGTTGCTTTCGGCCAGACCTGGTCGTGGAATCGGGTCCGACCTGCCACCATCGGCGGGATGGAGCCGCTGCCCGAGTCGGTGTGGAACGCCCCGGAGATCCGTGACGCGGTGGCGAGCAACTCGCCGTCGGGAGTGATCGCGTTCGCGCGGCGGGCCCACGGGTTGCGCCAGGATGAGCTGGGGGCGTTGGCCGGCTTCTCGCAGTCGGCGATCTCGCGGCTGGAGTCGGGCAGCAACCTGGCCTACGACGTGCGGGTGCTGCGGATCGTGCAGCGCACGTTGAACATCCCGCCGCACCTGCTCGGCCTGGCCGAGCGAGGGGTTGCCGCCGCCGAGCTACGGGAGCGCGGCGGCACCGATGCGCTGGTGGCGTTGCTGGGCGGGCGAATGGCGGGCACGGTCCCGGTCACGCGGGAGATCGTCGGCCAGTTGCTGGTGGCCCGGCGCGTGATCAACGACGCTGACAACTGGCGGGTGACGGCGGCGTTGAAGCCGGCGGCGCGGGAGTTGTACGAGTTCACCGACGTGCTGCGGCGATCGGCCAGCGGCGAGATGCGGCGGATCCTGCTGTCGGTGACCGCGCTGTACGCGGAGTTCCTGGGTTGGCTGCACGAGGAGAGCACGGACGAGGACGGTGCCGAGCAGTGGACGGCCCGAGCGATGCAGCAGGCGCAGGCGGCCGAGGACCGAGACATGGTGGCGTACGCGTACGTGCGCATGAGCCAGCTGGCGGTCGGTGATCATGACCGCATGATCGGCCTGGCCCGTGCCGCCCGGCGGGAACCCGGTGTCGGTGCGGCGCTGAAGGTGTTGGCGTTGCAGCAAGAGGCCCGTGGCCTCGCGCTCGCGCGTGAGGAAGCGGCCTGCCTCGATCGACTGGAACAGGCGACGACGCTGATCGACGGTGTCGATCACCCGGCGACCGACGAGTACCGTGTCGGCTACTGGATGGATGTCGAGCACTTGGAGGCGCAACGGGCCTCCTGCCTGCTGGACCTGGGCCGCCCGCAGGACGCGATCGCCATCTACCAACGCCTTCGGCTCCGGTGGGGCCACACCTGCCCGTGGTTCCAGGGCGTGCACACGGCCAAACTCGCCCGCGCCCACGCCGCGGCCGGCGACCTGGACGAGGCGACATCGGCCGGCATCGACGCCGCCTCGCTGGCCCGGATCTCCGGCTCCCCACACGTCACCCAGGAGCTGCGTTCGTTGGCCCCGTGGCCGGCGGTGGTTATGCGGATTCCGCATACGCGACCCGGAGCCGGCATCGAAGGCCGCCGGCCGCCACGTCCGACGCCATGATCGGGGCATGGACGAGGACGGCGAGCTGTGGGTGCCCTACGGCGACCTGATGCTGCACTTCTACGCTACGCCGCACCTCGTGGTCTGCGAGGTTGGCGTGGTCTGCGGGGTTGGGGACGTCAGGCCAGAGCCTTCCGCAGCCGCGCCTCAGCTTGGCGCGTGACGTCGTGGGGCGCCATGATGTCGGCGATCTCCGCGCCCTTCAGGGCATCGAGGATCAAGTCCACAGTGGACCAGTCGGGCACGCGGACCAGTAGCGCGAGGCCGTCGCGGATGTCGTCGTACTCGGGCGTGACGACGACCGGACCCTGGTGGCCGACCACGACATCCACGCCGTCGACCGCGACCGCCGCCCGCAGCGTGTCCCAATCGGGTTCCAGCACAAGGAGAACCGGTCGACCGCTGAGGCCGGGGGAGTAGACGAACTCGCAGTACTCGACGGGCACCAGGGCGGCCACCTCTTCGCGGTGCGTGGCCAATGTCGTCTGCCACAGCACGAGCGCGCCGAAGTGCTCGCGGTGCGCGATCGGCACCTCGCCGGGCGTGATCAGCTCGTCGTAGATCTCCGGGTCGGGCATCGCCGGATTGCGGTTCACGCCCAGCAGTTGCCGCTGCTCACGGGGATAGGCCAGCTGCGCGTAGGTGCCGCAGCGGCGTTCGCCCAGCGGCGTGACCGGCGTGCCGGCGAGCACGTCGATCCAGTCGTCGGTGACGGACCGGCCGTACTGGGCGTGGATGCTCTCCCACACCATGCCGCCGCCGATCCGCGGGTTGATCTCCACGATCTCGACCACGCCGTCGGCGTCGACCCGCAGTTCGACGTGATAGCCGCCGTCGGTCAGCCCGAGCGTGTCCATCGCCTGCCGCGCGACGGCCTTGGCCCGGTTGAGCTCGTCGTCGGTCACGATCGTGACGGGGGAGGCCATGCCGCGCTCCAGCACGGTGTCGGCGCCGAACTCGATCAGCGTCTTGTCGTGGTCGACCACGATCTTCTCGACGCCGCCCTGGCGGACGATCTCCAGGCTGAGCTCGCGGCCGTCGAAGAACGACTCGGCGATCAGCTCGTTGTCGGCGAAGTACTCGGCCATCATGTCCGCGTCGCCCGGACCCTCGTCGAAGGCTCGCTGGAGCTGCTCCACGTCCGACCACGTGCGGGCGAGCCCAACGCACAGCGAGCCGACGCCCCGCCTCGGCTTGACGACAAAGGCCTCCCCGGCCTCGATCCGCTGTCGCAGCGCCGGATCGGTGAGCTTGAGCGAGTCGATGGTCGTGTCGAGGGCCTTGCGCATCAGGTGCTTGTCCAGGGCCGTCCGCAGCCCCTCCGGCGCCGCGTCGGGCGCGCCCAGCAGCCGGTTGGCCTCGGCCATCAGCGGCCGCAGCGAATCGGCCTGCGTCAGACAGAAAACGAGGCCGTCGACGGTCTTCACGACCTCGGCGACCTCGGCGGACGTGATCGCGACGCCCTCGGCGATCGCGTGCTCCACCTCGATGTCCGCGCACATCCGCCGGAACTGCTCGCCGCCGTCGGCCGGCCGCGAGGACAGCACGAACGGCTCAAAACCCTTGCGGCGCAAGGTGTGCACGTGCGACCTGGTCAACGGTGCGCCGCGTCGGACGAGCAACAGTGCGCGCATGGTTCCCCATCTCCACAGACGACTTCTCCCGGCCACGTTATGGCCGGGAGAAGTGTCGTGCGCAGAGTCGGAACCGGCGGGAAAAAGCTGTCACTGCTGGTTCTGGGCGGCCGCGATCTGCTCGCGGACCTTGTCCATGTCCAGCGCCTGCACCTGGCCGATCAGGTCCTCCAGCGCCGCCGCCGGCAGCGCGCCCGGCTCGGAGAACACCACCACGCCGTCGCGCACGGCCATCAGCGTCGGGATGGAGCGGATGTCGAACGCGGCCGCGAGCTGCTGCTGGGCCTCCGTGTCCACCTTCGCGTACACGATGTCCTCGTGCTGCTCGGACGACTGCTCGAACACCGGTCCGAACTGGCGACACGGCCCGCACCACGCGGCCCAGAAGTCCACCAGCACCGTGCCCTTGCCGACAACCTCGTCGAAGTTCTCGCCGGTCAGTTCCACCGTGGCCATCGCCACCTCCTTCGCTTCAGGGTAAACGGTCCGACGATGGTTTTCATTCCTCGGCGTCGATGGCGTACGCGCAGGTCCCGGTGACGTCCGCCACGGGCTAGGCCCTGGACAGCCAGACCGTCAACCCCAGCTCGGCGAAGGTCGTGGGAACCAGGTTTGTCTCCCCTTCCGTCACCTCCACCGCCAACACCTCCTCGGCCAGCAGATCGCGGTGCCGGCGCAGCGCCGCCGCCACGTCCGGCCGATCGGCGGTCCACCACAGCCGGATCCGGTCCGCGATGTCGAGGCCGGCGGTCTTGCGGGTGTCCTGGACCAGGCGGACGGCGTCGCGGGCCAGGCCGGCCAGCGTGAGCTCCTCGTCGAGCTCCAGGTCCAGGGCCACGGACACGCCGTTCACGGTGGTCACCGCCCAGCCCTTGCGCGGCTGCTCGGTCAGCACCAGGTCGTCGCCCGACAGCGTGATCTCCTCGCCGTCGAGGTGGACGGTCACCGCGCCGTCGACCGGCGGACCGGCGGCGGCGATGGCCTTGGCCAGCTGCTGCATGCGCGGCCCGAACCGCTTGCCCAGCACCCGGAAGTTCGGCTTGACCGTGACCTCGACCAGGTCGGTGGTCATCGGCTCCACCGCCCGCACGTTGAGCTCGTCGGCGATCTGCTCGCGCAGGTCGTGGGGCAGCTCGGCGAAGCCGCCGGCGTGCACCATGGCTCGGGCCAGCGGCTGCCGCGTGCGGATCTTGTGCGCTGCCCGGGTGGAGCGGCCGAGCTCCACGAGATCCCGCACCAGTCGCATCTGCGCCACCAGGTCCGGGTCCGCCGGCAGGTCCGCGGCCTTCGGCCAGGACGCGAGGTGTACGGAGTCGGCGTCGGCGTGCAGGTGTTGCCACAGGTAGTCGGTGGTGAACGGCACGAACGGGGCCATCAGGCGGGTGAGCACGTCCAGGGCCTCGTGCAGCGTGGCCAGCGCGGACGGCTCGGCCTGCCAGAACCGACGGCGCGAGCGGCGGATGTACCAGTTGGACAGGTCGTCGATGAACGTGGCGATCCGGCGGCCGGCCGTGGCCGAGTCGAAGTCCTCCAGCGCGGTGTCCACGTCGTCGGCGACGCTGTGCAGCTCGGCCAGCAGCCAGCGGTCCATGACGTGCCGCTCCGGATCGTCGCCGGGGCGCCAGTCGGCGAGGTCGGCGTAGCGCAGGAAGAACGAGGCCGCGTTCCAGCACGTCAGCAGGACCTTGCGGACGATCTCGCTCAGCACCTCGTCGCCGACGCGGCGGTCCACCCACGGCGAGCCGCCGGCCAGCATCAGCCAGCGCACGGCGTCGGCGCCGTAGCGGTCGAAGAGCTCGAACGGGTCGAGGATGTTGCCGAGGTGCTTGCTCATCTTGCGGCCCTCGGCGTCCAGGATCAGCCCCAGGCACAGCACCGTCTCGTACGAGGACTTGTCGAACACCAGCGTGCCGACCGTCATCATCGAGTAGAACCAGCCCCGGGTCTGGTCGATCGCCTCGCAGATGTACTGCGCCGGATAGGACTTCCGGAACTGTTCGAGGTTCCGGTGCGGCGCACCCCACTGGGCGAACGGCATCGCGCCCGAGTCGTACCAGACGTCGATCACCTGTGGGACGCGCTTGGCCTCCTGGGCGCATTCCGGGCAGGGGAAGGCGATCTCGTCCACGAACGGGCGGTGCGGATCGACGTCTCGAAGGTCCGCACCGGCCAGAGTGGACAGTTCGGCGAGCGACTCCACGCACGTCAGGTGGTTGTCCGCGCAGCGCCAGATCGGCAGGGGAGTGCCCCAGAACCGGTTGCGGGACAACGCCCAGTCCACGTTGTTGTGCAGCCACGCCCCGTACCGGCCGTGCTTGATGTGCTGGGGATGCCAGTTCGTGGCCTCGTTCTCCGCGACCAGCCGGTCCTTGATCTCGGTCGTGCGGATGAACCAGGACGGCAGCGCGTAGTAGATCAGCGCCGTGCCGCAGCGCCAGCAGTGCGGATAGCTGTGCGGGTAGGGCTCGTGCTTCACCAACAGGCCGCGGGCGGTCAGTTCCTCGATGACCGGTTCGTTGGCGTCACGGAAGAACAGCCCGCCGATCAGCGGGACGTCGTGCCGGAAGTGGCCGTCGACGCCGATCGGGTTGACCATCGGCAGGCCGTGCCGGCGGGCCACCGCCATGTCCTCCGCGCCGAACGCCGGCGCCAGGTGCACGATCCCGGTGCCGCTGTCCATCGTGACGTAGCCGGCCGTGAACACCCGGAACGCCTCGTCGCCGAACTCGCTGAGCGGCAGCAGGTCGAGCGGACGCCGATAGGTTGTGCCGGCCAGTTCCGCGCCGGTTTTCCGCTCGATGACCGTGGCGTTTTCCGGGACGAGCGGCTCGGCCGTGACGATCTTCTCGCCAGCCCGCTCGGCCAGCACGTACGTCGCCTCCGGGTGCACCGCCACCGCCGTGTTCGACGGCAGCGTCCAGGGCGTTGTCGTCCACACCAGCAGGTTCGAGCCCTGCCAGGGGCCACTCGTCAGCGGGAACCTCACGTGCACCGAGGGGTCGATGTCGTCCTGGTAGCCCTGCGCCACCTCGTGGTCCGACAGCGGCGTCTCGTCCCTGGGGCAGTACGGCGTGACTCGGTGATCCTCGACCAGCAGACCCTTGTCGAACACCTGCTTCAGGGACCACCAGACGCTCTCCACATAGGACGGCGCCATCGTCAGGTAGGCGTTGTCCAGGTCCACCCAGTAGCCCATGCGCTCGGTCATCGCCGCGAAGTCGGCGACGTTGCGCAGCGCCGACTCGCGGCAGCGGGCGTTGAACTCCGCGATGCCGTACGCCTCGATGTCCTGCTTCTTCGTGAAGCCCAGTTCCTTCTCCACCGCGAGCTCCACCGGCAGGCCGTGGCAGTCCCAGCCCGCTCGCCGCTCGACGTGGTGGCCCTTCATCGTCTTGAACCGGGGGAACAGGTCCTTGAACACCCTGGCCTCGACGTGGTGCGTGCCCGGCTTCCCGTTCGCCGTCGGCGGTCCCTCGAAGAACCCCCAGCTCGGCCCCGCCGCCGTCTGCTCCAGTGACCGCCGGAACACCTCCGTCTCACGCCAGCGCCGCAGCATCTCCCGCTCGGCCGCAGGCAGGTCGATCTCGGTCGGCAGCGGGTGGAAGGCGCGTTCGCTCACCCTTGTCAATCTATCGCCTGGTCAACCCGGTTTCCGTCTCGCCCGCGACCCTCCGCGCCCGCCGGCACCCTGCACTGGGGACGTGAGCCCGGCTGCTGTCGGACAAGTGGCCGATGGGGCCGTGACACGGTGTGGCGGGTGTTGGACCACCTGGACAAGCAGTACCGCCAGTGGGGTGAGCTTCCGTCAGAGATTCACGGGAACGTGTTGCGGCGTCTCGTGGTCCGCCTGTCACACCTTCGTGGCGGGCCGCGCGAGACCGGTCGCGGCGGCGGTCGGGCCGCGGCTCGGCTTCCCCGACGCGACCGTCTTCATCCGGTTCTTCGCCCGGCGAACGGGGTGACACGCCGGCCGGCTTGCGGCACGAGTCGCCGGGATTTAATGGCGCGATTGCGTCATGGGATTGCATGGAGCGCTTTCATGGTGGGCCCTGCAATTACCCATTCCGTAACCTGTCCGACCGTCGGACGTCTCCGTCCGACTCCGTCCGGGTGATCGGAAGCACCGTTCGTGGACTGCGGAAATGCTCGCGTGCACGTGCAGCTGCATCATCATGGCGTAATTCGAAGGCGTGACGCCACACCGTTCACCTTTTCTGCCTATTCCCGAATCCGGATACTTGGTCGAGACTGAACCCGTTCCCGGGGGTGTGAGGAGGCCGATTCTGGTGGAGGAAATTCGCCGAATACGCGATGTGGACGACGAGCAAATTGCCAGGGGCGAACCGTCCATCCGGGTGCCACCGGAGGGCGCGCAAGCGCCCACCAGAACCTGCCTCGGCCTCCGGCCGCCGGAAGACCGCACAATGGCCGGTCGGCCCCGTCCGGTCCACAAGGCGCAATGCCTGGCCGCGCCGCGACGGCCGCACGACAACACGGTGATCACAAAAGCCCGGCCCCAGCTGCTGAAACTGGCATGGCGATTGTTCCGGGTGATCGTCGGCGCGTCGGCGATGGGCGCCGGACTCGCGATGATGATCCGCGCGCACCTCGGCGCGCAGCCCTGGGACGTGCTGCACCTGGCCCTGGCCAAGATGCTCGGCGTCTCCCCGGGCACGGTGATCATCGGCGTCGCGCTGCTGGTCCTGCTGTTCTGGTGGCCGCTGCGTCAGCGCCCCGGCCTGGGCACGGTGGCCACCACCATCCTGCCTGGCGTCTCCTGCGACGTGGTGCTCTCGATCGTGCCGGTGCCCGACGACCTCGTGTACCGGACGGCGCTGCTGGCCGGCGGTATCGGCGTGTTCGCGGCCGGCACGGCCCTGGTGATCCTGGCCCGGCTCGGCCCGGGCGCGCGGGACGGCCTGATGACCGGCGCCTGCGCCCGCTGGGGCTGGAGCGTCCGGACCGTCCGCACCGGACTCGAGCTCAGCGTTCTCATCCTGGGCCTGCTTCTGGCCGACCCGATGCAGGCCATCCGCGCCGGCACCGTCGGCCCGGGCACGCTGGCCATCGCGCTGACCCTTGGCCCGCTGCTCGGCGTGCTGCTCAAGCAGCGGGCGAAACGCGAGGCGGCCCAGGCCCCACCCCAGGCCCAGCCCCAACCGTCATGACCCCGGCCGCATGACCTCAACCCTGGACCGCGGCGGCGATCAGCTGGGCCCGCAGCTCGGGCGTCAGCCGGCTGGCCATGCGCTCGACCAGCATGGACATCTCGTACGCGACCACGTCCATCTGGCAGTTCGGTGCGGCCAACACGGCAAGACAGGACCCGTCACTGATCGACATCAGGAACAGGTAGCCCTGCCGCATCTCGACGATCGTCTGCACCACCTCGCCGTAGTCGAAGCAGCGGGCGGCCCCCTTGGCCAGGCTGACCAGGCCGCTGGCCACGCTGGACACCTGCTCGGCCCGGTCCGACGGCAGCGCGTGCGAGCCGGCGAGCAGCAGCCCGTCGGCCGACACCACGACGGCGTGCGCCACCTCGGGCACGCGGTGCACGAAGTCGCTGATGAACCACGCGAAGTCGCCGGGCTCCTGGTTGGTCATCGGGTCCTCTCCACTCTCGGCCACGGGTCCACTCTCAGCCACGGGTCTCGGCCAGGTCGTCTTCCGGGCTGTCCAGGGCGTGCCGGCGGGCCCGCCCGAGGCCGCGCTGGAAGCCGGACAGCCGGCTGCGGGTCGTCTCCGGGCTGCGCTCACCGAACTGCGGCGGCCGCGTCTCCTGCACCTCGGGAATCGGGGTACGCGGCGCCGCCGAGCCGGGCACGAGGTGCTTGTTCGGCACACGCTTGGGCAGGCCGACCGCCGTGACCTGGTCGGACGCCGGTCCGCTGAGCTTGGTCCGCACGGTCAGCCAACCCTCGTCGGCCGGCGAGACCCAGCTCCGGACCGGCGCCTCGTGCCGGTTCACCGGCTCCGGCACGGGCTTGTCGACGACGGGTTCGGCCTCGGCCGCCGGCAGGGCCGGCAGCGGCGGGGCGTCCGGCTCGTCGACCGGCCACTCCTCCAGCTCGACCGGCATCTCGGCCGGCTGGAACCAGCGGGACAGGACTTCCTCGTAGATGGGCAGGCGCGTGGTCGGCTCGGGCTCCGGCTCCTTGACCGGGACCGGCTCCGGCTCGGCCTCGGCCGGCGGCCGGAACAGGCTGCCGTTCTGCTGCGGAATGTGCACGTGAGCGGCCAGATCGGGCTGCGTCTCCTCCAGCCGGGCCGGCCGGCGGACGGGCAGACCGGTGTCGGGGAGCTCGTCCTGCTCACGCGGCGCGGCCAGCAGGTCGGCCGGCACCGTGATGACCGCCTTGGTGCCGCCCTCGATGAAGTCGCCGCTGCGCAGCCGGACCTTGATGTTGTGCCGCTGGGCCAGCCGACCGACCACGTACAGGCCCATCCGCCGGGCCACCGTGACGTCGAAGTCCGGCGGGTCGGCCAGCTTGTGGTTGGCCGCGTCCAGCTCGTCGGTGGTCATGCCCATGCCGGAGTCGGAGATCTGCATGGCCAGCTGCCCGCCGCGCAGCTGCCGGGCCGCGATCGTCACGGTGGTCGAGGCCTCGGAGTACGTGGTGGCGTTGTCCAGCAGCTCGGCGATCAGGTGGATCAGGTCCTTGACCGCGCGGCCGTGCACCAGCGCGGTCGGCAGGCCGGTGGCCTTGACCCGGGCGTAGTGCTCGACCTCGGAGATGGCCGCGCCGACCAGCTCGGCCAGCGGCAGCGGCCGGACCAGGGCCTTGGTCAGCCCGGTGCCGGACAGGATGATCAGGTTCTCGCTGTTGCGGCGCATCCGGGTGGCCAGGTGGTCCAGCACGAAGAACCGGGCCAGCTGGTCCGGGTCCTGCTCGTTCTGCTCCAGCCGGTCCAGCTCGCACAGCTGCCGCTCGACCAGCGCCTGGCTGCGCCGGGACAGGTTGACGAAGATCGCGTTCACGTTGTCGCGCAGCACCGCCTGGTCGACGGCCATCCGCACGGCCTGGTCGTGCACCAGGTCGAAGGACCGGGCCAGCTGGCCGATCTCCTCCCGGCTGAACACCGACACCGGGTCGACGGCGTTCTTCGCCGCCTCCATCGGCTCCGGGTCGGCGAGGATGCGCCGCAGGGTCTGCGGCAGCCGGACGTTGGCGATGTCCAGGGCCTCCAGCCGCAGCCGGCGCAGCGGCGTGAGCAGCGACCACGCCATCACCAGCATCAGGCCGAGCGCGATCATCAGCGTGCCGAGCAGGGCCGCGATGTCCCGGCCGGCCGCGGCCGCCGCGTCGCCGGCCAGCGCCGACGCCTGCGCCCGCAGCTGCCCGATCAGGCCCAGCTCGACCTGGTGGAACTTGTCGTTGGCGACGGCGCTGGCCGTGGTGAACGAGCCGATGTCGATGTTGAGCGGGGCCGTCGGACTGGGCGTGAGCAGCGCGGACTGCTCGATCAGGTGGTCGGCGTCGACGTCGGAGCCGCTGTAGCCGTCGCTGAACGACTGCCGCTCCTGGCTGGTGGCGACCGCGGTGAAGTCGGTGACCGAGGCGGTGAACGCGGCATTCGCGGAACGGGCCCGGTCCTGGTTGAGCGAGGACTGGAACGAGTTGTGCGTGGCGGCGATCCGCAGCAGCGCGTCCAGCTGGGCGAGCTGCTCCTTGGCCGAGGTCAGGGTCTGGGCCGCGGTGCTGACCCGGGACAGCTCCTGGGTGCCGGCGGCGGCCGTGACCTCCCGCCCGACCTGCACCAACGTGTCGATCACGGAGGTGTACTCGGTGAACAGCGCGTTGTCCGGGTAGACGCCGCGCTGGGCCAGCACGCGCAGCGTGGTCAGCGTGCTCAGGCCGTCGACGGCCCGGTTGTACCGGTCCATGGCGCCGGCGTCGGGCAGGTTCAGCTTGGCCACCGCGGTCCGCAGCTCGGCGATGGCGCCGTTGGTCCGGTCCAGCTGGGCGGGCAGCGGGTTGGCGCCGGTGTTGGACGAGGCCACCGCCGGGCTGGTCGCGGCCGCGCCGGTGACCATGAGCACCCGCTCCTTCTGGAGCTGGTGGACCACCTCGGTGATCTGGCTGGCCACGTCGACCTGGGCGACCGTGCGGTGGAAGTTGTTGGCGTTGTCGATCTCGGACTGCACCCGCAGGCCGCCCAGCAGCAGGGCGGCGACCGTGGGCACCAGCAGCACCGCGCCGACCTTGGTGCGCAGCCGCCAGTTGCGCAGCCGCCATCGGCCGCCGGCCGAGCCGCCCGGACCCGGTCGTCGGCCCGTCACCGGTCGACGGGGCTGGGGGTGGCTCGACTCGTCGTGGGAGACCCGACGCTCGGACACTTCCTCACACGCTCCCCTGGTCATCCGAACAAGGACCCGTCAGGCGAATCGGAGTTCGAGGGTGGATGTCGCGGCCCTTTTGTCGACAGTTGACGATTGAACGCTGCGCACCCGAAACGTTTCGAACGGCCGGATGCAATTGCACCGGAGCTTCTTAACACAGGCGGGGACGCCGCAGTGACGCGCGTCGGGGTGACGTCCCACCAATGGACGCCGGTCATGTCAAAGGTTGTCGAGGCAATCAGAAGCCCGTTTCACCATCATGTGGACGGTTTTCGAACGCCCGTGCCGGCGGTTTCCGTCTTGATCATTTGTGGCGAATTCACCCGCATGGACGCGATGGCGTCTGCTAGGACGATCCGGCTACTGGCAAATTGACTCCGCGCTTCGGCCTAAACCGTGCGGCGGAACGGCCTCGGTGCGGGGCTGTGACCGCAGTATTTCCGCTTCGCGGACGCGTGTGCCGCATGGATGACGGTATTGCGGATGTCGCTAGAGTCTCGTCCGTCGAGGCGGTGATCCGCGTCACGTCAATTGTGAATTCGATCCTTGAGTGGTCAGGAGAAAGATCGACATGACTGATCCACACGCCGGTCCGACGGTGGGCAGGCCCTGGTCGCGGCGGCTGTTCCTGTCGGTGACGGCGGCGGCCGCGGTGGCCGCGGTGGACTCCGGCTGCAGCCTGCTCGGCGGCTCCACGGACCCGAACGTGCAGGCCGCCAGCAACAACACGCTGGAGAAAACCAAGATCAACGTCTCGCTGATCCCCTGCACCGACGTCGGTCCACTGTGGCTGGCCAAGAAGAACGGCTACTTCGCCGCCGAGGGCCTCGACGTCACCCTGGTCAACAAGCCCAACGGCCCGGGCGTGATCAGCAGCGTCTTCGGCGGGGACGCCGACTTCGGCTTCGCCACCTACCCGGTGCTGGTGCAGGCGCAGCTGAAGACCAACGGCAAGCAGAACCTCCGGGTGGTGGCCGACGCCTCCGCGGCCAAGCCCGACACCACCGCCGTGGTGGTGAAGAAGGGATCTCCCCTCACCCGTGCGGAAGACCTCAAGGGCAAGAAGATCGCCGTCACCGCCCGTGGCACCATGGCCGACCTGGCCGTGATGGCCGGCCTGCGCGCGGCCAAGGTGGACTGGTCCACAGTGGACTGGAAGCAGATCGGCTTCGCCGACATGCTGCCGAAGCTGGAGAGCGGCGAGATCGACGCCGCCTTCTTCGCCGAGCCGTACGTCACCATCGCGCAGGCGCAGGCCGGCGTCACCACGGTGTTCCAGCCGCTGACCGGCGCGCTGGACGGGATCCCGCTCAGCGGCTACATGGCCACCGAGCAGACGACCAAGCAGCTGCCCAGGACCGTCGCCGCCTTCCAGCGGGCGATCCGCAAGGCGCAGACCGAGGCCGCCACCCAGCAGGGCGACACCGAGGTCAAGCAGACCATGGTGGACAACGCGAACGTGCAGCCGGACGTCGCGCCGGTGATCCACCTGCCGTCCTACCCGATCTCGGCCGACCCGACCCGGTTGCAACGGGTGCCGGACCTGATGCAGCAGTTCGGGCTGATCGGCCAGAAGTTCGACATCAAGCCGATGATCCTGCCGCAGCTGGGCTGAGGACGAGGAGGAACGCGGTGGGCCACACGGCAACCCGCCGGCCCGGATCGGTGCGCCCCTGGGGCGTGGACCGACAGCGGTGGCGGCCGCGCGCGGCGCTGCGGGGACTGGCCGGCGTCCTGATTCTGTTGCTGCTGTGGGAAGTCGTGGTGCGGGCCGGCGCGGTGCCGGCCGGCTACCTCCCGCCGCCGTCGGTCGTGTTCCCGCAGTTGGTGGTGATGCTGGCGGATCCGGGGTTTCTGCTGGCGGTGGTGGCCACGATGCTGTCCTGGGCGATCGCGCTGGCGCTGGCCGTCGGGATCGCCGTGCCGGCCGGTCTGGCGCTGGCCAGTGTGCCGTGGCTGCGGGTGGCCAGCGGGACGGTCGTGGAGTTCCTGCGGCCGATCCCGGCCGTGGCACTGGTCCCGCTGCTGGTGGTGTCCATCGGCGGCGGACCCACGACCAAGATCGCGCTGGCGGTGTTCGCGGGGCTGTGGCCGATCCTGTTCAACACCATCTACGCGTTCGCCGAGATCGAACCGTTGCAAGTGGACACTGCTCGGGTGTTCGGCGCGGGGCGAGTGCGGGTGCTGACCCGCGTCGCGCTGCCGAGCATCGCCCCGTTCGTCCTGACGGGCGTGCGACTTTCCGCCGCCATCGGCTTGGCGGTGGTGATCTCGGCCGAGATGTTGACCGGGGCCAGCGGCGGCATCGGCAAGCTGATCCTCGACGCGGCCAGCGGCGCGACGCGGATGGACCGCGTGCTGGCCGGCGTGGTGGTGGCCGGCGTGCTCGGCTACGTGATCAACGCGGGCTTGGAACGGGTGCACCGACGCTGGTTCGGGTGGCAGGCATGAGCCGATTCCTGCTGCGCTGGGGCGTTTTCCTGGCCGTGGTGGTGTGCTGGCAGGTGCTCACCACGGTCGCCGACCACCCGTACTTCCCGACGCCGCTGGAAATCCTCGACGCCGGGTGGCAGATGTGGTTGTCCGGCACGGCCGCGACGCTGTTCCTTAGCCCGGACGCCGTCGACGCGCTGCTGCCCAGCATCGGTCGGCTGGTCGGCGGCTGGCTGCTGGCGGTGGTGGCCGGGGTCGTGGTGGGCACGGCCCTCGGCCTGTCCCGGCGGCTGCTGGAGTACACGGGGCCGGTGTTCGCGTTCTTCCGCTCGCTGCCGCTGCCGGCGTTGGTGCCGGTGTTCGTGCTGTTGTGCCGACTCGGCACGCAGATGGTGCTCACCGTGATCCTCTTCGGCGCGGTGTGGGCCGTCCTGCTGAACACTGTGGACGGTGTGCGGACGGTCGACCGTGTGCAGCTGGACACCGCGCGGTCGTTCCGCGTGCCGGCCGTGCGGCGGCTGCTCGGCATCGTGCTGCCGGCGGCGCTGCCGAAGATCTTCGCCGGGCTGCGGGTGAGCCTGTCGCAGTCGGTCACGCTGATGGTGGTCGCCGAGCTGTTCGCCGCCAACGGCGGCCTCGGCGGCGAGCTCCGCGACGCGCAGGACCAGTTCGACTTCGCCCAGATGTGGGCGGTGGTCGTGCTGATCGGCGTGCTCGGCTACACCCTCAACACGCTGCTGCTCGCGGTGGAGCGGCAGGCGTTGGGCTGGCATCCCGTCGCGGGCGGGCGCCGCCCGCCGGCCCGAGCAGGAGGACACCTTGTCGACCATGCTTGAGTTGGCTCGGTTGAGCCATGTCTACGGCGGCGACCACGCCGCCATCGCCGAGCTGTCGTTCACTGTGGACACCGGTGAGCTGGCCTGCATCGTCGGGCCGTCCGGGTGCGGCAAGTCCACCCTGCTGCGGGCCATCGCCGGCCTGCTCGCGCCGACCCGTGGATCGGTGCTGCTGCACGGATCCCCGGTTCGCGGCGTGCCCGACGACCTCGCCGTGGTGTTCCAGGACTACAGCCGCTCGCTGTTCCCGTGGCTGACCGTCCAGTCCAATGTGGAGTTTCCGCTGCGGGGCCGCATGCGCCGCAACGAACGCCAGGACCGGGCCCGCTTCGCCCTGGCCCAGGTCGGGCTGGCCGGCGCGGCGCACAAGCATCCGCAGCAGCTGTCCGGCGGGATGCAGCAACGGGTCGCCCTCGCGCGAGCCTTGGCCTACCAGCCGTCGCTCCTCCTGCTCGACGAGCCGTTCGCCTCCGTGGACGCCCAGACCCGGTTCGAGCTCGAGGATCTGCTGCTTCGCGTGCACGCCGAGCAGGGCACCACCATGCTGCTCGTCACCCACGACATCGATGAGAGCGTCTACCTCGGCGACCGCGTGCTCGTGCTGTCCGGCTCGCCCGCCCGGGTGCTGGCCGACCTGCCCGTCGACCTGCCGCGCAACCGGGACCAGATCACCACCCGGGGGTCCGAGACGTTCGTTGAGCTCCGCTCGGAGGTCGCGCGGCTGTTGCGTGGCCGGCCCATCCCCGTGACCACCTGATTTTTCGGGTCTTCCCGGCGCGGATTTGGCATGCTTGGGGCCTGCCGACACCTGGGGAGAGCACCCGATGACCAAGGTCGACTTCTACTTCGACCCGATCTGCCCGTTCGCGTGGATCACGTCGCGGTGGATCCTGGAGGTGGAGCGGCAGCGCGAGCTGGACCTGCGGTTCCGGATCATGAGCCTGGCCGTGCTCAACACCGGCCGTGACGACGCGCCGCAGCAGTACCAGAAGCAGAGTGACGAGGCCTGGTGGGCCGTGCGAGTGGCGGCGGCGCTGGCGCGGGAACGAGGCGAGGCGGCGCTGCGGGACTACTACACGGAGTTCGGCGTCCGCAACCACAACCAGGGCAACAAGGACCGCCGTGCGGTGATCGCGGCGGCGCTGGCGGCGATGGGTGCGCCGGCGGAGCTGGCGGCGGCCGCGGACTCGACCGAGTACGACGAGGCCGTGCGCAAGAGCCACCACGAGGGCATGGACCCCGTCGGCATGGACGTCGGCACGCCGACCATCCACATCGACGGGGTCGCCTTCTTCGGTCCGGTGCTCAGCTCCGTCCCGCGCGGCGCGGCGGCGCTGAGGGTGTTCGACGGCGCGGTGGCGCTGGCCGGCTACCCGGACTTCTTCGAGATCAAGCGGACCAGGACCGGCGGCCTGAAGTTCGACTAGCTCGTGAAGCCGATGGCCGCGTAGTCCAGCGGGAACTGCGCGAAGCCGGGTGCGCCGAAGTCGGCCAGGTGTCGCGCACGCCGTAAGTGCCGGGAATCTGGTACGTGGGCAGCACGTGGCCCTGCCGCCAGATCTCGGCGTCGGCCTGTTGGATGAGGGCGGTCCGTCTGCCCTCGTCCAGCTCGGCCGACGCGTCGTCCAGCAGCTTGTTGACGGTCGCGCTGCCGATGGCGCTGTAGTTGAGGCCGGCGGCGCCGGGCGTGTAGTAGAACTGGCTCTTGACGGCGGCCAGCGGCTGCGCCGGTGTGGTGGTGCTGTAGCCGATCACGTCGACGGCGCCGCGGTTGACGTACTTGCTGAACAGCTCGTCCGGCGGCACGGCGTTGATCTTCACGTTGACGCCGACGGCTTTGAGCTGGGACTGCACCAGGGTGGCGATGGCGCTGCTGAGTGCGATGTCGGTCGGCACCACCAGGGTGAGGTCGAACTCCTTGCCGTCCTTGGCCCGGAACGTGCCGTTCTGCCGGTAGCCCAGATCGTCCAGCGTCTTCTTCGATGCCTCCGGATTGAACTTCACCGGCCCGGAATTGTCCTGGTACTGGGCGGTTCCCTGCGCGAAGAAGTGGTTGCCGAGCGGCTGCGGGTTCGGCAGCATCGGCCGAGCAGCGCCTTGGCGATGGCCTGGTTGTCGATCGCCTGCTCCACCGCGACCCGAGTGGCCTGGTCGTGCAGCGGGGTGCCGTCGGCGCCGTTGAAGTCCAGCAGGTTGTACGACGCCTCGGTGGCCTGGCGGACCGTCAGCCCCTTGGTCGTCCGGGCCCGCTGGTACAGGTCGAGGCTGGAGCCGATGCGGTAGAAGTCGATGGCGCCGCTGGCGAACGCGTCCGGCAGGGCGGCGCGGTCGACCACCTTGAACAGGATTCGGTCCAGGTGCGCCGGCCTGCCCCACCAGGCCGGGTCCCTGACGACGGAGACGGTCTTGGCGGTGGCGTCGATCTTGTCGAACGTGAAGGCGGCCGCGGTGATCTTCGGCTTGTCGGCCCGGCCCCGGTCGAACTCGTCCGCGGTGGCGTTGAGCTCCTTGGGCGTCAACGGGGAGAACAGGCTCTGCCACTCACCGAACGGCCGGGCGAAGGTGACCTTCACGTCCTGGTCGTCAACGCCTTTCGTGACGCTGCCGATGTTCTCCAGACCGGCCGTGCCGGCGCACTGGTAGGCGGTGTTCGTCCCGTTGCACGCCTGCCAGGCCGCCCGGAAGTCCTCCCAGCTGATCGCCCGGCCGTTCGACCACCTGGCCTTCGGGTTGACCTTGTACTCGACGACCTGAGGGTTCGTCGAGATCAGTGCGGCCGACGTGAGGTAGTCGTGGTTGAGGACCAGCGAGTTGTCGGCCTTCGCGGTGAACAGCCAGGGCAGCAGGGCGTTGGTCAGCTCCCACTGCCCGGTCTGGCTGGAGCCGTCCACCGAGTTCGGGTTCCAGTTGCCGTTGACCGCGTCGACCGGCCACTGCATCACCCCGCCGGGCTTGATGCGGTCGGCCGGCTGCGGATTGATGTCGTTGTGGCCCGCCGCCTGCTCGGCCGGCTGCACGGTGCCGTTGTTCGCGGCGCCGCACCCAGCGGCCAGCAGCCCCGCCACGACCAGCGCCGTCAGTAGTCTCCGGTTCACCGATCCATTCTGCGGCACCGAAAAACCCGCGGACGGATCTGGACTCCACAGTGGATTTCTGTGCCGTCACCGGCAATTCGTGCACGGCGTCACACCGAAATGGACGATCAGGGCCTAAGTGAGTCTCGGGGCTCAGATCTGCTGGAAACCGTATTTCGGTGTGTCTGAGAGCGTGACTCGCGGGGGTTCAGGCGTTTTCGTCGCGGATGATGTGGACGGCGGCCTCCTCGGCCGATGCGCCGGCGCCGTCGATGCCGACATCGACGCCGAGCAGATCGGCGTCCCACTCGCCGCCGCCGGCGCTGGCGGCATCCGAGGCGATGTAGGACTCGCTGACCAGGCGACCGGCCCGGACGTCGCCGACCTCGTCGTAGTCGCGGAGCTCGCCGTCGGAGCCGGACAGGTCGCCCAGGCCGTCGTCGTCGGCCTCGCCCGCGCCGAACTCCGGGAGCTCCCGGGCCAGCCGGTCGTCCAGGGACTGACCGATGAGCTGCTCACGGGGCGTGGTGCCCCAGTCGTCCAACACCCACGGCTTCTCGACCGGGGAGAAGCCCTCGTCCAGCGGGTCGGCGGCCCCGTCGTCGAGGGTGTCCTGGGCATCGAGCTGCTCGAACGCGTCGTCGTCGAATTCGTCGCGGTCCATGGGGTGCGGCTCCTGTCGTACTCGTGGCCCGCGCCAGGGTAGTCGCGTACGCCGGCACGCGTAGGTCGTAGGTACGTCCTGCGGGCGATGTCTGCCGGCCGGTCACGGCCCTACCGTCGGCGCCATGAGGATCGAACGCGTGTGTTACCTGGTCGCGGCCGTGCTGTTCGCCAGCGGTCTCGCGCATCTGGGCGTGCAGGCGGCGCTCGGCGGGCCGTGGGACGGCCCGGTGTCCTGGCGCAAGCCGGCGGACTTCGGCATGGCGTTCGGGCTCACGTTGTTCGCCGTGACCTGGGCCAGCACCTTCGTCGACCTGCGGGCCCGCCGCACGGTGCTCGGCGCGTTCGCGGCGGCCTCGGTGGTCGAGGTCGTGGTGATCTCCGTGCAGGCCTGGCGCGGGGTCCCGTCGCACTTCAACACCACCACGCCGGTGAACGCCGCCTTCGCGTTCAGCGCGGCCGCCGGCGGCGGGGTGCTCATCGTGACCACGTTGGCGCTGCTCCGGGCGGCTTTCCGGCCGTCGGCGGCGTCGCCCGGGCAGCGGCTCGCCGTCCAGGTCGGCCTCGGCAGCCTTCTGGTCGGCCTGGTCATCGGCGCGATGATGATCGCCATCGGCACGACCGAGGCCCGCACCGCCTCCCTCGACGCCGCCTACGACGCCGCGGTGGTGCTGGTGCCGGCCCATGCCGCCGCCATGCAGGGCATTCTCGTGCTGCCGATCCTGGCCTGGCTGACCGGTTTCACCACCTGGCCGTCCGCGACCCGCACCCGTGTCACCGTCCTCGGCTGCGCCGGCTACCTGGTCTGCGCCGGCGCCATCGTGCTGGAGTCCTTCCTCGGCTTCGACGGCTTCGCCCCGGTCACTGCGCCTCTCGTCGGCACCGCCGTCGCCGCGGCCGGCGCGGCCCTGCTGGTCGGGGCCGGGGTGGCGACGCTGGTCGGTCTGGACCGGGGGAGCCTCCTGCACCGCGCGGCCGCGAGCCGCTAAGGCCACTCCGGGCACGGGTACGGCACATCCATGTCCGGGAAGTACGACGACCACTCGGCCTGCACGTGCTGGCGGAGCGGCGTGACAAGCCCCCGGCAGATGCCCGCGATCGCCGGTTCGACGTCGAGGGGAACGACCAGCTGGGTCTCGGTGGTGATGACGGCCAGTCGCCCGTCCGGTGTGATCGCGGCCGCCAGTACCTGACCCGGCCAACCGGAAAGCGCGGCGTACTGCTGTGGATGGTGCACATCCCAGACCGCGACGCCGTTCGTGCCGTCGGGCAGCACGGCAAGACTGCCGTCTCGGTTGAACAGCGGCTGGAACTGCAGGTTCACTCTGGACGACAGAGGCTGATCCTGGTCGGCCTTCCCATCGGGGGCGACATCGAACAGGCTGGCCGGCCCGCGCGCGAACTCGGACGGTGTGGCGACAAGGACGAATCGGTCGGACTGTGCCTCGGCTACCGGCAGCGAGACCGCTTCGAGCTCGTTCCGCGCCGTCGCGGGGTTGGTGGGATCGTTCCACGTCAACGCGCCCGGGGCGCTGGCTCGAACCACGGCCCGCGGTGCGTCGGCGGCGAAGGCGGTCTGACTCCATGGTTCGGTCAACGTCTTCATGGGCTGGTCGCGTCGGGGCTCGTCGACGTTCCACAGTTCCAGCCGAGAGTTGGTCGAGGTGCCGTTCGACGGCCCCGACACCACGTCGCCGATGGCCAGGCCGGTGCCGTCGCCGTTGAACGCGACGTAGGTCTGCCGGCCGGTCCAGGTGCGAACCAGCGTCGGCCCACTGCTGGGAGAGGTGTCCCACAGGGCTGTCTCACCGTCCTCATAGGACACCGCGACGTGCCGGCCGTTCGGTGCGACGGCGATGGACCGCACCCGCGCGCCGCGAGCGGGCAGCTCCTTGCCGGGTTTGAGGTCCGGACCGGCGAGCAGGGTGATCTTGCCCATGCCGTCGACCGAGGCGGCGAAGGTCCCGGTCGCGCTGAACACCGCGGACGAGCGCGCCGCCGGCACCGACGCCGGGATCCCGGACCAGCGCAACAGCTGGCCGCGGTGCTGGGGCGTCGGATCGAGCCGGTAGTCGGCCACCGCCAGGGCCGCCACCACACTCGGGTCGCCCGGCGAGTCGCTCCGGACCTCGTCCTCCACCTTCTGGAGGGCCACGCGGCGCAAGGCATCGGCGGTGCTGTGCTGCTGAATCACCGAGTACACCGTGGTGCCTGACACCGCGACCAGCAACGCGACCAGCAGGGCGACCAAGCGCCGGAGCCGACGGGACTGGCGGCGAGTGGCGTGGGTGCTGGCGTCGAGGAAGGCCCGTTCGTCGGCGCAGAGCCGGACGTCGCTGCGCTGCGACCAGTCCTGGGCCAAGGCCAGGCGGGTGCCGCGGTACAGGGAGCCGGGATCGCGGTCGAGGGCTGTCCACTCGGCGGCGGCGTCGGTGAGGAGACGGTGGGTACGCAAGCCGTCACGGTCCTCGCCGAGCCAGTCGCGCAGCCGGGGCCAGTGGCTGATGAGCGCCTCGTGGGTGATCTCGACGTGGTCCTGCCCGACGGTGACGAGGCGGCTGGCGGTGAGCGCGGCGAGCACGGCGGAGTCGCCGGCGTCGAGCTCGGCACGGCGCAGGCGGCGTTTGGTGTCCTCGTCGCTGATGGCGACCAGCCGCAGGAAGACCTGGCGGGCGGCGGCCTGTTGAGCGGGATCGAGGTGGGTGAAGACGGCCTCGGCGGTACGGGCGATGGCGTGCTGGATGCCGCCGGCGGCCTCGTAGGCGGCCAGCGTGAGGGCAATGCCCTGACGGCGTTGCCACGTCTCGCGCAGGGCGTGGGAAACCAGCGGCAGCGCGCCCGATTCCTTGCCGGCGTCGGCGATGATGCGGGTGACCAACGCGGTTTCGACGGTGAGGCCGACTTCGGCGGCGGGGCGGGTGACGGCCTCGCGAAGCTCGTCGGGGGTCATGGCGCCGACCAGAACCGTGCGGTCACGCAGCGCGTCGCGCAAGGCGGGCACGGAACCGCAGTGGCCGAAGAAGTCGGCCCGGACCCCGAGCACGACCCGGACCCGGCTGCGTTCCGTGGTGGCGGCGTGAACCAGGGCCTCGATGAACGGACCCGAGTCGGCGCCGAGGGTGAAGATCTCCTCGAACTGGTCGACGATCAGCAGCAGGTCCTCGGAGCTGTCGGCCAACGCCTGGCTGATCCGCAGATGGAGATTGCCGGGGTCGGCGGCGAATTCGGTGTGCAGCATGGCGGCCGAATCACCGGTCAGCGCGCCGAGCCGGACGGCACATTCCTCCAGCGGGGAGACGCCCGGTGTCATGACGACCACCGGCCCGCTGGCCTGGGCGGCGAGGCCGGCCCGGAGCAGCGAGGACTTGCCAGAGCCGGACGCGCCGAAAACGCCGACAAAACGGTGTGAACGGACGTGCTCCAGCAACTCGGCCAGCAGTTTTTCCCGTCCGAAGAACCGGGCGGCGTCGGAAATCTGGAACGCCGCAAGGCCCGGATAGGGGGCCGATTCCAACGAGGGCGGCGGCCGGTCCGGCGCGAGCTGGTCGGCCACCTCGCGCCACCGGGCCGCCCATTCCGACGGGTCGCCGTCGCAAGCGGCCACGAAGGCCAGTGTCACCGCCTTGCTCGGCAGCTTGCGGCCACCGGCCGCGTCGCACAGCACGGCGGTCGAATAGTGCGCGAGCGTGCTGAGCTCCCGATACGTCGGATTTCCGGCGTGTGCGCGAAGCGCTCGCAGGCCGGCGGCGAAGCGCAGCAGCGGCGTGTCGCCCGCGTCGAGCGGGCGCTCCAATCGTGGCATCCAAACCCCCAAGAACAAGTGCCCACGGCGATGTTCGTCGTGGTCAGGCTTGTCTGGCAACCGCCGTCCGACACCTAACAAACTCTGCTCAGCGCGGGTTGCCGGCGCGCAGCCAGGACAGGTAGTCGGCGACGGCCCGGTCGGTGTCGTACTCGGGCCGGTAGCCGGTGTCCTGGTGTAGACGGGTGATGTCGAGGTGGGGCTGCGCGGTTCCGCCGTCGGCTAGGTCGATCGCGGCGTCGGGGACGACCTTCTTGATCGCGGCGATGACCTCGGCGTTGCTGGTGGCCCGGCCGGAGGCGACGTTGTAGGTGCGGTGGGATAGCCGGTCGGCGACCTGGAGTTGGGCGATGGCCCGGCCGCAGTCCTTGGCGTAGCAGAGGTCGATGGCGTCGCCAGCCCGCGCGGTGGTCTCGGGCGTGGTGCCACCGGCGGCGGCGTGCACGAGCTGGGGCGCGGCGAAGAAGGGGGAGACGGGGCGGCCGAAGGGACCCCAGATGGCGCCGATGCGGTAGTTGACGATGTCGAGGCCGGCGGCGTCGGCGAGGTGGTCGGCCAGCAGCTCGCCGATCTTCTTGAACGCCGGGATGACGTGGCCGGAGGTCATCGGCAGCGGCAGGTCCTCGGTGAACGGGTCGGCGGTGACACCGCCGTACACGCCGATGGTGCTGGCGATGCCGACGCGGGTGACGCCCCATTCCTGCGCCGCCTGGAGCACGTTGAACAGGCTGCCGACGGCCCGGCGGGCGGCCTCGACGGGCTGTTCGGAGCTGGGCGGCCAGGGCATCGAGCCGGCCAGGTGCACGATGCCGGTGATCTTGCGGCGGTCGCCGACCGCTCGCAGCGAGTCCAGGTCGGTGATGTCGGCCCGCACGACTTCCGCCGGCACGGGCGGGTCCTCGGACTGTCGCCGCTGGGCCAGCACGACCGGTTGGCCCAGCTCGAGTAACGCGCGGGCGGTGTGTGTGCCGATGAAGCCGAGACCGCCGGTGACCAGGATCATCAGTGCTCCTTACGGTGTACAAGGCTGAGCATCAGTAACTTAGATCGTCAGTAGTGCTGACAGTCAGTGTAGCGATAGGATCAACGGGTGTCCAGCGACGAGGCGAGCCCCCGGCTCGCGTACCTGCTCAAGCACGCCAACCTGCGGATCTCCGAGCTGACCGAGGCGGCGCTGCGCCCGTATGACCTCTCGGGCAAGGAGATGGGGGTGCTCAACGTGCTGCTCGGACGCGAGCCGGGCTCGCAGCAGGACGCGGCGCAGCGGTTGGGCATCGACCGCACGACCATGGTCGCGCTGCTGGACGCGTTGGAGCGCAAGGGCTTGGTGTCTCGCCACCCGCACGCCGATGACCGCCGGCGCAACGTGGTGGAGCTGACCGAGCACGGGCACGACGTCACCCGAAAGGCCCGCGTGGCGGCGGCGGAGGCGGAACAGGTCTTCCTGCGGCCGCTGACCAAGGCCGCCGGCGACCTCCTCAGGGAGGCGTTGGCCGCCATCGTGAGCTCCTCCAGGTCCGAGGCTGGACAGGTCCGCCCGTCGGACCTTTAGGGTCGGAGAATGCACACACTGCTGCGGGGCGGCCGGGTGATCGATCCGGGCACCGGCTTCGACGGACCGGCCGACGTGCTGATCACCGACGGCAGGATCGCGGCGGTCGGCCCGGGCCTGGACGCGCCGCCGGGCGCGGCGGTCGTGGACGTGACCGGGCTGGTGGTCGGTCCGGGCTTCGTGGACCTGCACAGCCACGTGCACTCCATCGCCGGCCACCGCATGCAGGCGATGGACGGCGTGACGACGGCCCTCGACCTGGAGGCCGGCGTGCTGCCGATCGAGCGGGGATACGCCGACGCGGCCAAGGCCGGCCGTCCGCTGAACTACGGATTCTCCGCCTCCTGGGGTGGCGCGCGGGCGAAGGTGCTGCTCGGGGCCGAGCTCGACGGGAAGGTCACCTCCAGCCTGGCCATGCTGGGCAACGAGGCCTGGCGGCGGTCGTCGTCGCCGGCCGAGCTGACGGCGTGGTTGTCGGTGCTGGAGAACGAGATCGCCGCCGGCGCGCTGGGCATCGGCGTGCTGCTGGGCTACGCGCCGATGACCGACCCGGCGGAGTTCCTCGCCGTCGCCCACCTCGCGGCCAAGGCCGGGGTGCCGACGTACACGCACGTGCGGGAGCTGGCCGAGGTCGACCCGGCGACGCCGGTCGACGGCTCGGAGGAGATCGCCCGTGCGGCCGGGGAGACCGGCGCGGCCATGCACCACTGCCACGTCAACGGCACCTCGGGCCGCCACGTCGATCGCGTGCTCGGCACGCTGGATCGCGCGCGGCGGCTGGGATCCCGCGTCACCCTCGAGGCGTATCCGTACGGCGCGGGCAGCACCGCGATCGGCGCGGCGTTCATCGCCCCGGACCGGTTGCGGATGAAGGGCATGGGCCCGTCCGACATCATCGTGGTCGAGACGGGGGAGCGCGTTGCCGACGAGAAACGGCTGCTCCAGCTGCGCCAGGAAGACCCGAGCGCGCCGTGCCTGATCGAGTTCCTGGACGAGCGGCAGGAAGCCGACCGCGCGATGCTGCGCCGCACGCTCGGGTTCCCGGACTCGATCGTGGCCAGCGACGCCATGCCGCTGTTCTGGCCGGACGGCAGCTTCGACAGCACCGAGTGGCCGCTGCCGCCGGGTGGCTCGACCCACCCGCGCGCCGCGGGCACGTTCGCCAAGACGCTGCGGCTGATGGTGCGGGAGACCGGGACCTGGACCTGGCTGGAGGCGTTCCGGCGCTGCTCCTACCTGCCGGCCCGCCTGCTGGACGACTGCGCGCCGGGGGCGAGGGCCAAGGGGCATCTCGGGGTCGGGTCCGACGCCGACGTCGTCGTGCTGGATCCGGAGCGGATCACCGACGCCGCGACCTACACCGACCCGCTGCGGCCGTCGGTCGGCGTGCGGCACCTGTTCGTGGCCGGGACTTCCGTGGTCCGGCAAGGGGAATTGCAAGCGGACGCGCTGCCGGGGCAGCCGCTGCGTGGGGAGGCACGATGACGGACCTGGTGGCGGACATCGAGGAGCTGGTGCGGTTCGAGTCACCGTCTTCGGATCACGACGCGGTCGCGCGCAGCGCCGAGCTGGTGGCGGCGGTCGGCCGGCGGCTGCTCGACGCCGAGCCGGAACGCATCGTGACGGACGGGTGCACGCACCTGCGCTGGCGGTTCGGCGACACGCCCAAGGTGCTGCTGCTCGGCCATCACGACACCGTCTGGCCGCACGGATCGCTTGCGACACACCCGTTTTCCGTCAAGGACGGCGTGCTGCGCGGGCCGGGATGCTTCGACATGAAGACCGGCCTCGTGATGGCCCTGCACGCCGTCGCTGCGCTGGAGGACCGTGACGGTGTGACGATCCTGATCACCGGGGACGAGGAGCTCGGCTCGCTGCGGTCCCGGGCGTTGATCGAGGAGGAGGCGCGGGGCTGCGCGGCGGCGTTCGTGCTGGAGGCGTCCGGGCCCGGTGGCGCGTTGAAGACCCGGCGCAAGGGCACCTCCATCTACCGGATCGTGGTGGCGGGCAAGGCTTCCCACGCCGGGCTTGAGCCGGAGAAGGGCATCAACGCGGCGGTGGAGATCGCCCACCAGATCCTCGCGGTGTCCGCTTTGGGCGATCCGGGCCGTGGCACCACGGTCGTGCCCACGGTGCTCAGCGCCGGCACCACCTCGAACACGGTGCCGGCCGACGCCGTTGTCTCGGTGGACGTGCGGGCGTGGGACCGGGATGAGCAGGTGCGGGTCGACGAGGCCATCCGGCGGCTGACGCCCGTGCTCGACGGGGCCCAGATCCGCATCGAGGGCGGCATCAACCGGCCGCCGCTGGACACCGCGTCGTCGGCGGAGCTGTTCCGGCTGGCCTCGACGTTGGCCACCGAGCTCGGGCTCGGCGAGCTGGCGGAGACCGCTGTCGGCGGCGCCTCGGACGGCAACTTCACCGCCGGGGTGGGCATTGCGACGCTCGACGGCCTCGGCGCGGTCGGCGACGGCGCGCACGCCGACCATGAGCACGTGATCGTCGAGGAGATCCCGAAGCGGACGGCGCTGCTGGTCGCGCTGCTCAAGGCGGTCCTGGCGTCGTGAGGATCGGCGGCGCCGACGCACCGGCCGACACTGAGCACTTGACCCGACTCGACAGCCTGCTGCTGGTGCCTGTCCAACGTCTGAGCTGACGAAAGAGTCGACCGGTCTTCGTGCGGGACGACGAACACCGGCGGCGGTCGCCGGCCGAGGATGGGCCTCGTGACGGAACTGGTGATCCGCGAGGTGACCGAGGTGGCGGAGCTGGTCGCGGTGGCCGACCTCTTCGCGTCGATCTGGGGGCGGCAGACGGGGGACCGACCGGTCGCGCCGGAACTGTTGCGGGCCATGGCCGTGACGGGGAATTACGTCGCCGGGGCGAGCGTCGGCGGCACGCTCGAAGGCGCCAGCTTCGGGTTTCTTGGCCACGACGGCCTGCACAGCCACATCACCGGCGTCATCGGGGCCGGCCGCGGCATCGGGCACGCATTGAAGCAGCACCAGCGGGAGTGGGCGCTGCGCCACGGGCTGAAGACGATCTCCTGGACCTTCGACCCGCTGGTACGCCGCAACGCGCACTTCAACCTGGCCAAGCTCGGCGCTCGGCCGGTTACCTACCTGCCCGACTTCTACGGGGCGATGCCCGACGCCATCAACGGCTCCGACAAGACCGACCGGCTGTTGGTGCACTGGGATCTCGTAGACGGTCCTTATTGGACAGACCCCGGACCAGGCACGCCGGCATTGTCGGTAGGGGACAATGGAGAACCGGTCGAGGGCAACGCCGACGGGCCCGTGGTGGTCGTCGCGACCCCGCCGGACATCGAGGCGTTGCGCCGCACCGACCCGGGACTGGCCCGGGCCTGGCGGTCCGCGTCCCGCCGGATTCTGCGCGGGCTGCTGGACAGTGGCGCCGAAATCCTCGGCTTCGACCAAGGCCGCTACGTGATCGTGAGGGAGCAACAGTGAAGATCAGCGGTGTTGAGCTGCTGCGGCTGCGGATGCCGCTGGTGTCGCCGTTCCGCACGTCCTTCGGCACGCAGGAGGCCCGCGATCTCCTCCTGCTGCGCGTGATCACGCCGGCGGCCGAAGGCTGGGGCGAGTGCGGCGCGCTGCTGGATCCGGTCTACTCCTCGGAGTACGTCGACGGCGTGGCGCACGTGCTGCGGACCTACCTTGTCCCAACTCTGCTGCGTGCCGGCGACATATCCGCGCATCACGTTGCGCCGGCGCTGGCGAAGTTCAAGGGCCACCGGATGGCCAAGGCAGCCCTGGAAACGGCCGTCCTCGACGCGGAACTGCGTGCGCACGAGATGGCCCTGTCGACCGCGCTCGGGTCCACAAAGGACTCGGTCGAGTGCGGGGTGTCGGTCGGCATCATGGATTCCGTCCCGCAGCTGCTCGACGCCGTCGCCGGCTATCTCGACGAGGGCTACCTGCGGATCAAGCTGAAGATCGAGCCCGGCTGGGACGTGGAGCCGGTGCGGGCGGTGCGGGAGCGCTTCGGCGACGACGTGCTGCTGCAGGTTGACGCCAACACCGCGTACACCCTGGCCGACACCCAGCAGTTGGCCAAGCTCGACCCGTTCGGCCTGCTGCTGATCGAGCAGCCGCTGGACGAGGAGGACGTGCTGGGCCACGCCGAACTGGCCCGGCACATCACCACCCCGATCTGCCTGGACGAGTCGATCGTCTGCGCCCGCTCGGCCGCCGACGCCATCCGGCTCGGCGCCTGCCGGATCGTCAACATCAAGCCGTCGCGGGTCGGCGGCTACCTGGAGGCGCGGCGCATCCACGACGTCTGCGCCGCGCACGGCATCCCCGTGTGGTGCGGCGGCATGCTCGAAACCGGCGTCGGCCGGGCGGCCAACGTGGCGCTGGCGGCGCTGCCGGGCTTCACCCTGCCCGGCGACACCTCGGCGTCCGGCCGCTACTACCGCACCGACATCACCGAGCCGTTTGTGCTGGTCAACGGCCGGCTGCCGGTGCCGACCGGGCCCGGCGTGGGCGTCACGCCGATCCCGGAGCGGCTGGCCGAGGTCACCGTGGCCCGCGAGTTCGTCGCTGCTGACGAATTCGCCGGTTGATACCCGTCGATCGGCACTAACGGAGCCGGGCCGGGTCGGGCTACGGTCGGATGATGCCCACCAGCCTCGCCCGCGTGCTCGACGACCTCGGGGACGTGCTGCTGGAGCCGATCGCCGGCGTGCGGCGGCAGCAACTGGGCGGCGTGGTCATCCACGACCCGCAGGACACCTCCGACTTCCCCGAGCAGGCGATCGTGCTCGGCGTCGGGGTCCAGGACGTGGCCGGGCTGCTGGCCGAGCACGGTCGGCGGGGTGCGGCGGCGCTGGTGGTCCGGGTGCCGGTCGAGGCGACGCCGGAGATCCGGCGCGCCGCCGAGGAGTCCGGGGTCGCGCTGCTCGGCCTGGCCGACGGCGCGTCCTGGGCGCAGCTCGCCGCGCTGCTCCGCACGTTGCTGGCCGAGGGCGAGGTCGGCGCGCCCGAGCCGTTCGAGGACCTGTTCGCGGTGGCCAACGCGATCGCCGCGCTGCTGGACGCGCCGGTGACGATCGAGGACCCGGCCTCGCGAGTGCTGGCGTTCTCGGGGCGGCAGGACGAGGCCGACGAGTCCCGCGTGGAGACCATTCTCGGCCGCCAGGTGCCGGCTCGCTTCACGCTTGCCCTCAAGCGCAACGGCGTGTTCGACCGGCTGCACCGCGAGCGCGAACCCGTCTACATCGATCTTGCCGCTCAGGAGGCCGCGGCCGGTCTGCCACGCGTTGCCGTCGCCGTCCGGGCGGGCACCGAGTTCCTGGGCTCGATCTGGGCGGCCGTGCGGGAGCCGTTGAGCGAGGAGCGGACGCGGGCGCTGGTCGACGCGACGAAGGTGGTGGCGCTGCACCTGTTGCGGCTGCGGGCCGGCGCGGATGTCGAACGCCGGCTGCGCACCGATCTTGTCAGCACGGCGCTGGAGGGCGGCGCCGCCGCACCGGAAGCGGTGGTGCGACTGGGTTTGCTCGGTCGGCCCACGGTGGTGCTGGCCATGGGTCTGCTGCCTGGTTCGGACGACGATGCTCGCCGGGCCGCGGACGGGCAGCGGCTGGCCGACGCGCTGGCCGTGCATCTTGCCGCCGTGCAGCCGAGGTCGGCGGTCGCGCTGCTGGGCGAGGTCGCGTACGCCATCATGCCGACGGACGAGGAGAACCGCCGGGAGCGGTCGATCCGCGTCGCCGAGGGATTCCTGGCCCGCATGGGACAACGGGTCGCCGCGGTGATCGGCATCGGCCCGCCGGCCCGGGACGCGTCGGGGCTGCGGCGATCCCGCGACGGCGCCGACCGCGCGCTGCGGGTCCTGCTCACCGACGCCGGATCCCGGCGAGTGGCCACTGTGGACGATGTGCACATCGACGCGTTGTTGTTGGAGCTGACCGATCTCATCGCCGCGCGTGGCGACGTCGTCGCCGGCCCGATCGCCCGGTTGCACGCCTACGACGCGCGCCACCACGCCCAACTGGTCCGGACGCTGCGCTGTTGGCTGGACGCGTTCGGGGACGTCACCGCCGCGGCCGCCGCGGCCTACGTGCACGTCAACACCTTCCGCTACCGGCTCAAGCGGGTCGCCGAGGTCGGCGAGATCGACCTGGACGACCCCGGACAGCGGTTCGCGGCCATGCTCCAGCTTCGTTTGGCACACCTAGGGGAAGGCGTGGCATGACCCGACGTCCGCAGCTCGACGACCTGTACGACCTCAAGATCCCGGCCCAGCCGGTGCTCTCGCCGGACGGCCGCAAGATCGTGTACGCGCTGCGCACGGTGGACCGGGAGGCCGACCGAAACGTTCGCCGGCTGTGGGAGATCGACACCGGTGGGGGAGCGGCGCGGCAGCTCACCCGTGGCGTCAACGACATCGCGCCCGCCTGGTCGCCGGACGGCACGACGATCGCGTTCCTGCGCGAGAACCAGTTGTGGCTGCTGGAGACCGGTGAGCCCCGCCAGGTGACCACGCTGCCGCTCGGAGCCGGCGCGCCGCGGTGGAGCCCGGACGGCACCAAGATCGCGTTCACCGCCGTCGTCGGCCCGGACGAGTCGACCGCGCCGATCGTGGTGAACCGCTTGGACTACAAGGCCGACGGCGTCGGCCTCATCGGACAGAAGCGCCGGCACCTGCACGTCCTGGACGTCGAGTCGGAGAAGGTCCGACAGGTCACCTTCGGCAACTGGCACGCCGGCGATCCGGCCTGGTCGCCCGACGGCACGATGCTGGCCTTCCGTACGGCCCAGGACGCCGACGCCGACCTGAATTTCCGTTCCGCCGCCTACGTTGTGGAGATCGGCGGCGAGCCCCGCCTGGTCGGCACGGCCGAAGGCAGCAGCCAGAGCGTCGGCTGGACCGCCGACGGTAGCGCGTTGCTGGTCGTGGGCCGGACGGACACCAAGGTCGGCAACCAGCGACTGCTCCGCGTGGCGCTGGACGGCTCGACCGTCGACCTGACGGAATCGTTGGACCGCAACGTGATCGTCGGCGAACCCATGTACGCGGGCGCCGTGCCGCAGTCGGTCGGCGACACCGTGTACTTCTGTGCCCGTGATCGCGGTTGCGCGCATCTGTACGCCGTGCGGGACGGCGCGATTCGGAAGGTGTTGGGCGGCCCCGGAGACGTCGTGTTCGACCTGCACGCGGCGGGCGGCAAGGCCGCGCTCGTGCTGGCCACGTCCACGTCTTACGGCGAGGTCGTGGTGGTCGATCTCGAAGCTGGCCATGTCGACGTCCGAACGTCGCACGGCGCCAACGACGTCGAGTTCCTTTCCCACGAGGAAAGGGAGTTCACCATCTCCGACGGCACCGTCGTGCACGGCTTCCTGCTGCGCGACTCGGCTCGTAAGGGCCCGTTGCCGCTGGTGATGGACATTCACGGCGGCCCGCACGGCGCCTGGAGCGGAGCCGCCGACTGGGTCCGTGCGTACCAGCAGGTGCTGGCGGCGCGCGGCTGGGCCGTGCTGCTGCTCAACCCCCGGGCCAGCGACGGCTACGGCGAGGAGTTCCTCACCGCGGCCCTCGGCGAGTGGGGAACGGCCGACGCGAAGGATTTCCTTGAGCCGCTTGACCAACTGGTCGCCGAAGGCATCGCCGATCCCGACCGGCTGACCGTCGTCGGTTACAGCTACGGCGGCTACATGACGGCGTACCTGACCGGTCGCGACAACCGCTTCGCGGCGGCGGTCGCCGGCGGCGTCGTCGCCGACACGATCAGCATGGCCGGCACCTCGGACGCCGGTCTGTACCTGTACGAGTTGGAAGGCGCCGGGCTGGAAGCCTCGCCGCTGACCCACGTCGAGAACGTCCGCACACCAACCCTGATCCTGCACGGGACGGCCGATGAGCGCTGCCCGGTCGGCCAGGCCGAACAGTGGTTCGCCGCGCTGCGCACCCAGGGTGTGCAGACGCAGCTGGTGCTCTACCCGGGTGCGTCGCACGGCGGGGTCTTCACCAACAAGCCGTCCCATCAGATCGACTACAACCAGCGGGTCGTCGACTGGCTGGAGCGGCGCGTGCCGATCCGCGCCGACCACTGGCGGCGGCGACTGGCCGAGCTGGCCGTCAAGCACCACGTTCCCGGTGCGGCGCTGGGCATTCTGCGCGGCGAGGAGGTCGTGTCGGTCAGCGCCGGCGTGCTGAGCAAGGCCACCGGCGTGCCCGTCACCGACGACTCGGTGTTTCAGATCG
>DASWRQ010000410.1:0-18514 GCA_036403095.1 Kutzneria sp. | reverse complement strand
TGACCTTGGCCGAGAAGCCGTTGAGCACGTCGAACGCCTTCACGTTCTGCGCGCCGACCTGCTTGGCCTGGTCGACCAGTGGGGCCTGCTCCTGCCCGACGGTCTGCTTGCGCTGGTTGCGCTGGGCCTTCGGCGATAACTCGGGATGCTGGTTGCGCAGCACCACGATCACCGACTGCTTGCTCCCCTGGGCCAAAGCCTGATCGGCGGCGGCCGCGGTGGCGGCCAGCGCGCTCGGGCCGGTCGCGGCGAGCATGCCGGTGACCGTGGCCACGATGAGCACCAGTCTTCGGCGTTGTTGGCGGACCATCCGCGCACACCTCAATTCCGGGCGAATCCATACGGACCGCCGGAGCCTATGCGCGTTTCCGGCCAGCACAGGACGCCCGATCGACCCTAGTTTTCGCACTAATGCGAATTACCGGACAGAACGCCGCTGTAACTGTTAACAGCAATCTCAGAAGACACCCGGTTGGCGACTGGAGTTTACGCCGACACCGGCGTAAAAGGCGGGTGAACCGCACACGATCACCAACGGAAACCGTTCAGACGCGTACGGTAGCACGCCCCTTGGGCCGGCCGACGTAAGAGATCAGTAACGTGAGCGAGCACGCGCGGGCAGTAACCTTGCCCCCATGGTCACGTTGGTCGTCGTCGGGTTTCTGGCCGGGGTGATCACCAGCCTCTCCCCGTGCGTGCTGCCGGTGCTGCCGGTGGTGCTCACCTCGGGCGGGCCGCAGCGCCGCAAGTGGCGGCCGTACCTGGTCATCGCCGGGCTGGTGCTGAGTTTCGCCCTGTCCACGCTGTTCGGCTCGCTGGTGCTGAGCGCGCTCGGGCTGCCCCAGACGCTGCTGCGCGACGCCGGCATCGCCGTGCTGGTGTTGATCGGCGTCGGGCTGATCTGGCAGCGGTTCGGCGATCTGCTGGAACGGCCGTTCGCGCGCCTGCGTGGTCGTCCGGTCAATCCCAACGGCAACGGAATCGTCCTCGGCCTCGGACTGGGGCTCCTTTTCGTGCCGTGTGCGGGGCCGGTGCTGGCGACCATCGCGGTGATCGGCGCCAATCACGCGTTCAGCGCCGGCGCGCTGGCGCTGACCGCCGCATTCGCCATCGGCTGCGGCGTGCCGCTGCTCGTTCTGGCCGTCGCCGGCGACGCCATCAGCCGGCGCATGTCGGCCATTCGCACCCGAGCCCGCGGATTCCGCGTCGCCAGCGGCGTCGTGATGCTGCTGGTGGCCGTGGCTATCGCTTTCAACCTCACCGACGGATTGCAGACGGCCGTCCCCGGATACACCGACGCGTTGCAGCAATCGGTGGAGAGCAATGCCCAAGCCCAGGGCGAATTGCACAAACTCAACGGCACCGGGGGAACCGCCGGCACCGACGACACCGCCGCGCCCGGCGTGAACTGCCAGCCCGGCGGCCAGACCCTCAAGGACTGCGGCAAGGCGCCCGAGCTGACCGGCATCACCGACTGGATCAACTCCAAGCCGCTCACCCTGGCCGGGCTGCGCGGCAAGGTGGTGCTGATCGACTTCTGGACGTACAGCTGCATCAACTGCCTGCGCACCCTGCCCCACGTCGAGTCCTGGTACCAGGCCTACCACCAGGCCGGGCTGGAGATCATCGGTGTGCACACGCCGGAGTTCGCCTTCGAGCACGACGTCGCCAACATCACCGCCCAGTCCAAGACGCTCGGCGTGAAGTACCCCGTCGCCGTGGACAACGGCTACCGCACCTGGAACGCCTACAGCAACCAGTACTGGCCGGCCGAGTACCTGATCGACGCCGCCGGCACGCTGCGGCACGTCAACTTCGGCGAGGGCGACTACAGCGGCACCGAGCAGCTGATCCGCCAGTTGCTGACCAGCGCTTCGTCCACTGTGGACCTGCCGCCGGAGACCGGCGTCGCCGACGCCACCCCCGACGAGCAGCAGACCCCCGAGACCTACCTCGGCTCCCAGTACGCCCCGCTGCACGTCAGCGGCTCGATCCCCGACGGCGGCAACAACAACCAGCTTTTCCAGTTCCCGCCGGCACTCCAGCCGGACACCTTCGCGCTGGCCGGCGCGTGGCGAGGAGGACCCGAGTCGTTGACCTCCGGCCCCGGTGCCCAGCTCCAGCTCAGCTACCAGGCCCGGGACGTCTACCTGGTGCTCGGCGGTGCCGGCACGGTCACCGTGCAGATGGACGGCAAGACCACCAAGACCATCGACGTCTCCGGCGTGCCGAAGCTCTACACCCTGGTGGACAACGGTCCGTACCAGCGCTCGACGCTGACCCTCAGCTTCACCCCGGGAGTCGAGGCCTACGACTTCACGTTCGGCTAGCCCTTGTTCGGCGGTGTCCCCGGCCGCCGTGCTATCGCCCTGTTTGCCGTATTGCCTTGCCTGCCTGGAAAACCGAGACGGTCCGGTGATGCGTTGTTGTGCCCGTCCGCGCCGACACGCCGGCCGGCAATCGCTGGGTCATCGACGGCAGCTAAATGTTCGTGGCCACGTCGTTGGCGGCGATCCGGGCCTGGTCCTCGCCGAGGCCGCCGCCGACGCTCACGTGCACCGCTTCCATCAGGCCTCGGCCGTTGCCGGTGAAGTCGTGGTAGCCCATGACGATCTCGCACGCTGCGCTGCCGTCCGACGGTGTGGCCACGAAGCCGTTGCGGGTCCCGAACTGCGCCGGTGTTCCGTCCTCCTCGGCGCTCGGCGGCGGGCCCTGGTCGAACCAGACTTTGGCCCAGCGGTCGTCCGTGCCCCACTCGCAGCCCCAGCCGCCGAAGGTGGGCGTGTCGGTGGCGCGGACCAGGCCCAGCCGGGCCAGTGTCGGGGAATCCAGGCCCGTGCAGGCGTTCTTGTTGGCCAGCGACCACGGCTCGAAGGTCCGCCCCTTCGCCAGCGATCCGTTCGTGTACACCGGCAACGCCGCCAGCGCCGCTTCCCCCGCGATGCTGCACAGCAGCTCGCCGCCCTCCTTCGACTTCGCCGTGATTTCCAGGACGTACCAGTTCGCCAGCATCAGCGCCCGGTCGCACTCGCCGTCGTCCAGCTCGTCGTTCTCCATCACCACCGAGCCGAACTGCTGCCTCGGCGCCGTGTCCACCGGCGTCGCACTCTTCCTGAACAGGAATTCGACGTCGATCTCCCGCTTGCGGTCCGTTCGGTGCACCACCAGATCGCACCGGTCGAAGTTCCCGAAGTGCTCGTCCAGCTCCGTCAGCCCGAACTTCGACACGATCTTCTCCGTTCCTCGGGCGAAGGCACACGGATCCACCCGCTGCTCGTCATCCATCACCCGCGCCGGCCCCTCCAACCCAGCCGCCGAGTTCGCCCCGTCGGTCACGGCCAGGCACAGCACCACCACCAGCACCGTCATCTGCCCGGCGTACCGCCAGGAGTGCTGGTGGATGTGCGTGACACCCGCATAAACGATCTTCACCCCACCATGGACGACAGCGGCCATGACGCCGTAGTTGACGCGGCACCAGCTCTTGACATGTTCGCGAGCCACAAATATTCACCCCAGGCAACGGAAACCGCTCACGGAAAGCGTGCTGCCTACCAGGATTCGTTGGCCCGTACCACCTCAAGCCAGGGACTCGGTCCGCTGTCACGCCCTAGGATTGGACAATGATCCCCATGGAGCAGCTCATCGAGCACGTCCGCGAACGGCCACCCATGTTCCTGCTCGACGGCTCCTTCCGAGACTACGTCGTCTACTTTGCCGGTGTCGACATGGCATCGCACGTCCTGGACGGCTTCAGCGAGTGGATCGCCACCACCCGTCTCGACGGCCACGGCGCCAACCTGATCTGGCCGGTGCTCGTCATACGCGTTGCCGGCATCGAACCGACGTCCAGCGGCTACTGGCGCGACCTCGCCCCGGAAGACGATGCCCTCGCGACGGACACCTTCTTCGAGCTGCTGACAGGCTTACTGGCCGAACGAGCACGGCCGGGAAACGACTGATGCGGGTCCGCATTCAGCGGCGGCCGGCGAGAGCGAGCTCCCCCTGGGCGGTCAGCTAACCCCGACACCGGACCGGTGGCTCGTCACTCGCGCCGAGGCCATCCGTACCCTCGGCCGGTACCTCGTCGACTCGACTTCCCGGACGGCCAGGTCCGGGAGCGGCTTTGATCGTTCAGCCCGTCGGGTCGTAGCGGCGGATCTGGTGGGTGGCGGCGACGAGCTGGCGGGGGTTGGGGACGGCGGCCTGGACGAGGAGGTTGCCCAGCGCGGTGGCTTCGACGGGGCCGGCGAGGACGGGGAGACGGCAGGCGTCGGCGGTGAGCTGGCAGAGCAACTCGTTGCGGGAGCCGCCGCCGACGATGTGGACGACGTCGATCTCCTTGCCGGACAGGCGCTGCGCGTCGAAGAGGGCGTCGCGGTAGGCGAGGGCGAGACTGTCGAGGATGCACCGGACGAACTCGGGAGGGTCGGCCGGAACGGGCTGGCCGGTGGCGCGGCAGGCGGCGGCGATACGAGAGGGCATGTCGCCGGGTGGCAAGAACTCGGGGGCGTTGGGGTCGATCACGGCCCGGCGCGGCCGGTCGGCGGCGGCGCGCAGCAGGGGATCACGGTCGAGGCCCCAGCGGCGGAGGGACTCCTCGAGCAGCCAGAGGCCCATGACGTTCCGCAGGTATCGAACGGTGCCGCCGACGCCGGTTTCGTTGGTGAAGTTGGCGGCGAGACTGTCGGCAGTGAGCACCGGATGGTCGAGCTCGACGCCGACCAAGGACCAAGTGCCGCAAGAGATGTAGCCGAAGTGGTCAGTCGAGGCGGGAACGGCGTGCACGGCGGAGGCGGTGTCGTGCGAACCGACAGCGACGATCTTGCCGCCGATGGGGGAACCAGGCTGGCGGAGGGGAGGAAAGATCGACGAAGGCAGGCCGAGGCGGTCAAGGAGGACGGTGGCCCACTGTCCTGTGTGGACGTCGAGGAGCCCGGTGGTGGAGGCGTTGGTGTGCTCGGCGCCGATCTCGCCGGTGAGCCAGTACGCGACGAGATCGGGCATGAGCAGCAGGTGGGAAGCCTGCTGCGCCAAGGGATCGGCGACGAGCTGGAACAAGGTGTTGATGGGCAGGATCTGAATCCCGGTGAGGCTGTAGAGCTCCGCGGCGGGAACGACGCCGAGCACCTGGTCGACAACGCCGTCGGTACGGGAATCGCGGTAGCACACGGGATCGGCGAGCAGCTCGCCGGAGGAATCGAGCAAACCGTAGTCGACGGCCCAGGAATCGCTGCCGATGCTGCGAACGTCCAGTCCCCGCAAGCCGTCCTCGACGGAGCGGCGGAGGAGGGCAGCGTCCCACCGCAGGGCGCCGTCGCGAACGGACGGGCGGTACGAAAAGCGGGAAACCTCCTGCAAGGACAAGGAATCGACCTCGACGCGGCCGAGCATCACGCGGCCGCTGGACGCGCCGAGGTCGACGGCGGCGTAGGAGGTCATCGCAGGAACGCCGCGGCGACCCCGGCGTCGACCGGCACGTGCAGGCCGGTGGTACGGGACAGCTCGCCGCTCGTGAGCACGAAGATCGCGGCGGCGACGTGCTCGGGCAGCACCTCGGCCTTGAGCAGCGTCCGTTGCGCGTAGTACTCCCCGAGCTTCTCCTCGGGCACCCCGTAGACGGCGGCCCGCTGCGCGCCCCAGCCGGAGGAGAAGATGCCGGAACCACGGACGACGGCATCGGGATTGACGCCGTTGACGCGAATGCCGTGCGCCGCGAGCTCGGCGGCGAGCAACCGGACCTGGTGCGCCTGGTCGGCCTTGGCCGAGCCGTAGGCGACGTTGTTGGGCCCGGCGAACACGGCGTTCTTGCTGACCACGTAGACGATGTCGCCGCCGATGCCCTGGGCGATCATGACGCGGGCGGCGGCGCGGGACACCAGGAACGAGCCGCGGGCCATCACACCGTGCTGACGGTCCCAGTCCTCGTCGGTGGTGTCCACCAACGGCTTCGACACCGACAGCCCGGCATTGTTGACCACGAGGTCGATGCCGCCGAAAGCCAGGCAGGCAGCGGAGACAGCGGATTCCACGGCGTCCGAGGAGGACACGTCGACGGGCACGGCGACGGCCGCGGAACCGATCTCCTTGGTCACGGACTCGGCAGTGGCCAGGTCGCGATCGACGACCACGACGCACGCGCCTTCGGCGGCCAACCGCAACGCCGTGGCCCGGCCGATGCCCGAGCCGCCGCCGGTGACAAAGGCGACCCGCCCGGTCAACGGCTTGGGCCTGGGGCGACGACGCAGCTTCGCCTCCTCCAGCTCCCAGTACTCGATCCGGAACTTCTCCCGCTCCGGGATCGGCGCGTACCGGGACACGGACTCGGCCCCACGCATCACGTTGATGGCGTTGACGTAGAACTCCCCGGCCACCCGGGCGGTCTGCTCGTCCGCGCCGAAGGAGAACATGCCGACGCCCGGCACCAACACGATCGCCGGGTCGGCACCACGCATCGCCGGCGAGCCGTCGACGGCGTACCGCGAATAGTAGGCCCGATAGTCATCGCGGTACTCGTGGTGCAGCACCCGCAGACGCTCCACAACGGACTCGAGAGGAGCATCGGCCGCGGTGTCGACGAACAGCGGCCGAACCTTGGTGCGCAGGAAGTGATCCGGGCAGGAGGTCCCCAACGCCGCCAGCTCCGGCGCCTTTGACCCGGCGAGGAACTCCAACACCTCGGGGGAATCGGTGAAGTGCCCGACCTGACGGTGATCGATCGACGCCAGACCACGGATCATCGGGGCCAGCGCGGCCGCACGAGCCTGCCGAGCGTCAGCGGAAAGCGCTTGCCGCGACGGCACGACCGACCCGAAAGGATCGGAAACGCCGCGAGCGTCCAGGAATTCCTGCGCCCGACGGATGATCTCCAGCGAATGAGCCTGGCACTCCTCGGATGTCGAGCCCCAGGCGGTGATGCCGTGGCCGCCGAGGATCACGCCGATCGCCTCGGGCCGCGCCCGCCGAATGGCCGCGATGTCCAGCCCCAGCTGGAAACCCGGTCGCCGCCAGTCCACCCACGCCACCCGGTCGCCGAAGCACTCACGGGTCAGCGCCGGCCCATCGGCCGCCGTGGCGAACGCGATGCCGGCATCCGGGTGCAGGTGGTCGACATGGGCGGCGTCGACCAGGCCGTGCATGGCGGTGTCGATGGACGGCGCGGCGCCGCCCCGGCCGTGCAGGCAGAAGTCGAACGCGGCGACCATCTCGTCCTCGCGGTCCACCCCCGGATACACGTCAACCAAGGCGCGCAACCGATCCAGCCGCAGCACGGCCAGGCCCGCCGAGGTCAGGGTGCCCAGATCGCCGCCGGAACCCTTGACCCACATCAGTTCCACGTCGCCGCCGGTCACCGGGTCCCGGTCGACCGCCTTGCACGACGCGTTGCCGCCGGCGAAGTTGGTGTTGCGCCGGTCCGCGCCGATCGCATGCGCACGGTCCAACAACTCGGAAACGGAAGGATTCACGCGCCCCATCCCATCGCCGAGCCGCCGACCCGCTCGGCCTCGATCTTCTCCTGGTACCCCGACCGGCGATAGGTGCCGATCGGATCTGGATCGAGCCCGTCCTCGGCCCGGAGCTCGGCCAGCAACGGCCGAACATCGGTGTTGTAGGCATCCATCAGCGCCGCGTTCGCCGCCAGCACATCGCCGGACGCCTGCGCTTGAGCCAACGCGTCCCGGTCGACCAGCAGCGCCTTGGCCGTGGCCTCCTGCACGTTGAGCACGGACCGGATCATCGCCGGCACCTTGGGCTCGATGTTGTGGCACTGGTCGAGCATGAACGCCACCCCGGCCTCGGGCGCCAACGCGTCGGCGGCGACGATCTCGTGCATGATCCGGAACAGCTGGAACGGGTCGGCGGCCCCGACCATCAGGTCGTCGTCGGCGTAGAAGCGGCTGTTGAAGTGGAAACCGCCGAGCTTGCCGGCCCGCCGCAGCACCGCCACGAGGAACTCGATGTTGGTGCCGGGCGCGTGATGCCCGGTGTCCACCAGCACCTGGGCCTGGGGCCCGAGGTTCACGCAGTGCGCGAACGACGTGCCCCAGTCCGGCAGGTCCATGGTGTAGAAGCTGGGCTCGAACAGCTTGTACTCCACCAGCATCCGCATGCCGCCGGGCAGCTGTCCGTACACTTCGGACAGTGCTTCGGCCAGCCGGTCCTGGCGGGCTCGGATCGAGTCCTGGCCGGGATAGTTCGTGCCGTCGGCGAACCACAGCGACAGGATGGACGATCCCGTCTGCACGCCGATCTCGATGCACTCCAGCAGGTGGTCGGTGGCCTTGCGGCGGATCTTGGGATCGGGGTTGCAGACACTGCCGAGCCGGTAGTCGTCGTCCTGGAACACGTTGGGGTTGATGGCCCCGACGGCGATGCCGTGGTCGGTGGCGAACCGGGCCAGCGCCGGATAGTCGTCGACGCGATCCCACGGTATGTGCAGGGCGACGCTCGGCGCGACGCCGGTCAGCTCGTGCACCTTCGCCGCGTCGGCGATCTTCTCCTGCGGCGTGCGCGGCACGCCCGCCTGGGCGTAGACCTTGAACCGGGTGCCCGAGTTCCCGTACGCCCACGACGGCGTCTCGATCCGGTGCCTGCGCAGCTGCGCCTTCACGCCTTCCACGGCCGATCTCCTCACAACTGATCAGAAGTTGTACTTGTCGACGTTGTCCTTGGTGAAGGTCAACGGCGGCCCGAGCACCACCTCGCCGTTCGCGCCGACGGTGTAGTCGCCGAGCTCGCCGGCCTTGAACTTCTCCCCCTGCTTGCCGGTGATCTGCCCCGACGCCAGCGCGACCGCGGCGTAGGCGGCCAGCTCGCCCAGCTGCGCCGGGTCCCACAGCGCGATCGAGCCGACCGTGCCGTCCTGCAGGAACTTGCGCATCTGGTTGGGCGTGCCCAGCCCGGTCAGCGCGACCTTCCCCTTGTACGACGAGGAGTCCAGGTAGCGCGCGGCCGCGGCCACGCCGACCGTGGTCGGCGAGATGATGCCCTTGAGGTTGGGGTGGGCCTGAAGGAGGCCCTGCGTCTTCTGGAACGAGGTCTGGTCGTCGTCGTTGCCGTAGGCGATCTCGTCCAGCGTGATCTTGGCGTACGCCGGCTTGGCCAGCTCCTGCTTCATGATCGCGATCCACGCGTTCTGGTTGGTCGCGTTGGCCGTGGCCGACAGGATGGCGATCTCGCCGGCGCCGCCGATCGCGTCGGAGATCAGCTTCACCTGGCCGGCGGCGATCTCCTGCGACGAGGCCTGGTTGATGAACAGGTCACGGGCGTCGGGGGCGGCGTCCGAGTCGAAGGTCACCACCTTCATGCCCTGCTTGCGGGCGGCCTTCAACGCCGGCGCGACGGCATTGCTGTCGTTGGCCGCCAACAGAAGCGCCTGCTGGCCCTGCTGCGCGGCGGTGTTGATGTAGGTGACCTGGGAGGACGCGTCGGCGCTGGACGGGCCGGTGGACTTGAGCTGCTCGCCCAGCGTCGTCGCCGCCTTCTCGGCGCCGCCCTGGGCGACCGTGAAGTACGGGTTGTTGACCTGCTTGGGCAGGAACGTGATCTTCAGGTCCTTGGCCGTCGGCGCGTTCGGGTTGGCGGTCGTCTGCGTCGACCCGCCGCCGCCGGCGCCGGCCGAGTTGTCCTTGGTGGTGCCGCCGCAGCCGGCCAGCAACAGTGCGGCGGCCACGACGGCGATCATCGGCTTCATGGTGTGCCTCTCGTCGCGCGATTGGTCACGGCCGGCGCGAACACGCTGGCCAACAACAGGATTCCGGTCACGAGCGTCACCACCTCGGTGGCGATGTCGTCGAGGATGAGCGCGTCGGTCAGGCCGCCGAGCACGAGCGCGGCCAGCACGACGCCGCCGATCGTGCCGCGGCCGCCGAAGATGGACACGCCGCCGAGCAGCACGGCGGTCACCACCTCCAGCTCCAGCCCGGTGCCGTTGTCGGCCCGGGCGCTGGCGAACCGCAGCGTGTAGACGATGCCAGCGAGCGCGGCGACCGCGCCCGTCAGCACGAACAGGATGAACTTGGTCCGCTTGACCCGGATGCCCGAGAACCGCGCCGCTTCCTCGTTGGCGCCGATGGCGAACACCGCGCGGCCGAAGGTGGTGGCGTGCAGCAGCAGCCCGAAAGCCACCGCCAGCACGACAAAAAGCACGACGGAGTACGGGATCCAGGTGCCCGGCACCGGTGTGGTGCCGAACTGCGTGTAGCTGTCCGGGAAATCGGCGACGGCCTTGTCCCCCAACACCACGAACGCCAATCCCCGGTACAGGGCCAGCGAGCCGATCGTCACGGCCAGCGACGGCAGCCCCAGCTTCGTCACCAGAAACCCGTTGACCGCCCCACAGACCGCGCCGACGACAACAACGAACGGCAGGATCGCCTCCAGCGGCCAGCCCTCGTTCCACAGCACGCCGATCAGGGCGCTGGACAGGCCCAGCACCGACGCCACCGACAGGTCGATCTCGGCGGCCACGATCACCAGCGTCAGCGGCAGCGCGATCAGCGCCATCACCGCGAGGTCGCTGCCCACGTTGAACGCGCCGCGGCCGGTGAGGAAGCTGCCGCCGGTCGCGGCCGACCCGCCAACCACGACCAGCACCAGCAGCGCGAACAGGGCACTTTCCCAGCGCAGCAAGGCTTTCATGCGCTGACTCCCCTCGACTGCCGGCGTAGTCTCGCAGCCACGCGCAGCGCGACCGAGCGGTCCAGCGCGATGGCCGCGATCAGCAGCGCGCCGGTGATCGCCTGCTGCCAGAACTGCGCGATGTGCACGACCTCCAGCGCACTTCCGATGGTGGACAACAACAACGCCCCGAGCGCTGCGCCGGCGACCGTGCCGCTGCCGCCGAAGATCGCGACGCCGCCGACCACGACCGCGGAGATCACCTGCAACTCCAGGCCGGTGCCGACCGTCGCGTCCACCGTGCCGTAGCGGGCCACCGCCAGCACACCGGCCAGGCCGGCGACCGTGCCGGACACCAGGAACGTCGTGAACACCCTGCGTCCCACCGGAATTCCGACCAGCACGGCCGCCTCCGGGTTGGAGCCGATCGCGTACAGCTCGCGGCCGCTGCGGTAGCTGCCCAGGTGCAGCGCGGCGACGGCCAGCACGATCACCGTGATGATCACCAGGTACGGCAGGCCGAGCACGCTGCCGCTGCCCAGCGCCAGAAATCCGTCCGGCAGGTTGGCCGCGTTGATCTGCCGGCCGTGCGCCCACATGAAGTCCAGCCCGCGGAACACGCTGAGCGTGCCCAGCGTGACGACCAGGCTCGGCACCCGGCCCAGGCCGACCAGCAGCCCGTTGAACAGCCCGCACAGCGCCCCGACCACGAGGCCCGCGACGATCGCCAGCGCCGGGCTGACCGCGAAGGTGTCGGCCGTGACGAAGGCCGACAGCCCGAGAACCGAGCCGACCGACAGGTCCACGTTGCGGGTGACCACGACCATGGTCTGGCCGACGGTCAGCAGCGCGACCAGGCAGGCGTTCAGCAGCAGATCCCGAATCCCCTGCCCGCTCAGGAAGAGCGGGTTGACGAGAGCGGTCACGGCGACGACAACGGCGAGCGCGAGGAGAATGCCGAGCTCACGGACGGCGCTCATCGGGCCACCACCCCGGTCGCCGCCAGCACGACGCGTTCCTCGTCGGCATCGGCCCGGCCGAACTCGGCCACCAGCCGGCCTTCCCGCACGACCAGCACCCGGTCGGCCATGCCCAGCACCTCCGGCAGCTCGGACGAGATCATCAGGATCGCCACGCCCTGCGCCGCCAGTTCGGACAGCAGCCGGTGCACCTCGGCCTTGGCGCCGACGTCGATGCCGCGCGTCGGCTCGTCCACGATCAGCACCCCCGGCTGCCGCGCCAGCCACTTGGCCAGCACGACCTTCTGCTGGTTGCCGCCGGACAGCAGGCCGACCGGGTCACTGAGCCGGGCGAACGTCAGGCGGAGCCGGACGGCCCAGTCGCGGGCCAGCGAGCGCTCGGCGGAGCGGCGGATGAAGCCGAAGCGGGACAACCGGTTCAGCGAGGCCAGGGCGGTGTTGCGCTCGATCGACGCCGCCAGCACGAGCCCCTGTTGCCGCCGGTCCTCGGGCACGAACCCGATGCCGGCGGCCATCGCCGCGCCGGGCGAGCCGCCGCGAATCCGCTTGTCCCGCACCAGGACCTCGCCGGCATCGGCCTTGTCCACGCCGAACACCGCGCGGGCGATCTCACTGCGCCCGGCCCCGACCAGTCCGGCCAGCGCCACGATCTCCCCGGCGCGAACGTCGAACGAGACGTCCGCGAACACGCCCTCCCGGGTCAGTCGGCGCACCGACAACACGGTCTCCCCCGCGACAACGTCCTGCTTGGGGAACAACGCGGCCAGCTCGCGGCCGACCATCAGCCGCACGACCCCGTCCGGCGTCTGTTCTTCGAGCGGACCCGACCAGACGAACCCGCCGTCGCGCAGCACGGTCGCGTCCTGGCACAGCTCGAAGACCTCGTCGATGCGGTGCGACACGAACAGCACCGCCGCGCCGTGCTCCCGCAGCGCCCCGACCACGCCGAACAGCCGCGCCACCTCGGTGCCGGACAGCGCCGCCGTCGGCTCGTCCATGACGATCACGCGGGCGTCCGAGCCGAGCGCCTTGGCGATCTCCACCAGCTGCTGGTCGGCGATGGACAGGCCGCGGGCCGGCCGGCGAGCGTCGATGTCCACGCCCAGCCGCTCGAACAGCAGCTCGGCCTGCGCACGCATGGCGGCGGTGTCGACCATGCCGTTGCGCCGGGTCGGATGTCGCCCCATGGCGACGTTCTCGGCCACGGACAGGTCGCCGAACAGCGTCGGCTCCTGGTAGATGACGGCCACGCCGGCGGCCTTGGCGTCGGCCGGCGAGGCGAACCGGGCCGGCGCGCCGTCCAGCAGCAGCTGCCCGGCATCCGGGCGGTGCACGCCGGCCAGCACCTTGATCAGGGTCGACTTGCCGGCGCCGTTCTCGCCCAGCAGCGCGTGCGCCCGACCCGGGACCAGCGTCAGCGACACCCCGTGCAGCGCCTGCACCGCGCCGAAGGACTTGCTGACGCCCGCCAGGTCGACCCGCACCCACGCCTCCTAAATCGTTTCAATCGCTACCCACGGCGAGCGTCCTACTTGTCACCTGATGGTGTCAAGTATCACGCTTGTGACCAGGTAATATCGCTTTTGAAACGATTTAGCATCCGACGAAGAGACGACGTCGCGCCTGGACGCGGACGTCCACGCCAGCGGGAGTTCGACAAGCCGGCGGTGTGATCACGCCGGTGGACGCGGCGCGCCCGAGCCGATGCGATGGCCGCGGGCGCGCGGCTGACGGGTGCCGTGAGTCGAGATCACAGACCCCCGCTGTCCATCGCGCGGGACCGGCAGCACCTGGATCGGGGGCACGCGGCGCTCGTGGCTACCGGGCGCGATCCCGACGGGCTACGGGCCATCGAGGTGGGCGCGATGAACGTGGTCTCCAGTGACCGGAGAGCGGGTGCTCGCCGGACGCGCAGGTCGGACGGGCGGTGTGCCAGTGACCTGCTCGCGTTCGGCGCGCTCCGGGCGATCACGCCCGGAGGACTCGCTGCCGTCGGGTGCGACGACATCGACTTCGCGGCGGTAGCCGCGGTGCCCCTCACTTCGACGCGGGAGCACGTTCGTCATCACGTGGTGTCCTGCCCCGAGCTGGTGGCCGGGGAAGTCCAACGGGCGGTTCGGTTAGTCGAAGCCGCGCATGATGAGTGGCTCGTAGCCGTCTTCGCGGTCGGCGTTCCAGACCAGGCTCTGCTGCGGCAGCTCCTGACCTTCGCCGTCCTCCTCGCCCCAGTTCCAGCTCCAGGTGCGAGGGCTGTCGTCGATGTCCAGTCGTCCCATGGGTTCTCACTCCCCAGCTCTCATGTCGTTCCGGCTTCCCTAGTGTCTCCACTTCGCTGTGGCCAACATCACTCTGCCTGAGCGCAACCTTGGACTCAACCAAGTTTAGAGATCTTATGTTCGGTTTATAGGGGTTCTCTAGAAGGTTAGCTATACCTAACCTCCCTTCAGGTGACTGTTCCACCACTCCGTCAGATCTTGGTGTATCGGAGTTACGGCACTGTCACCTGACGTATCGAATCCGCAGGTCACACGGTTACACTCGGCCTCGCCGAGCGGGAGCCGCGGATCGGTCGGACGTATGTCTCAGACAGCCGCCTGGTCGCCCCGATGCCGGGCTCGCAGGCCAAGCTTGGACCGATCCAGGTGGTCCCACTCGAGCCGCGAGCAAGGGTGGCCGCGGCGATCGGGGTGCCCGTCGGCGCCGCCCGGCGGACGGGCGATCCCGGTAGGGTCGCCGCCGGGGGAGGAACCGAGGCACGCAAGCATATCGCCAGTTTTCCGCTCTGTCGTGCCCTCCCCCACTGACATCTAGTGCCTGGGGGATCCATGTCAGCAGTGACCGACCTCGCCGACAACCTCTTCGACCTGCTTCTCGAGCGGTTCCCGATGGCCGCCAGTTTCATCGGCGTGCCCGGCCACGACGACCGGCTCACCGACTTCGACACAGCCGCCGAGCAGCGCTTCCTCGCCGCCGTCACGGCCATCGCCGACCAGGCCCGGGCCGTGCCGGACGAGGGCCTGAGCCCGTCCGACCGGATCACCAGGCGGACCGTCGTGCACGAGGCCGAGTCGATGATCGCGCAGATCGAGGGCCGCTACGTGGAGTTCACGGTCAGCAATCTGATGCTGACACCGGTGGCCGGATTGCTCACCTCGCTGATCGACGTGCCGCTGAGCGACGAGTTCCCCCAGCGGCTGGCCGCCGTGCCGTCCGTGCTGGAGACCATCACGCAGCGCCAGCGGGCCGGCCTGGCCGACGGGCTCACCCCGGTCGCGCACCTCGTGCAGCAGGCGATCGAGTTCCTCGACGGGCATCTGACCACTGTGGACGCTTTCGTCCGGTCGCAGGCGTGCCGCACGGTCGTCACCGAGCAGGTGGCGCCGGCGATCAAGGCGTACCGGGACTTCCTGGCCGCCGAGATGCTGCCGCGTGGCCGCGACACCGAGCACGCCGGGCTGTGCTGGCTGCCCGGCGGCGAGGACCGCTACGCGGCCGCCGTCCGCCAGCACACCACGACCGCGTTGACGCCCGACGAACTGCACCAGATCGGGCTGGACGTGATCGACGGGCTCGCCCGTGAATACCTCGAACTCGGGCCGGCGGTGTTCGGCCTCTCCGACCTCCAGGAGATCTTCCGTCGGCTGCGGGACGACCCGTCGCTGCGGTGGTCCTCGGCCGCGGAGATGGTCGCCGCCGCCGAGGTCGCCGTGCGCCGGGCCGAGGCCGCCGCCCCCGCCTGGTTCCGGCGGATGCCGGCCTCGGCCTGCAACGTGGCCCCGTACCCGCCGTCCGTGCCCGCTTCCACGCCGCCGGCCTACCGGCACGGCTCCCTCGACGGCTCGCGGGCCGGCACGTACTACGTCAACACCGCCTTGCCCGAGGAGTCCGTGCGGTACAAGAACGAGGTCACGTCGTTCCACGAGGCCGTGCCCGGGCACCACTTCGAGGTCAGCAACGCCGAGTCCCGCACCGAGCTGCCCACGCTGCGGCGCACCGCGTCCGTCACCGCCTACCGCGAGGGCTGGGCGCTGTACTCGGAGCGGCTGGCCGACGAGATGGGCCTGTACTCCGACGACCTGTCCCGGCTCGGCATGCTGATGATGGACTCCACCCGGGCCGGCCGGCTCGTCGCCGACACCGGCCTGCACGCCAAGGGCTGGTCGCGGCGGCAGGCCGTCGACTACCTGCTGGCCAACACTCCGATGGCGCCGCACCACGTCGTGTCCGAAGTGGACCGTTACATCGCCGCCCCCGGGCAGGCGCTGGCGTACATGGTGGGGCGCCTGGAGATCCAGCGGCTGCGGCGGGACGCGGAGGCTCGGCTCGGCGACCGCTTCGACATCCGCGACTTCCACGAGGCCGTGCTCGGCGAGGGCCCCGTGCCGCTGTCCGTGCTGGCCGAGCTCATCGAGGAGTGGGTGGCATCGGTGTGATCGCCGTCCCCTACGGCTTCGGGTCGGGACGAATGCGCTCCTCCTCGGCGTCGCGGAGGCCGCGATACCGTTGCGCGCTGGGCTGATCGCCGACGCTGAGGGCGGCACGGAATGGGTGGCGCAGGCGGCGGCCGGCTCGCCTTCCCGGCCGGCACAGGAGATGGAGCGCCTACTGGTCCTCGCCGGCGTCTGACGTACGGGCCGCGAGGGCTTCGATGCCGGCGATGATCAGGTCGATGGCGGCCGGGAAACGATCAGCGGAGCCCAGCAGCGGGCCAACGGCGAGCAGCGAGGGGAAGCGGTCGGGCGGCAGGGCGGCCATGTACTCGCCGAGCTGACGGGTGCGTTCGGCGATCTCGGCCTCGCTGAACTGGCCGGAGCGGACGGCGGCGGCCTCGACGGCGTAGGCGGTGAGGTAGAGGCTGAGCACGTCGAAGGCGACGGCGACCTGGGCGTCGGACAGACCGGCGGCGCGCAGCAGCCCGAGCATGGCCTCGGCCTGGGCGAAGGAGGCCTCGCCGGTGGGCACGATGGTGGCCAGCGCGACCTGGGCGATGCCGTTGTAGGCGATCAGGGCGTCGACGGTGTGCCGGCAGAGGTCCCGAAGCTGGGTCGCCCAGCGGGCGGGGTCGGGAGTCTCGCGCGGAACCTCGGAGAGAACCCGTTCGAGCAGCAGCTCCTGGAGCTCGTCCTTGTTGCTGACGTGCGCGTACAGGGACGCGGGACCGGTGTTGAGGTCGACGGCGATCCGCCGCATGCTCACGGCGTCCATGCCGTCCCGGTCGAGGATCTGGTACGCGACGTCGACGATCAGCTCGCGGCTGAGCTGACGGCGTCTGGGCGTACGCCACGGCGGTTCCGGAAGCGGCACGCCCACACTCTAGTTGACACGAACGGCGTTCGCGACTACAAACGGTGTTCGTAGCGACGAACGCCGTTCGGAGGGTGGGGCAGATGAGTGTGCTGGTGGTGGGAGGCGGCCTTTCAGGTCTGTCGACAGCGATGTTCATGGCGCTGCACGGGGCACCGCCGCTGCTGGTGGAGAAGCACCCGACGACATCGGTGCATCCCAAGGCCAGGGGCCAGTTCCCGCACGTCATGGAGGCGTTGCGGGTGGCGGGCGTGGCCGAGCGGGTGATCGAAGCCTCGTCGAAGGACGAGCAGTTCCGGATCGTCCAAGCGGTGAGCCTGAACGGCCCCGTGGTGCGGGAGATCCTGACGAAGTCGCCGGACTTCAGCCACCTGTCCCCGGCGCCCTGGGCGGACGTGAGCCAGGAGCGGATGGAGCCGATCCTGGCCGACCGGGCCCGCGAGCTGGGGGCAGACCTGCGGTTCGGCACGGAACTGGTGTCGTGGCGGCAACACGGCAAGGGCGTCACGGCAACACTGAAGAACCTCGAAACCGGCCAGGAGGAGACGGTCGAGGTCGACTACCTGGTCGCGGCGGACGGACATCGGAGCCCGATCCGGCAGGCACTGGGCATCGAGCTCGTCGGACGAGGCGTCCTCGGCGAGGGGACGGGCGCCCTGTTCGAGGCGGATCTCCAAGGCCATCAACAGTTCCTGGTCCACCTGCTGAACCCGGAGCTGCCGGGTGGCGCGGGCGTCCTGGTCAGCACGGATGTCCCGGGCCGGTACGCGGTGGGAGTGTCGAGCACCGAAGGCGACCAGGACTGGACGCGGATCATCCGCACCGCGACCGGGATCCCGGACCTGGAGCCGAAGATCCTGAACCTGCCGCACGGCCGGTCGCAGACCACGCACGGCGTGGCCGAGCGGTTCGCCGACGGCCGGGTGTTCCTGGTCGGCGACGCGGCGCGGATGATGCCGCCGACGGGCGCCTTCGGTGGCAACACGGCCATCATGGACGGCTTCAGCCTGGCCTGGAAGCTGGCCATGGTGACCAAGGGCGAGGCCGGCCCGGGCCTGTTGGCCAGCCACGACCCGGAGCGTCGGCCGTACTCGAAGATCCTGGCCGACCAGCAGTTCCTGCTCTTCACCCAGCGGGGCCGGCCCGACCTGGCCGATGACCCGACGCTGCCCGCGCCGGTGGAGCCGGTGAGCGCACTGTTCTTCGGTTACCGCCAGCTCGGCGGCGCGATCGTCGCCGAGCCGGGCGACGACCTGTGGGAGGACCCGGAGCGACCGACGGGCCGGCCGGGCGTCCGCGCCCCGTTCGTCAAACTGGCCAACGGCTCGACCACCGACCTGCTTGGCCACGGATTTGTCGTGCTCACGGGCAATCCGGCCCTCAAGGGCCTGCCGATCGAGGTGCAAGTGCTCGACGAGCTGGAGTTCTTCGCCAAGTACGGCATCACGGCCGAGGGAGCCACGCTGGTCCGCCCGGACTTCGTCATCGCCTGGCGCAGTGTCGGCGCGACAACTCCGGCGGAGGTGGAACGGGCCTGGCGCACAGTGCTTGACTGGCCGGCATGACCCGACGTGTGCCCCGCTGGCGGGAACTCCGACCGCTGTTGCAGC
>DASWRQ010000409.1:0-9901 GCA_036403095.1 Kutzneria sp. | reverse complement strand
GTGCTGGCCCCGTGGCAGTTCAGCCGCAACGCCGAGCAACAGGCCCAGAACTCCGCGCTGACCTCGTCTTTCACCAGCAAGCCGGTGCCGCTCGACCGGCTCGTGCCGGCCGGCACCGAGCCGTCCGCCAACGCGGTGTGGCGGCTGGTCACGATGACCGGCACGTACCAGCCGGCCGGCGAGGCGATGGCCCGGCTGCGGACCGTGCTGGGCGAGCCGGCGTTCGAGATCGTCACCCCGTTCAGGCTCACCGACGGCCGGACCGTGCTGGTCGACCGGGGCCACGAGTCGCCGCAGGCCGGCCGGTCCGTGCCCGAGTACGTCGCGCCGCCGACCGGTCAGGTCACCATCACCGCCCGCGCCCAGGACGACGAGCCCGCCGACAAGCGGCCCAGCTTCCTCGACACCGGCAAGCGGCAGATCTACTCCATCAACGCCGGCACCGTCGCCGCCGCCACCGGCGTCAAGCTCGACCCCGGCTACTTCCAGCTCGACGCCAACCAGCCGGGCGTGGTCAAGGGCGGCGCCATCCCGCTGCCGCAGCTGGACGACGGGCCGTACTTCTCGTACGCGATCCAGTGGCTGATCTTCGGCTCGATGGCCCTGTTCGGCTGGGGCTACTTCAGCTGGCGGGAGGCCCGGCCCGGCGGCGCGCTGGACAACGTCGACAAGCCGGCCAGGCCCAAGCGCAAGTCGGTGGCCGAGATCCTGGCCGAGGACGAGGCCCGCGACCGCGCCGCGGCCACCCCGCGGAGCTAGCGCCCCCTCTATTTCCGCACCTAAGTGGCTTAGGTGGCGTTCAAAGCCAAGTAAGCCACTTAGGTGGGGAAAAGTCAGGCGCGGCGGCGGCGGAGGCCGATGGCCAGGGCGAGCACGGCGGAGACGACGGCGGAGGCGCCGCCGACGACGCGGGAAAGTTCCACCGCCCGGGTGACGTGGCCGGCGTCGGGGCTGCGGCCGTGGCCGAGCACGGGGCGTTCCTCGGTGCCGTGGGAGTACACGGTCCGGCCGCCGAGGCGGATCTCCAGCGCGCCGGCGAAGGCCGCCTCGACCTGCCCGGCGTTCGGGCTGGGATGGGCGGAGGCGTCACGCCGCCAGGTCTGCCAGGCGCTGCGCGCGGAGCCGCCGACCACGGGGGCGCTGACCGAGGTGAGCACGGCAGCGAGCCGGGACGGCACGAGGTTGGCCACGTCGTCGAGGCGGGCGGCGGCCCAGCCGAACTTGGCGTAGCGGGCCGAGCGGTGGCCGACCATGGCGTCGAGGGTGTTGGCGGCGCGGTAGCCGAGCAGGCCGGGCACGCCGGCCACGGCCCCCCAGAACAGCGGGGCGACGACGGCGTCGGAGGTGTTCTCGGCCACGGACTCGACGGTGGCCCGGGCCAGGCCGGCCGCGTCCAGGCTGGCCGGTTCGCGTCCGCAAAGGTTTGGCAGCCGGTCGCGGGCCGCCGCGATGTCGCTGGCGTCCAGGGAGCGGCCCATGGCGGTGCCCTCGGTGGCCAGCGACGCGCCGCCGAGCACCGCCCAGGTGGCCAGCGCGGTGGTGGCGACCTGTACGAGGGGCCGACGTCGACCGAGCCGCTCGACGGCCACGCCGGCAGCGATCGCACCCCCGGTGAGCAGGGCACTGTGCACGATCCCGGGCACCTTGTGATCGCGGTAGACGGCCCGCTCCAGCGCCGCGGCGGTGGTCCCGAAGGCGGCCACGGGGTGCCATCGCCGCGGATCGCCGAACACCGCGTCGGCCGCCGTTCCGAGCAGCAGCCCGACCGCCCTCGCCGCACTCATTCAGCAGACCCTGTCACTCCGCCGACCCCCGTCTTCACCCCTGGCTGAGTGGTAGACGTTATCGGCCGCTCATCACCCGTTCGGCGACAGGTGGCTCAGCGGCCGGGCGCGGGCCGGTTAATGTGGCCGACCGTGGAGCAGGAGCAGCACATCCCCGACACGCTCACGGGCGCGGAGTCGACCGACCGCCGGCTGCTGCTGTACGCGTACCTCCAGCCCCGCGAGCACCACCGCACCTATCTGACGACGATGCGCCTGTTCGCCTCGACGCTGCTGGCCGACCTGTCGGCCGGCGAGGTGGCGGCCAAGCTGGCCGCGGCCGAGCGGGAGGGCCTGATCGACCCGGGCGAGTCCCGGATCGAGACGGTGATCGCCCGGCTCAAGCAGCTGGTCGAGTGGGGCAACCTGGTGCCGGGCCGGCGCGAGGTGATCGCGGCGAGCATCGCCGAGTTCCAGCACGGCAGCGTGCGCTACCAGGTCAGCAAGCTCGCGGTCCGGGTGCAGCGCGACGTCGACGAGCTGCTGCGGGTGCCGGAAGGGGCCCGCGAGGTGTCCCGGGAGCTGCTGCCGGCCATCGAGCGCGGTCTGGGCGCGTTGGGCAAGTCGCTGTCCGACGCCGTGTTCACCGAGGGCGGCCCGGGTGCGAAGCGAGCGCGGGAGGCGCTGGCCGAACAGGTCACGACGCTGTTCCTGCAGCACGCCGAGCTCGCCGTGACGGTGCGGGACTTCTATGCCTACCTCGGCCAGATCGTCACCCGGCACCACTTGGCCCCGGACGAGATCTCCGGCTTCCGCAACCTGCTGGTCGAGTACATCCAGATGGTCGTGGAGGACGTGCTGCGGCACACGCCGGCCATCGCCGAGTCGCTGGGCCAGCTGGCCCGGGGCCGCGGCGAGCTGCTGCGGCTACTCGGGCCGGCCAACGGGCTGGGCGCCGACAACCTGGGCGCTAATAACCTTGGCGCCGACAACCTTGGCTCTGGGGACCTGGCCATCGAGCGTTCCCGCGGCCGGACCGTGGCCGACTGGCAGGACCTGACCGACTGGTTCGTCGACCGTCCGGGCCGGCCCAGCCAGGTGACCGCGCTGCGGGAAGCGACCGGCCGCGCGATCGGCTCGCTGCTGGCCAGCGTGAAGCGGGCGACCTCGGGCGGCGGGCTGCTGCCGGGCCGCCGGGCCGAGCTGCTCAAGCTGGCCGGCTGGTTCGACGGGGCGACCCCGGACCAGGCGCATTCGTTGTACGCCGCGGCATTCGGGCTCTACTCGGCCCGCAACCTGTTGCCGTCGCCGGAACATGACGGCGACGACGAACACACCCCATGGCGTGACGGTCCCGTGCTCGATGTGACGGTCAGCGTGCGCAGCCGCGGCGATCGCGGGGCTCGCGGCCGGACGTCCCGGATCGTCGACGACCCGATCACCGAGCAGGCGCTGCTGGCCGACGCGCGGGCCGTCGACAAGAAGCGCTCGGAGGCGGTGACCGAGCTGGCCGTGGCCGCGTCGACGATCGAGGAAAGCCGCCTGTCCCATGGCGCGCTGGACGTGTTCTGCGAGCTGTTGACGATGGCGATGGCGCAGCGCGAACGGGCCGAGGACACCGGCTCGGCGGCCGACCCGGTGCGCGGGCTGAAGCTGACCGTCACTCCCGAGGAAGGCCGGACGACGACCATCAAGACCGCGGGCGGCACGCTGACCCTGCACAACGCGTCGGTCGCACTGGAATCCGGGGCACTGAAATCCGGGGCGTTGGGGGCCGGCGCATGAAGGACGTGCTCGACGGCCTCTCCGATATCGACGCGGCCAACGTGGTCCGCTGCGCACGCGTGCTGCTGCGGCGGCCGCTGCTGCGGGCGGACGGACCGGACGGCGATCTGCTGCCGCTCGTCTACCGGCACCGCACCACGCTCCAGGACCTGTTCGCCGGGCTGCTGGCGTACCGGCTGGTGGTCGAGCGTCGCTTCGCGCGGCTGTACAAGCCGGGGCCGGGCGTGGACCCGACCCGTGGCGAGCCGACGCTGTCGCCGCGCGGCTACACGTACTTCGCGCTGACCATCGCCGCGCTGACCGGCGTCGGCCGGCAGGTTCTGTTGTCCCGCTTGGTCACCGACGTGCGGGCGGCGGCTGTCGAGGCCGGCGTGGCCGTCACCGACGACCTGCCCGACCGCCGCGCGCTGACCGCGGCACTGCGGCATCTGTTGGCATTGGGCGTGATCACCGAGACCGAGGGCACCGTCACGCCGTGGGGCACCGAGGGGCCGGCCGAGGCGCTGATCACCATCGACACGGATCTGTTGGGGCAGTTGCTGTCCGGCCCGCTGCTGGAGGCGACCGGCCCCGACCACCTGATCGAGCTGGCCGCCCGGCCCGGCCCGCGCGGCGCCGAACACGCCGTGCGGCGCAAGCTCGTCGAGAATCCCGTTGTGCTGCAAAGCGATCTGCCGACCGATCAGGTGGAGTGGCTGCGGCGCAACCAACGGCGGGAGTCGAGTCTGCTGGAGCGCAGTTTCGGGCTGGTCACCGAGACGCGGCTGGAGGGCGTCGCGGTCACCGATCCCGAGGACTACCTGACCGACGTGCTGTTCCCGGGCTCGGGCACGGTCGCCCGGATCGCGTTGCTGGCGCTGCCGGAGCTGATCGCCGACCCGGATCCCGAGCTGTTCGAGGACGACGTCGAGCCGCCGGAGCCACGCCCCGACGGCCGGCATCCCGTAACCTACGGCCAAGTCCGCGTGATCTGCGCCCAGCTGGTCGAGGATTATCCGGCGGCGTGGTCGCGACAGGCCACCGAGGATCTCGACCGCCTCACCAATGACGTGCTGGATCTGTTGGTGCGCATGGGTTTGGCGGTGGACGACCCGGTCGACGGCTGGCTGGTCGCGCCGACGGCGCACCGCTGGGCGCCGCAGCCGGACGACACCCCGGCCCGCAACGCCCCGCCACCGCCGCCGGCGGAACCCGAACAGCCCGGCTGGTCCTTGTTCGACGGAGAAGGTGAGCAGTGAGCGATCAACGTCGGACGACGCACCGTTGGACGCTGAATCGGGGCGGCATCGTCAACGTGTGGCAGTACGCCGAGCAGGTTTTCGACTTCTCCGGCGGACGGGCGATCTTCCAGGGCACCAACGGCTCCGGCAAGTCCCGCACGTTGGAGCTGCTGCTGCCGCTGTGCCTGGACGGCGACCTGCGCCAGCTCGGCTCCAAGGGCTTCGACACGGTCAGCATCCGGCGGCTCATGCTGGACGACTACGACGGCGGCCCGAACCGGATCGGCTACGCCTGGGTCGAGCTGCGTCGAGAGAATTCCGGTGAAGACGAGTACCTGACCTGCGGCCTGGGCGTGAAGGCGTCCAAGACCTCGCAGCAGATCACCGACTCCTGGCGGTTCGTCACGCCGGCGCGGGTGGGCAAGAACCTGCGGCTGGCCGGGCCGGACCGGGTGCCGATCGGGCCGGCGCAGCTGCGGGAGCTGATCGGCGCGGACTGCATGTTCGAGGACGCGGGGTTCCGGGCCAAGGTCGCCGAGACGGTCTACGGCGTGCCCGCGGCCCGCTACGCCGATCTGCTGCACCTCCAGCGCACGCTGCGCAACCCGGACGTCGGCCTGAAGGTGTTGGAAGGCCAGCTGGAGCAGATCCTGTCCGACGCGCTGCCGCCGCTGGACGTTGCGCTGGTCGAGCAGCTCGCGACCTCGTTCGACGACCTGGAGTCGATCCGGGAGAACATCACCCGGCTGACCACGGCCGACTCGGCGCTGACGGCGTTCCTCGGCACCTATTCCGGCTACGCGCTGGCCGGCCTGCGCGGCTTCGGCGACAAGGTGGTCTCCAGCCATAAGACCCTAACGGCGCTTGGGTCTGACTTGGAATCACTGGACCGGAAGCTGACCGCGGCGCGGGACGGGCGGGTCACCGCCGAGCAGGCCGTGGCCGAGCAGGAGGCGCAGGACAGCCAGCTCGACGCTCGTATCGAGGCGTTGAAGGAGCTGCCGGCCTACCGCGGCATGCGGGACCTCCAGGACCGTGAGCAGCTGGTGGCCCGGTCGCGGTCGGCGGCCGAGGCGGCGCTGGACACGGCGAGCCGGCAGCGGGCGCAGGAGGACCGCGCGGTCGACTCCGTGCTGGCCGTGCTGCGGCGGCTGGGGCTGGACATCGACAGCGCCGACGAGCTGGCCGGGCACGCCCGTGAGCGGCTGGCCATCGCCGGCCTGGACGGGGACCTGTGCCCCAGGGTGCCGCCGATGCCGCCGACCGACGCGCGGGTGGCGCCGGATCGCGTGCGGGCCAAGCCGGATCCGGAGGCCGAGCCGCTGACCATCGACCGGCGGCTGCTGCCGGCGATCGACCCGCAGTCGCTTTTGGACACGTTGAGCGACGCCGGCCGGCAGGCCGAGCAGGTGGCCACGGAAGCCCGGCGGCGCAACGCGTTGACGCTGTCGCTGCACGAGCGGGCGCTGGCCTCGGACCGTCAGCTGCGGGATGTCGAGGAGCTGCATCGCGCGGCGCGGCAGGCGCAGCTGACCGCGACCGAGGGGGCCGGTCGTCGCAACGAGGCCGGCCAGCAGCTGGCGACGGCCGTGGACGTGTGGCGTGAGCAGGCGCGGCGGTGGGCCGCGGACAACGGGCCGCAGCCACCGACCGCCGAGCGGTTGATCGAGGACCGTGGCGCGGCGCGCGCGGCGCGGGACAGCGTGCGGCAGTGGGCTGCGCCGCGCTCGCACGAGCTGCGCCAGCGGGTGGTCGGGGCCGAGCAGCGACTGGACGACCTTCGGGCGACGATCACCCAGTACGAGGCCGAGGTCGTGGCGCTGCGTTCCGGCGGCACGGACGAGCAGTCCGACCCGTCGGCGTTCCATCGCCTTGTCGACTTCGTGCCGACGTTGCCCGAGGTCGAGCAGGCCGGGCTGGAGGCGGCGCTCCAGGCGAGCGGGCTGTTGACGGCCCGGGTCTCGGCGAACGGTCGCGTCTGCGACGCGGCGCTGGCCGAGGTGATCGCGCTGGCCGGGCCGGCGGCGGCCGGCCGCACGCTGGCCGACGTGCTGATCCCGGCGGCCGAGCCGGGCTGCCCGGTGCCGGCCGAGGTGGTGACGAAGCTGCTCGCGGCGGTCGGCGTGGCCGACGAGCCGGCGACGACCGAGACGCCCGGGCTGGTGCTGTCGACCGGCGGCGCGTGGCGGGCCGGCGTGCTGTGCGGGGCGCAGGCCAAGCCGGTCGCGGAGTTCGTCGGCACGGGCGCGCGGGAGGCGGCGCGGCAGCGTCGGCTGGCCGAGTTGAGCTCCGCGGTCGAGCGGCTGCACATCGAGCTGGCCGACGCCGAGCGGCTGTTCGACGAGGCGCGGGCCGCGGCCGGCGAGTGGGAGCAGCACGTCGAGGCGTTCCCCGACGACGGCGAGCTGATCTCCGCGCACGCCAAGCTGACCAACGCCCGGGAATCCGCCGAGGAAGCGGAGCAGCGGGCCTACGACCTGCGGGCCGAGCACCAGGCCAGCGACGAACGGTGGCACGCCGCGCGGGCCGAGCTCGTGCAGTCGGCGTCCGAGGCCGGCATCGGCCTGGGCGACACCGTCGACACCGAGGCGCTCGATCGGGCCAACCGGGCGGCGTCCGAGGCGCGGGTCGCCGCCGAGCAGCTGGCCGAGGCGCTGGCCGGGCGGTGCGCGCGGACCGTCATCGACCTCATCGACGCCATGCAGCACCACCATGCGGCGATGACCGACCGGACCGAGGCGGAGTCGTCGGCCGACGCGCTGTGCGTCGAGTACGCCGACCGGTCGCACGCGATGGCCGAGCTGAGCTCCGCGATCGGCGGCGAAGCCGAGGAGGTCTCGCGGCAGCTGTCGGCGTTGGAGGCCGAGCGCAAGGCCGTGCGCAAGGCGCTGCCGCAGTCCCGGGAGAAGGTCGTCGAGCTGCGTGAGCAGGCGACGAAGCTGGAAACGTTGCTGGAGACCAAACGGGCCCAGCTGACCGGCCGTGAGGGCGACGCCGCCGGGGCGGTGGCGGCGTTCGAACAGGCCCTGGCCGCGCCGGGCATCTGGTCGGCGGCGTTCCCCGAGGCCGCACCGCCGTCCACAGTGGACGAAGCGTTGTCGTTGCTCGACGCGGCCGCCGACCGGAAGGGGTCGTCCGAGGGCACCGTCATCGGCAAGCTCCAGGTGTTGCAGACCTCGCTGGCCGGCACGCACGACATCGGCGCCGAGACCGCCGGCGGCGTGCTCACCGTGACCGTCACCGGCGAGGACGGGCCGCGTCCCGTCGCCGAGGCCGCGTTGCGGGTGTCGCAGCGGCTGGCCGAGCAGCGGGGCTTCCTCGGCGAGCGCTACCAGTCGATCTTCGCCGACTACCTGATCCGCGACCTGGCCGAGCGGCTGCGTGGGCAGATCGAGGTGGCCGAGGACCTGTGCCGGCGGATGAACGACGTGCTCGACCAGGCGCGGTCCAGTCAGGGCGTGCATGTGCAGCTCGAATGGCGGCCGTCGGCGGCCCTCGACGACCGGACCAAGCAGGCCCTCGAGCTCGTTCGGACTCCCCTGGCCGAGCGCACCTCCGAGCAGGACGACCTCTTGCGTCAGGTCATCACCGAGCGGATCGAGGCCGAACGGGACACCCATTCCAGCGGTTACGCCGAGATCCTCGCCCGGGCCTTGGACTACCGCACCTGGTACTCGTTCACCGTCCGCGTGCGCGACTCCGGTCCCGACGGCAAGCCCCGCGTGCGCCGTCTCCGCCAGCTTTCCTCCGGCGAGACCCGGCTCGTGTCGTACGTGACCCTCTTCGCCGCCGCCGCGTCGTTCTACGACGCCGTCTCCAGCGGCGGCGACGAGGCTCCCCTTCGGCTCGTCCTGCTCGACGAGGCCTTCGAACGGCTCGACGACCCCACCATCGCCCGCATGTTGGGGCTGCTCGTCGACCTCGACATGGACTGGGTCATCACCTGGCCCAGCGGTTGGGGCGTGTCATCCAAGATCCCGCGCATGCACATCTATGACGTGCTGCGCCCCAAGAACGGCCGCGGCGTCGCCTGCACCCACACCACCTGGGACGGCGCCGGCCTGGACCGCGAGGATCCGTAGAGCGGGGGGTGGGGGCCTCGCGGCCCCCACCTTCCTTACGCGAAGTAGCCGGACACGTCGGCGACGACGTCGACCCGGCCGGCGCGGTTGTAGAAGTCGATCTTGCCGTCCGGACCCACCGGCACGATCACCTGTGCCTGCGTGGTCTGCCCCGGCCCGAAGGTGAGATTCGACGTGGCCGGCCGGTCGCCGCTCGGGAACACGGTCAGAGAGCTGGCCGCGGTTGCGTTCAACGCCGTCACGTTGAGCACCACCGACTTGGCGTGGGCCGGCACCGCCCCAACGCCGGCCACGGCGAGGCCGAGGGTGCCATCCGGGCCGATGGGTGTGGCATGGGGACGCGTGTCCAGCAGCCGCGACGGCGCGACCGGTGTGAACGAGGCCGTCCGGTCGGAACCGTTGGGCCACCCGACGAAGTAGCCCTGAACGTCGACGACCACGTCCGCGTCGCCGGCGGAGTTGTGGAACGCGACCACTTTGTTCTCCCCGAGCGGCACGATCACGAGGTTCGACACCGTCTGCCCGGCGTGATAGTTCAGGTTGGACGCCGTCGGCGGCGTGCCGGCGCCATCCGCGTAGACGGTGAGGGAGCCGTCCGTGGTCGGGTTGGTCACCATCACGTTCAGCACGACCGCGGCGGCCGGGCTCGGCGCGCGGTTGCCAAGAGCCACGTACAGGTTCTCGTTGGGACCGACCGGCTCCTGCGGCACGCTGCCCGTGCCGTCGCGGGTGTCGGCCACCCGCTGCGGCTGGACGGTCTGGAGGAACGTGCCGTCCTGGCTCGCCGGCGTCGACCGGTAGTAGCCCTCCATGTCGACGACGACGTCCGCGTCGCCCGCGCGGTTGGCAATCAGGATCTTGCCGTCCGGGCCGACCGGCACCGTCACCAGATTGGACACCGTCTGTCCGGCGGTGAAGCTCAGCGTGGACGTGCCCGGGTTGCGGCTGCCGCTCGGGATGACAGACAGGAAGCTGTCGGCGGTGGCGTTTGTCGCCATCACATTGACCACGACCGCCGTGACGCCATCGGCGGGCACGCCGTTCGCGCCGG
>DASWRQ010000408.1:0-4104 GCA_036403095.1 Kutzneria sp. | reverse complement strand
AGCTGCTGGTCGATCAGCGGCACCCCGGCAAAAGTCCGGCCGGCCAACCGTTGCACGGCCAGGTCCAGCATCTGCCGCAACAGCCCGAGCCGGACCTCGGCCAACGCGGCGGCCCGCCGGCCGACGAGTCCGGGCCCGTGGGTGAAGGGAATCCGGATCAGCGCCAAACCCTCCCGCGCGGCAAGGGAATGCGGCGCCACCTGAGCGCCGTCAGGGACATCGCCGGCCGGGACCACCGCGACGCCGTTGATGGCCGTCGCCGCGATGTCCAACCCGGCAAGCACATCGGCCAGTCCCGGACCCAAGGCCGCGGTCATGATACGGCCCCCGGGCGGATGCCGGCGTGGAACAGGCGCCCGGCGTGCGGGTCGTAGTCGGCGACGACCAGGGGCGAATCCCAGTTCTCCGCCGCCGCGGCCCACGCGCTGGTGCACAGCTGCCGCGACGGTCCTGCGACAATCCCGTGCCGGGCCAGGAAATCCTCGCCCAGCCTCGACGCCAGCAGGTGGCCGGCAACGATCCGTGCTTGGGGATTTTGGCGCAGCACAACGGTGAGCGCATCGGTGAGGTCGACGACCGGCTGCTCGGACACGTAGTCCAGCACGGCCCCGTCCTCAGCGCCGGTGCACAGCAACGCCGCGCTGTCGCGGACGTCGCCGTCATGGATGTCCGGATCCCGATACGGAATCGTCGACTGGTCGAACACGAACACCGCCCCGTTCCGCAGGTCGCCGGCCGCCCGCATGGCGCGCAGGATCCGCAGCGCCGTGAACGGCGCGCCGACCCCTTGCCCAGCCACGGAAAACACCGTCGGGCTGCCGTCGCAGCGCTCGGTCAGGAAACAGCCGGCGACCTCGACCACCTTGAGATCGGGCAGGTGGTACGCGAGGATCGCGGCGTCGAGCGGCGGCAGGTCCCGGCCGGCCAGCAGCTCGGTGCTCATCCGGATGAACGAGTTGCCGCCGCCCCGACCGTGCAGCTCCCAATCGGGTAGCACGCCGAATTCGGCCAGGTAGTCCGTCATGAACCGGGATTCCACGGTGGACGGCACGTACGGGCGGTCCGCGAAGGCCCGGACGGCCGGGCGGCGTAACCACATCCGTCAGCCCACCGGCTCCTGCGCGGCCAGGCAGCCCGCGACGTAGCCGGTCAGCGTGCCGAACGTGTCGAACGCCTCGGCGGTCAGCTCGTCCGGGTCGATCCGCAGGCCGACCGTGTCCTCCAGGGACATCAGCAGGTCGATGACGCTGGTCGAGTCGAGGCCGAGGTCGCCGAACAGGCGGGTGTCGTCGGCCAGCTCCGGCAGGTCCTTCTCCAGCACGTCGACCAGCGCCTGCTTGACCAGGGCGCGCGTGTCGTCGATGTCCGGCATGGTTCAGACTCCTTCGTGGTTGCTCAGGTCGGGATGGGTCGACTGCTTGGCCAGCACGTCGTCCACGGTGTCGCGACGACGGACCAGATAGGACCGGCCGCGCAGGACGACGACCTCGGCCGGGTGGCCGTGGCTGAGGAAGTACACGGGCGACGCCGACGGCCCGTACGCCCCCGAGCGGCGGACGCCGAGCAGGTCGCCGGTCTCCAGCGCCGGCAGCCGCGCGCCCTTGGCGACGGTGTCGTTCGGCGTGCACAGCGGGCCGGTGACGTTCCATTTGCCGGCGGGGCCCTCGTCGGCGGCTTCGACCGGCCGGGACAGCAGTTCGATCGGGAAGTTGCGTTTGACGAACGACCCGATGCCGACCGCCGCCATGTGGTGGTGGGTGCCGCCGTCGGTGACGGCGAAGTTCTCCCCCATCGAGTCCTTCACGTACCGCACGCGCATCAGGTACGTGCCGCTGTCGGCGGTCAGGTACCGCCCCGACTCCATGATCATGCGCGTGTCGGGGTGGGCCGCGGTGAACCGCTCGATCAGCGGGTTGAGGTCCTTGGCCAGGGCGGCGAGGTCCAGGTCGTCCTCGCCGTCGAAGTAGGCCACCCCGAGGCCGCCGCCGATGTCCACGGCGTCCAGCCGGATGCCGGTGGCGTCGGCGACCCGCTCGGCCAGGTCGAGGATGTACGCGGTGTTCTCGACCACCACGTCCGCGTCCAGGATCCGCGTGCCCAGGTAGACCTGCACACCGGCGACATCGGCATGCCGGTACTCGCCCAGCCGGCGGCCGGCCGTGAGCACGGTCGCCTCGTCGATGCCGAACTGCCGGGGCTTGCCGCCCATCGTCAGCCGCGACCCCTTGACGGAGAACGCCGGGTTGACCCGCAGCAACACCCGCTGCTGGACACCGCGTGCCGCTGCCGCCTCGTCGATCAGGTCCAATTCGGACAGTGACTCGCAGACCAGCGCGTAGATGCCGGCCTCGACGCAGGCCTCGATCTCGGCCGCGCTCTTGCCCGGCCCGAGGAAGATGATGTCGCCGGGATCCGTTCCGGCGGCCAGCACCGTGCGCAGCTCGGCCAGGGACGACACCTCGGCCCGCGCGCCGGCGGCGCGCAGCACGTCGTAGACGCCGCGGTTCGGGTTCGACTTCAGCGAGAAGAAGACCTCCAGCGCCGGATGCAGCGCCGCCCGCAGCTCCCGCAGGTTGCCGGCCAGGTGGTCGCCGTCGTACACATAGGTCGGGGTGCCGTGCTGCTCGGCGATCCCGTTCCAGTCCATATCCGTCTGGTCCACGCCTGCCCGATTCATGACTGCCCGGTTCATGACTGCGCCACCATCCTCAGCAGGGCCGACTCCGCGTCGGCGCTGATCGTCCGCACCTCGTCCACGCTGTCGCCGACGCAGATCGCGTAGATCCGCCCGTACGCCCCGGCGCCGGCCAGCACGGCGGCGTTCAGCGTCGAGAAGTTGTTCACCAGCACACCCTTCCCGGCGTGACCCGGCCCGTCCTCGAACAGCAGGGAGCCCAACGCGGCTCGGATCTCGCCGAAGCCGTGCGCTCGGGTCGGCTTCAGGTCATAAGTGACGGCCAGGGCGTGACAACCCTCGCCGACCAGGCGTTCGGCCACGCGGTTCTGGTAGGTCGCCATGTTGAACCGGGCGTTGATCTCCAGGCACGGGTACACCGTGCCGTCGACGCCGAGCATCGCGTCGACTCCGACGACGCCGTGATACCTCTCGGCCGACAGGGACTTACCGATCACAGTGGCCGCCGCCGCCAGCTCGCCGAGCTGGTCGGCGCGGAGCGCGGGCGGGAACAGGTGGCCGCGGTGCACGCCGTTCTCGGTGAACGCCGTCTTGACCGTCTCGAACCGCACTTCGCCGTCCCGGCCGAGGATGAACTGGTAGTTCAGGTCCGCGATCTTGTCGATCCAGCGCTCGACCACCAGCGAGACGGTGTCCGAGCCGCGCCGCGCCAGCAGCCGCAGCAGCTGGGCGGCGCGTTTCGGGCTGTCCAGCACGACCATGCCCCGCCCGGAGACACCGAGCGACTCCTTGACCACGACGCGAGCGCCCTCGACCACGTGCGTGTCGAGCGCGGCCGCCAACTCGGCCAGCGTCCGGCACTCGGCCCCCGGCACCGCCGTCAAACCGTTGGCGCTCACCAGTTCCCGGCTGAAGATCTTGCCGTTGACCCGCTTGCACACCTCGGCACTCGGCGCGGCCAGCGGCAACCCGGTGTGCGCGGCCAGGGCCTCCTCGTCGGCCGAGACGCCGAGTGGCATCAGGTACGTCCGGCCGTCGGCCATGGCCGCGAGCTCGGCCAGCAGGCGGGGCGAGGCCAGCACGTCGCCGGTGACGGACCGCTTCGGGTCGTTGTCGTCCACGATCAGCTGCCGGCCGGCGGCCACGCCCAGACCGCGCAGATACTCGGCGTGGCCGGCGTCGACCGGTCCCTTGAGCACCACGGCGTCGTGCTCGTCGGCCAGCAGGACGCCGACCTCCTCCATCCGGTTGACCATCGCGGCGGAGAACGACAGGCCAGCGCCGGGCAGTCCGGGTTCGTCCCGTCCCCAGACGCGTTCGACCTCGAAGTTGTTGAGGTAGACGAATCTCGCGGTCGGATCGCCGACCAGCGCGGTCTTGAGTCTTGCGGTGAAGCCGTCAGCCATGATGTCCCCCGATTCGAACGACGGCGGCGGCGAACGTGCCACCCTGGCCGGCCGAGGCCAGCA
>DASWRQ010000407.1:0-26397 GCA_036403095.1 Kutzneria sp. | reverse complement strand
TCGGCGGTGCGAATGGCGGCCTGCCCGGCGAGGCGAGCGCCGTCCCAACCGAGTCCGACGGCCCGGAGTTCACGGGCGGCGGCCACCACCGGCTCGACCTGCACATCCCCGGCCAACACCCGCAGCCACGCCCGAGCGCAGCCGGCCAACGCGGCGGCGTAGCGGGAGGTGCGGGCCATGGTGGACAGGGCGGCGGCGTGGCGGGCAGCGGCGGACGGCGACTCGGACGCGACGGCGGCCTGCAAAGCGAACCAGTGCAGCGGCACGGACCACAGGGCGGGCCGGCCGAGACGGGACAACAGCTCGTCGGCCTCGGCCAGCCGGGGCGCCAGCCACTCGTCCTCGTGCAGGCGAGCGGCGGCCACGGCGATCTCGCCGAGGGGCTGCAGCACAAAAAGGTCGACGGGATGGGCGATCACGGCGTCCCGGGCCCGTGGCCACGCATCCAACAGCCCGGCCAGATCCGAACGCCGCCGGGCCACGCCGATCTGGATCGCGGCCGCGAACAGCTCGTCACGGGGACCAGGGCACTGCGACGGCACGTCAGCGGCGGCAAGATCGCCGCGCTGCAAGGAAATCCACGCCCGGAGCAGGGCATGTCGCATGGATTCGTCGCTGACGGCGGACTCGGCCATGTCCAGCTGGCCCAGGTGCAGGGCGACGAGGCAGGCCAGCGCGGCCGGGGTGTCGGGCAGCAACACCTTGCCCGCATGGGGTTCCAGCACGGCGGTGGCCTGCACGAGCTGCGACAGGGCAGCGACCGCGGAACCGGTCACGGATTCGCTCAGCGCATGGGCGACCAGGGACTCGACAGTGGACAGCGAAGTGGGCGTCCGCGGGGAATCGTCGAAGGCGGACAGCTGCTCCGAAGCCTGGTCGAGGTCCCCGACGCCCAGCAGGGCGGCGACGGCGAAGCCGGAACGGGCGCCGTCCACACTCTCGGCCCACCGGTACAGGGCGACGCTGTCGGCCAGCATCCCGCGCTGCGCCAGCACGGCCGCCGCGACCTCGGCGCCCCGGCGATCCCCGTCGAGGATGGACCGGTCGGCCAGCAGGGAAGCGGTGTCCAGGTCGCCCTCCAGCGCGGCGGCCTCGGCCTGTGCGGACAGTGGCCCGGTCTCCACGGCGTCGTCGACCACGTGGGTCATCTCGCTCCCGGCTTTTGTCGTTCGGACCTACGCATAGTCGTACCGCCGAGCGGATTCGTTAGTTCGATTCCAGCAAGGCTTTACCCTTTCGGGTGACGCGGTGCCGCACCGACTGGCCGTCCCGGCGGCTGCTCACGAAGCCCGCGTTGCGCAGCAGGGTGACCTGCTGGCTGGCCGAGGCCAGCGACATGCCGATGGTCTCGGCCAGCTCGGACGTGGACCGAGGAGCACGCAGCGCGACCAGGATCCGGGCGCGGGTGCGGCCGATGACCTGGGCCAGGTGGAACAGGGTGCGCTCGTCGGCGTCCCGGTCGCGGCGCAGCGGCCGCGCCGGAAACACCAGCATGGGCGGCAGTTCCTCGTCGATCAGCGTGACGGGATCGCCTAGGCAGAAGAACGACGGCACGAGCGTCAGCCCCCGACCGCCGAGCCGGATCTCGTGCGTGCGCGGATAATCCGTCTCCAGCCACGGCCAGCGCCAGCGGAAAGACGGCCCGAGCCGGGTGAACATGCCGCCCAGACCGTCGTCCGCCAGCTCCCGGACCCGGGATTCGCCGTCGGCCCGGACGTGGTCGCCGATCTCGTCCCACACCGGCGCGATCGCGGCGTCGTGGTAGCGCCGCAACGCGCCGACCAGATCGGACATCGACTCGGGGTGACCGGCGGCCAAGCCGTGGCTGAACCGGCCTTCGGATACGCGGCGTAACCGAGCGGGGCTCAGGTCCAGCGCCAGCCGGGTTCTCGGCGTAGACCGTATTACGTCGAACGCCCCGCCGATGCCGTCCGAAGTGGGCAAGGGCGTCAGGAAGTCGGGGAAATTGCCCCGCCCCGGCACGAGTTGACGTAACAGCCCGAAGGCATGGGCGGCGGCCGCCTCGGACAGTCGAGGTCGGACCTCTCGCCGCCAGGCCGAGTGCCGGTCGGGCTCGCCGGTGGGGGAGAGGTGATGGAGGCTCAGCACCAGCTCCCACCGGGGATCGGGCTCGGTGAGCACCCGTGTGCGCAGCAGATCCTCGGCCGTGAAGTGCAACCGCAGCGTGCCAGCCATCGTCCGCCCCCTTGACGCCCCCGCCAGGTCCCCCCATGTTTCAGACCTGTCTGAAAGGTCCTACCAGCCGCGGGCGCGTCATGCCATGGTGACGGTGCACGATCAAGGTTTTTGTTTGGGGGGCGCTCATGGACGATGCGTCGCTGCGCATGCGCGTCGCGTTCGACGAGCGGATCGGCGACTCGCGGGCCGAGCTGGCCGAACTGCTGGCGCGCTGTGGCACGACAACCGTTCGCACCGGCTACCTGGCGGAGTTGGCCGCGCGGCTGGAGGTCTTCGGCAGCGCCGGTGAGCCGTCGTCGACGCCGATACTCGAGGCCGGCGCGGTCGGGCTGGAGTTCTTCCGCCGGCACGGCCCCGAGCACGCGCGACGGCGGCAGTGCGAGTTCGACTTCGACACGGAGATCGGCGCCCGCTACCACACGCAGCGCGACATCCCGCTGGCCGAGTTGCGGGCCGACGCGGAGAGCCTGGAGTCGCTCTGCTCGGACATGTTGGACGCCCGGCAGGACCCGTGGCAGCGGGCGGTGTGGCAGCGGGTCGGCGGCTTCGCGGACACGCTGCGTGTCGCCTGCGACGCCGTCGAGCGCATCGTGTTCGACAAGGCCGACGCGGTGCACCGGCTGGCCGAGGACCTCGGACCGTACGACGACAACGGCTACGAAGCGCGACTGGCGGTGTTCGAGGCGGCCTGCCGCCATGCGGACGCCGATGTGGCCGACGTCCTGCGCCGTCTGGGCCACGAGTTGGCCGCAACGGGCACGCGTGACCTCGCCGAAAACCGGTACGCAACGTGACGGAGCCGCTACCCTCGTGACCGGTGCTGTGTCGATCTGGGGATGCACCGGCTACGGGGGACAACTTGATGGCTGCCGAACCCGAGCGGGTCACGTTCGCGACCGTGCTCAAGACCGGCGAGTTCCGCGCGCTCTGGCTGGCCGAGCTGCTGTCCACGCTCGGCGACCAGGTGGCCCGCGTGGCGCTGGCCGTGCTCGTCTTCAACACCACCGACTCGGCCGTGCTGACCGGCCTCACCTTTGCCCTGACCTACGTGCCGACACTGCTCGGCGGCCTGTTCCTGTCCAGCCTGGGCGACCGGTTCCCGCGCCGCGAGGTGATGGTCGGGGCCAACGTCGTGCAGGCCGTGCTGGTCGCGGCCATGGCCGTGCCGAACATGCCGCTGCCGGTGCTGTGTGTGCTGTTGGCGGTGTCGGTGCTGGCCACCGGGCCGTTCAACGCCGCGCAGCTGGCCATCCTGCCGGATCTGCTCAGCGGCCAGCGCTACGTGACGGCGATGTCGCTGCGCAACGTGACGACGTACTCGGCCCAGCTGGCCGGTTTCGCCGGCGGCGGCCTGCTGATCGCCGTCCTCAACCCCTACCTGGGCCTGGCCATCGACGCGCTCACGTTCGCCGTGTCGGCGGTGCTGCTGCGCGTCGGGGTCCGGGCGCGGCCGGCCGTGCGGTCCACGGAGCACGACGAGCCGACCAAGATCCTGCACGGCTTCACGGTGATCTGGCGTGACCCGCGCACTCGCGTCCTGCTGGGGATCGGAGCGCTGGCCCTGTTCTATATCGCGCCCGAGGCACTGGGTGCGCCGTACGCCAAGCAGCTGGGCATGGGGCCGGTCGCGGTCGGCCTGCTGATGGCCGCCGACCCGATCGGCGCGGTCGTCGGCTCGCTGCTGTTCGAGCGGCTGTCCGAGCTGGCCCGGCTGCGCTCGGTCGGCTGGCTCGGGGTGGCCGCCGGCGCGCCGATCGCGGCCTGCGCGCTGTATCCGAACCTCGTGCTGTCGATGGTCCTGTTCGCGTGCAGCGGGGCCGCGGCGACGATTTACACCATTCAAGCGATGACCACCGCGTCCCGATTGCTGCCCAATTCGGTACGCGCCCAGGGAATGGGATTCGCGTCCGCGGTCATCCAGTCGGTGCAAGGGGTCGGCGCACTTGTCGCGGGCGCATTCGCTCAGGTGTTCACGCCGGCCGGTGGAATGGCGGTCGTCGGCTGCGTCGGCGTCGTGCTGGCCGCGGGACTGGCATTGGCGTGGCGGCGGGTCGCGAATCCCGAGCAACTGGCCGTGCAGCTGACCAGATGAGGGTGAACACGGTCGGCGACGGATGGCGGTCCGCCGCCGACCCCGTTTGCTGGATCACCTTGATCTGATCAGGTTGTCCTACCACGCATAGTACCAACCTCCGTTGCGCTAGCCGGGTGGTCCTGATCCGTTTCCAGAACACACTCCGCAGCTTCCCGCATACTCCATGGAAACCGTGGGGGGAGAGCCATGGCGAGCATACGACAAGATGACCTTGGGGTGGCAAGAATCGCGAAATGGCCGTTGTGGGGGCGGCCGGTGGCATCGATCTGGTATGTGCTTGCGGTAGATCTCGGCGCATTGGCGGTGATCGCCGCCGCGTTCACCGAACGCGCCGAACTGCCGGTGGAGACCGCGGCGGCGCTGGCCGCCGCGGCATTCGTGCAGGGCGAGGCGTCCCGGCGAATCGAGCGGCTGCGCCGGGTGATGAGCGGCTCCGTGCACATCAACATGGTGTCGGTGTGGGTGTTCGCGGCCGTGCTGACGCTGCCCATGTCGTGGGTGGCCGTGCTGACCGGCCTGGTCTCGGCGCACGTCGTGCTGCGCAGCTACCGGGTCCAGCGCAGCTACCCGCACCGGCAGGTGATGAACGCCGCCGCGATGATCCTGGCCGCGTGGGCCGCCCGGCTGGTGCTGGACGCGGGGGACGTCCCGGTGCTGACCCGAGCGACCGACCTGGACGCCGTGTCCATCGGGGTCGTGCTGGCCGCGGCCGTGGTGTTCTTCGCCGTCGACGGCCTGCTCATCGCCGTCAGCCTGTGGGTCGACTGCGGCCCGCGGTCGCTGCCCGACCTGGTCGGCTCGGCCGACGACAACGCGCTGGAGCTGGCCACGATCTGCATCGGCGCGGTGATCGGGCTGGTGCTCGTCTACCAGCCGTTCGCGCTGCTGTTCCTGTTCGTGCCGCTGTTCGTGCTGCACCGCAGCGTGCTGGTCAAGCACCTGGAGGAGCTGGCGACCAAGGACCAGAAGACCGGCCTGCTCAACGCCACCACCTGGCAGGACATGGCCAGCAAGGAGCTGACCCGGGGCTCGCCGTTCGGCGTGCTGATGGTCGACCTCGACCACTTCAAGCGGGTCAACGACACCTACGGGCACCTCGCCGGCGACGAGGTGCTCAAGGCCGTCGCCGGCACCATGCGGCGGTCGGTGCGGGACTACGACACCGTCGGCCGGTTCGGCGGCGAGGAGTTCGTGGTGCTGCTGCCCGGCCTGCGCAACCGCGACGTGCTGGCCACCGCGGAGCGGATCCGGCGGGCCATCAGCCAGCTGCGGGTGCCGTTGCCGGACAGCGACATCGTGCTGTCCACGCTGTCGGCCTCGATCGGCGTGGCTGTGTACCCGGACGCGGCTTCCGGCGTGGACGAGCTCGTGCACGCTGCCGACGCGGCGCTCTACCGCGCCAAGCGGGCCGGTCGCAACCGGGTGGTGAGCAGCCTGGCCGTGATCGACACCCGAACGGGCTAGCCTCGCCGCGCGGCGACGCCGGTTCGCGGGTACCAAAGGGGGAACACTCCTGTGAGGAGGTGGGCCCCATGACCGACCCGACCCACAGCACCGGCGCCGCTGCCCGCGACGTGCCCGAGGTTCCGCCCATGCGCGACGCCGGGACCGAGACGGCGGCGATGCCCGGCGCGCCCGAGGCGCCGGCCGTGCCGGCCATGCCCGGCGGCGCCGTTCCCGGCGGCGGTGGCGTGATCGAACCCGCCCCCGTCGACCCCGAGATCGGCCGTCCCGGCGCCGACGTCCAGCCGGATGCCGCCGAGCCCGTGCGCATCAAGCGCACCCGCATCAGCGGCCTGTGGACCGGCATCGTCATCGCCGCCGTCGTGCTGTTGCTGCTGCTCGTGTTCATCGTGCAGAACAACACCTACGTGACGATCTACTTCTTCGGCTGGGTCGGCCAGATCCCGCTCGGCGTCGCCCTGCTGCTGGCGGCGATCTGCGGGCTCCTGCTGGTCGCGATCCCCGGCTACGGCCGAATCATCCAGCTCCGCCGCACTTTCCGGAAGGCGGAAAACTCACACAAGTGACCTGCGGCGATCAGCGCAGGCGCAGCGGCGGGCCGATGAAGTCGAGCCCGCCGACCTCGGCCGCGGCCACCAGGGCCGCCATGTCGTAGGGGCCGTCCGCACGCTTGTCGTACTCGAGGAAGAAGTCCTCGAGTCCGGCTTGCGCGGTGATCACCAGCAGCCGTGCCGGGGCGGTGCCGACGTTCTGGAAGGTGTGCGGTGTGCCGCGTGGGCCGAAGGCGAGGCCGCCGGTGGACTGGTGCACCAGCTCTGCGCCGAGCAGGAAGTCGAATTCGCCGTCGAGCACGTACCAGAGCTCGTGCTCGCGGCTGTGCACGTGCTCGCCCGGACCTTCGCCCGGCTCGAAGACGAGATCAAAAGCCGCCAGCAGGCCGCCGGTGTCCGCGCCGGCGAGCTTGATCAGCCCGTGGCCCCTGGTCGGCAGGATGATCGGCGTGCCATCGGTGGGGCCGACCGTGGTCGGCGGCGGCTCGGTCATGATCTGGCCTGCTCGACGTGGTCGCCATGGCGGTGCACGGTCTTCCACACGCCGTCCTCGCGCCGGTAGACGTGGGTGACCCGCAGCGTGTACGTCACCGTCTTGCCGTTGAGGACGGCGGTCTTGTGCTCGAAGCCCACCACGTAGGCGAGATCGCCGCTCGCCCCGGCGGCGACCAGCTCGAACTCGTAGGCGTCCAGGCCGGCGAAGCTGCTGGCCACCTGCTTGAACAGCTTGCTCACCTCGTCCCAACCGCGTCGCACCGGCACCCCGGACGCGCCGAACACCGTCACCGGGTCTTCGTGGGACCAGGTCTGCCAGCGGGGTTCGGCGTCGCCTCGGCAGAGCGCCTGCTCGGCGGCGAGCTGCCGCGGCAGCATCTCGGCCAGGAACTCTTCGGTTACCATGGCAACCTCCGATACAGTGGAGCTATATCCAATACGGTGAGGGTGTATCCAACCTTGGGCGATGTCAAGAGGCGTTACGACGCCAGCCGCCGCCGTGAGCAGGCCGCGGAGAACCGGCGGCGGATCCTCGCCGCGGCCCAGGAGTTGTTCGAGGCCAGGGGATACGGCGGCACCACGATCGCCGAGGTCGCGCGGACGGCCGGGGTCGCCGCGGAGACCGTCTACGCGACCTTCCGGAACAAGCCGACGCTGCTGTACCGGGCCTGGGACCTCGCCGTCGGCGGCGACGATCAGGACGTCCACCTGCTCCAGCGGCCCGAGCTACAGGCCGTGTTCGCCGAAGCCGACCTGCCGACGCGGCTGCGCCGGTTCGCCGCCGTGAACACCGTGCTCATGCGTCGGACCGCGCGGCTGCGCCTGGCCGCGCAGAGCGCCGCCGAGGCCGATCCGGCCGTCGCCACTTTCCTCACCGAGATCGACGCCGCGCGGCTCGAGGCAATGGGTGTGCATGCCGCGCGGGCCAAGGACACCGGGCAGCTGGCCGTGCCGGAGGACGAATGCCGGGACGTCCTGTTCGCCATGACCGACGGCACTCTGTGGCGGACCCTCGTCGAGCGCCAGGGCTGGTCGGACGACCGTTACGCCGCCTGGCTCGGCGACCTCTGGGCACGCACCCTCGCGGGGTGAGCCCCTTCCTTTTTGCCACATGTGGACCACATTCGACTTCAGACGCGGACTGTGGGCCACATGTGGGGAAAAAAGGAGGGGCGGGGAGTCAGCCGCGGGGGAGCACCTCGGGCAGCACGGTGGTCAGCTGCCGCCAGTCGGTGCCGACCACGCTGGCGCCCTTGCGGGCCATCAGCGCGACCCGGTCCTGGGCCTGCTGCACGGTCGGGTTGACGTCGTCGATGGCCGGCTTGACGTTCTCCGCGTCGGTCATGATCAGGAAGTAGTGGTTGTTCACGTAGAACGAGGTGTCGATGCCGCCGTCGATGTAGCCGCTGGCGTCGCCGTCGAAGACCACGAACCACGGGCGCAGCGTGGCATCGGCGTAGCGGGTGCGCGGGTCGCCGGAGGCGGCGTTGTGCACGGCCGGGAAGATCTGCGCCTGGGCGAGGGTGCCGCTGGCGGCCAGGCCCTTGAGGTACTGGGCGTACTCGACGTCGGTCCACAGATGGTCGGTCGGGTTCTGCTCCTCGACCGTGCCGGGAATGATCTCCACCAGGACCTTGCCGGCCATCGCCGACCGGGTCGGCCAGTTGTTGGCCTTGGCCGCGTCGTCCAGCGTCGGGTACGAGCCGAGCAGGTCGACGGGCCGGAACACGCGGCTGCCCAGGCTGTTGTGCACGTAGCTGTCCAGGCTGGCCGGGCCCATCCCGATGGTGCCGTCGAAACCGGCCTTGAGCTCGATCTTCACCGTCAGCGGGCCGGCGCCGGGGTGGTTGCCCAGCCACACGTTGATGTCGTCGAGGCAGTCGTTGAGGTTCTGGTTGCGCGTGCCGCCGTACAGGTTGGCGGTCGGCGACTTGGCCTGCACGCAGTTGTTGTCGCTGCCGATCGGGTTGCTGTGGCTGACGTTCCACTTGTGCGTGAAGACGTTGAACCAGGCGTCCAGCTCGACCAGGTTCGCGCCGGCGTCCAGCGACTGCGCCAGGTACTGGTACGCGCCGGTGTCGTAGGTGTTGTGGATGCCGACGGTGGTGGCCTCGGACAGCCGCAGCGACCCGGTCCCGTCGGCCGTGGCCGTCCCCGCCGTCACGGTGCCGGCGGTCAGCCCCGCCAGCGCCAGCACCGCGACCGCGACCAAGCTCTCACGCATGGGATCTCCTCAGTCCTGATGTGATCACTGGGGCGTGGCGGCACCCGGACTGGGACCCTACGGGCGAGTAGGGCGCTCCAACAGGGCTGATGGTCGCTGGTCGCCGAATGGCTGAACGCCGTTAACCTGATCTGTCGTTTCCGCCGGTCGTGCCCGGTTTCCGGGCGGCGTGTGAGCGAAGCCTCCCCCCGGTTAGTTGCACTCCCGATAGTAGGAAGGCAAAGTATTTAGCAGGCCACCACGAGGGGTCCGGGTGAGCGAGCTTGCCAGCGAGCCACTCGACGCAGAGCGTCCGCGAACGCGGACCGAGCGCTAGCGAGGTGCAGCAGTGAGCGGAGCAGTTGCTCTTCACAAGCCGAGCAACCCGGTCCGGTTCATCACCGCCGCCAGCCTGTTCGACGGGCATGACGCCGCCATCAACATCATGCGGCGCATCCTCCAGTCGCAGGGCGCCGAGGTGATCCACCTGGGCCACAACCGGTCGGTTGACGAGGTCGTCACCGCCGCGATCCAGGAGGACGCCCAGGGCGTCGCGATCAGCGCCTACCAGGGCGGGCACGTCGAGTACTTCACGTACCTGGTGGAGTTGCTCAACGAACGCGGCGCGGGGCACGTCAAGGTGTACGGCGGCGGTGGCGGCGTCATCGTGCCGCGGGAGATCGAGCTGCTGCACTCCCGGGGCGTGGCCCGCATCTTCTCGCCGGCCGACGGCCAGCACATGGGCCTGGCCCAGATGATCAACACCATGGTCGAGGGGTGTGACACCGACCTGTCCTCGACGGTCCCGGCCAGCTGGGACGGCCTGTTCACCGGCGCGCAGGACGCGCTGGCCCGGGCCATCACGGTGATCGAGGCCGGCAAGCTGCCCGACGGGCTGCGCGCGGCCATGACCGACGCGGTCGGCGACCGGCACGTGCCCGTGCTGGGCATCACCGGCACCGGCGGCTCGGGCAAGTCCTCGCTGACCGACGAGCTGGTCCGCCGGTTCCGCCTGGACCAGCAGGACAAGCTGCACATCGCGGTGCTGGCCGTCGACCCGTCGCGGCGTCGCGGCGGCGGCGCGCTGCTGGGCGACCGGATCCGGATGAACTGCCTGGACCGCGAGCGGGTCTTCTTCCGCTCCATGGCCACGCGCCGGGCCGGGGCCGAGGTGCCGGACGGCCTGGCCGACGCGATCCTGGCCTGCAAGGCGGCCGGCGCGGACCTGATCGTGGTCGAGACGCCGGGCATCGGCCAGGGCGACGCCGCGATCGTGCCGTTCGTCGACCACTCGCTGTACGTGATGACGCCGGAGTTCGGCGCCGCGTCGCAGCTGGAGAAGATCGACATGCTGGACTTCGCCGACGCGGTGGCGATCAACAAGTTCGAGCGCCGCGGCGCCGAGGACGCCCGCCGGGACGTGGCCCGCCAGCTGGTCCGCAACCGCGAGGCGTTCGGCTCCACCTGGCAGGACATGCCGGTCTTCGGCACGAGCGCCGCCACCTTCAACGACGACGGCGTCACCGCTCTGTACCAGCACCTTGTTGCAGAGCTTGGCTTTGAGCACGGTGTGCTGCCCCTGGTCGAGGGCAAGGTGTCGACCTCGGCGTCCACCATCGTGCCGGCGGCTCGTGTCCGCTACCTCTCCGACATCGCCGACACCGTTCGTACGTACCACAAGCGGACCGACGAGCAGGTCGAGGCCGTCCGCGCGCACACCCACCTCGTCCAGGCGCAGAAGGCATTGGACGTCGCTGGAAAGTCCACTTCGGACCTTTCGGAGCTGGTGGCGGCCAGCGAGCGCAAGGTGGACCGGGACAGCGCCGACCTGCTGGCCGACTGGCCGCACACGGTCGAGCAGTACTCGGGCGACGAGCTGGTGTTCCAGGTACGGGACAAGGAGATCCGCACCGAGCTGACCCGGGAGACGCTGTCCGGCAACAAGGTGCGCCGGGTCAGCCTGCCCCGCTTCGACGACGAGGGCACCCTGCTGCGCTGGCTGCGCAACGAGAACCTGCCCGGCCGCTTCCCTTACACCGCAGGCGTTTTCCCGTTCAAGCGGGACGGCGAGGACCCGGCCCGCATGTTCGCCGGCGAGGGCGACGCCTTCCGCACCAACAAGCGGTTCAAGCTGCTGTCCGAGGGCTCGGCGGCGACCCGCCTGTCCACCGCCTTCGACTCCGTCACGCTCTACGGCCGCGACCCCGACACCCCGCCCGACGTCTACGGCAAGATCGGCACCTCCGGCGTCTCCATCGCGTCGCTCGAGGACATGAAGGCCCTCTACGACGGCTTCGACCTCACCTCGCCGACCACCTCGGTGTCGATGACGATCAACGGCCCGGCGCCGACGATCCTCGCGTACTTCCTCAACACCGCGATCGACCAGCGGGTCGAGGCGTTCCGGGCCGAGCACGACCGCGAGCCGAACGCCGAGGAGGCGGCCGAGCTGCGGGCGTGGGCGCTGGCCAACGTGCGCGGCACGGTGCAGGCCGACATCCTCAAGGAGGACCAGGGCCAGAACACCTGCATCTTCTCCACCGAGTTCAGCCTGCGCATGATGGCCGACATCCAGGAGTGGTTCATCGCCAACCGGGTGCGCAACTTCTACTCGGTGTCGATCTCCGGCTACCACATCGCCGAGGCCGGGGCCAACCCGATCAGCCAGCTGGCCTTCACGCTGGCCAACGGGTTCACCTACGTCGAGTCCTACCTCGCCCGCGGCATGAGCATCGACGACTTCGCGGCCAACCTGTCGTTCTTCTTCTCCAACGGGATGGACGCCGAGTACAGCGTGATCGGCCGGGTGGCCCGGCGGATCTGGGCCATCGCGATGCGGGATCGCTACGGGGCCAACGAAAGGTCGCAGAAGTTCAAGTACCACGTGCAGACCTCGGGCCGGTCGCTGCACGCGCAGGAGATGAACTTCAACGACATCCGCACCACCCTGCAGGCCCTGTGCGCGCTGTACGACAACTGCAACAGCTTGCACACCAACGCCTACGACGAGGCCGTCACCACCCCGACGGAGAGCTCGGTGCGCCGCGCGATGGCCATCCAGCTGATCATCAACAAGGAGTGGGGCCTGTCGATGAACGAGAACCCGTTGCAGGGTTCGTTCGTCATCGACGAGCTGACCGACCTGGTCGAGGAGGCCGTGCTGGCCGAGTTCGACCGCATTTCCGAGCGCGGCGGCGTGCTCGGCGCCATGGAGACCGGCTACCAGCGCGGCCGGATCCAGGACGAGTCGATGCTCTACGAGCAGCGCAAGCACAACGGGACGCTGCCGCTGATCGGCGTGAACACTTTCCTGGCGCCCCAGGCCGACGAGGGTCCGGTGGAGATCGAGCTGGCCCGCGCCACCGAGCAGGAGAAGGAGTCCCAGGTCGACCGGACCCTGGACTTCCAGCACCGGCACCGCTCCGAGGCCGCCGACGCGCTGGCCCGGCTGCGCACCGCGGCCACCAGCGGCGAGAACGTGTTCGCCGTGCTGATGGACGCCGCCCGAGTGTGCACCCTGGGCCAGATCACCGAGGCCTTCTTCGAGGTGGGCGGCCAGTACCGTCGCAACATCTGAACTTTCCGCCACGTGAGTGGCTCATGTGACTTCCGGAGTCACATGAGCCACTCACGTAGATTCACACCACCCCGTCTGCTGACAGCAGCGGAGCCGCCGCGAGGGCCGGTCGGCCGGTAGCGTCGCCGGGGTGACCCTGCTCGTGCGCCACAAGGACTTCCGCCGGCTGTTCGTCGGGAACTCGGTGTCCCTGCTGGGATCCAGCGTGACGACGGTGGCGCTGTCGCTGGCCGCGGTGGTCTCGCTGCACGCCTCGCCGATCGAGATGGGCCTCCTCGGCGCGGCCGGCTTCCTGCCGCATCTCGCGCTCGGGTTGCCGGCCGGCGTGTGGGTGGATCGCTTGCCGTACAAGCGAATCCTCGTGCTCGCCGACCTCGGTCAGCTGCTGCTGATCGGCTCGGTCCCGCTGGCCGCGGTGTTCGGCGCGCTCACCCTGGCGCAGCTGTACGCCGTGGTGGTGCTGGCCGGCGTGTGCGCCCTGTTCGACGCCGTCGCCGGCCAGTCGTTCACACCGATGCTCGTGCCCCGCGAGCAGCTGCTGCCGGCAAACAGCGCCCTGATGCTGACCAGTTCGACCGTCAACGTTGCCGGTTCGGCCCTCGGCGGCGGCCTTGTCCTGCTGTTCGCCGCACCGCTGGCGATGGCCGTCGACGCCGGGTCGTTCTTGGTGGCGGCCCTGTGCAAGCTCCGCATCACCACTCCTGGCCTGCCCGCGGCTTCCGTGCGGCGCAAGGCCGATCTCTTCGGCGGCCTGTGCATCGCCTTCACCCATCCCGTGCTGCGCCCCGTCACCATCGCCGCTACGCTCGGCGCGCTCGGCGGTCAGATGCAGAATGCCGTCCTGGTGCTGTACTTGGTTCGTGTGCTGGACTTTTCGCCCTGGTTGGTCGGCCTCGCCGTCACCATCGCCGGAGTCGCCGGCATCCTCGGCGCACTCGGCACGCCCACGGTAACGCGCCGCCTCGGCCCCGGCCGGACCTTCGTGCTCGGCATGCTCCTGTCCTCGTTCGCCGGCCTCGTCCTCGCCGCCGGTCCGGCCCTGCTGTCCCAGGTCCTCCGCGGTGTCGGACCATCGCTGTACGGCGTCAACCAGCAGACCTTTCGCCAGACTCTCGTTGCCCCCGACCAGCTGTCCCGGGTCAACGCCGGCTGGCGGTTCCTGGTCTACGGCACCCAACCCGTCGGCGCCGTCCTCGGCGGCCTGCTCGGCACCATGGACCTGCGTGTCACCCTCATCGTCAGCGCCGCGCTGATGCTGGTCGGCACCGCCCTGGCGCTGCCGGTCACGCGTTCGGTCTGACGGTGACCCCGAGGTTCTAACCCAGGTGACGCACGAACCAGTCGCGGGCGGCCGCTGACGCGATCTCGAAGCCGGGGCCGGTGTAGGCGGCGAAGTGTCCACCCGGGACGAACACCACCCGCTTCGGCTCGGCCGCGGTGGCGAACGCCGACGCCGCCAGGTTGCCGCCGGTCAGGCCGTCGTGGCTGGCCACGATCATCAGCAGCGGCGTCGGCGTGACCAGCGGCAGGTACAGCCCGGGCTCGTAGCCGCGCATCAGCTCCACGCTGCGCAGGGTGACTTCGTTGTGCCACTCTGGGGCCATCTCGGCTCGCGCCTTGGTGAAGAACTCGTGCGCGTCCGGGGTCGGGATCCCGGTCAGGACACCGGGATCCTCGCCGATGACCGGGATCATCACCGGGGGTTCGCCGGCTGCCCGGGCCTGGCGGTCGGCGGCCAGCAGCCGGGGATCGACGACCAGGTTGTTCACCCGGGCCAGATTGGCGTACGTGTCCCGCCCGCTGACGAACGGCGCCTGCCCGCACACGGCCTTCACCCGCTGGTCGATCGCCGCGACGACAAAGGCGTGCCCGCCGGAGAAGCTGCTGCCCCACACGCCGATCCGCTCGGCGTCCACTTCGGACCTGTTCTGCGCGTGGCTGATCGCGTGCTGGTAGTCCCGGACCTGCTCCCACGGATCGATCTCGTAGCGTGGCTTTCCCGTTGCCGTGTCGGAGTCCCCGAAGCCCCGGTTGTCCCACAGCAGCACGCCCAAGCCGGCCGCGGCGAACACCTCCGCGAACCGGTCCAGATAGATCCGCCGGGTGGCCGACCACCCGTGCGCCATCACCACGCACGGCGCCGGCCCGTCCACCCCCGCCGCCTCGTAGAACCAGCCCCGCAGCGTGACGCCCTCGGCGTCGAACTCGATGTCGTGTCGCATGGCCTCCACGATGGCCGGGCAAACCCGTTGCCGTCCAAGACCTTCTGCCATCCCTGTGATACCGGCCGGGCACCAGGGAATCGACTCGGACCCGCCAGCTGGGACAGGACAGACCCTGTGACACGTGACTGACCTGCGGCGACAAGGATCGCCGCAGGTCAGTGCTGTGCGAGTCAGGGCTTCGTGAGCTCTTCGTTCATCAGGAGGAACGTGCCCAGGCCGTGCTGGTCGTTCGCGGTGCGCGGCCGGCTGTAGTAGCCCGACAGCGAACCGGTGACCGCTGTGCCAGGGCAGATGTCGGCGATGTTGGTGCGACCGTCGGAGCCCAGGGTCACCTTCTTCAACACGCCCTGGTACCCCTTCTGCGCCGCCGACGACAGGCTCGACGACACGTAGCCGGCACGCACCGCGCGGGAGATCGCGTAGGTGTACATGGACGAGGCCGAGGTCTCCGTCCAGTTCTGCGCATCGGTGCCCTTGTCCACGACCTGGAACCACCGCCCGGTGGCCGGGTCCTGGTACTTCACGAAGGCGTTCACCAGCTGCTGCACGTTCTTGACCAGCTGGGCCCGCCGGGAGTCGGCTGCCGGCAGCGCGTCGAGCACGTCGAAGTGGGCCAGCGCCACCCAGCCGATCGCCCGCGCCCAGAAATACGGCGAGGTGTGGGTGGTCTTGTTGGCCCACGAGGCCTTTCCGTCGGCCGAGTAGGCGTGGAACAACAGGCCCGTCGGCGAGCTGAGATGGCCGAAGTACGTGGTCAGGTTGTGGGTGGCCTCCTGGAAGCAGTACGTCCCGTCGTTGTACTGCTTGCCGTAGTTGGCCAGGAACGGCTGGGCCATGTACAGGCCGTCGCACCACAGCTGCTGCGTGAACGACGTCGAGTGCCACATCGCCCCGTCGCTCGTGCGCGGGTAGCCCGGGAACCGGTTGCGGATCTGCTGCGCCGCCGTGCGGTAGCGGGCGTCGCCCGTCTCCCGGTGCAGGATCAGCAGCAGGTTGCCGGCCTGCATCGAGTCCAGGCTGTTGAAGGAATCGTTGATGTGGCCGTTGCCGTCCACCGCGTAGTCCACCCAGCGCTTGATGTACGCCAGGTACGACGGCGTGCGCAGGCGCTGGTAGACCAGGTATGTGCCGTACAGGAACAGGCCCTGCGTGTAGCCCCAGCCGCCGAGCGACTTGGGGTCCGGGTTGCGGGCGATGGTCGAGTCCACTACCGCCTTCGACCAGTCCGTGGTCGCCGCAGCCGCGGTGCCGGCGGTGGCCACCAGCGCGCCACCCGTCACCGCCGCCAGGCGGCCGAAGGTCCGCCGTGAGATCTCGCTGGACATGCTTCACCTCCAAGCCGGGCCCCGGCGGCGAGCCCGACCCTGCTTGTGGGAGCGCTTTCTCCGCAGGAGTACACGGAGGTGCGTCACAGCCGCAAGAGGCCGGACGGGCGCGTATGGCACACTCCGGACAGGAGGTTGGCTTTGGCAACTGATATCGCCGATGCCCGGACGGCCTGGATGGAGCCGGGGGCGTTCGAGGTGGCGCCGGGGGTGCACCGGATCCCGCTGCCGCTGCCCAACGACGGCCTGCGCGCGGTCAACGTGTACGCGATCGCGGACGGGGACGAGCTGGTGCTGGTCGACTCCGGCTGGGCGCTCGACGAGGCCCGGGACCGGCTGGAGCAGGCGCTGGGCAGCATCGGGCACGGGTTCGAGAGCGTCAGCCGGTTCCTGGTCACGCACGCGCACCGCGACCACTACACGCTGGGCATCACGCTGCGGCGGATGTTCGGGTCGAGGGTGAGCCTGGGCATCGGCGAGCAGCCGACCCTGGACGCGGTGATCAACGGCCAGGTCGAGGGCCAGCTGGCCGACCTGGTGCGCTGGGGCGCGAAGGACATGGCCGACCGGATGCGCGAGGGCATGGCCAAACGCGGCGGCCCGCAGCCGGACGGCTACGAGCAACCGGACGAGTGGATCCGGGGCGTGACGGACATCCGCCTGAACAGCCGGACGCTGCGGGCGCTGCCGACGCCCGGGCACACGGCCGGTCACCTGGTGTTCCTGGACGTGGCGTCGTCGCTGCTGTTCGCCGGCGACCACATCCTGCCGCACATCACGCCGTCCATCGGCTTCGAGCTGGTCCGCCAGGAGATGCCGCTCGGCGACTACATGGACTCGCTGCGGCTGGTCCGCGAGCACCCGGACATGCGGCTGCTGCCGGCGCACGGCCCGGTCGCCGAGTCGACCCACGTCCGCGTGGACGAGCTGCTGGACCACCACCGCAAGCGCCTGGACGAAACCGAGCGGGCGCTCGGGCCGGACGAGGCGCCGGCGGCGGAGGTGGCCGGCCGCATCGGCTGGACCCGCCACAACCGCAAGCTGTCCGAGATGGACTTCTTCAACAAGATGCTGGCCATCGGCGAGACCTCCGCCCACCTGGACGTGCTCGTCCGGGACGGACGGCTGCGCGCGTCCACAGTGGACGGAGTGACCCGCTACCGGGCCTAGCCCTTCACCGCGCTGATGAGCATGGTGTGTTGGAGGCCGGCCACGTTGTCCCGCAGCGGCCGGCCGTAGCCCTCGGCCGCCGCGGCGACCGGCGTGCTGGTGACCCGCCAGCCGTGGTCGGCCAGCCACGCCGCCGGGACGAAGGTCTTGTCCTTGGGCCACATGTCGACGACGCTGAAACCGAAGTCCTTGGCCATGTCGGCCATCGGCTGCTGGTTCTCCAGCTCACGGATGTCGATGTCGATGTGCTCGACGGCGAACCGGCTGCCCGGCGCGGCCAGCTCGTCGACCAGCGTGAATAGCCGCTGCACGGCGTCGTTGGGCAGGAACGGCAGCAGTCCCTCAGCCAGCCACGAACTCGGCGCCGTGCGGTCGAAACCGGCCTGTGCCAGTGCTGCCGGCCAGTCTTCGCGCAGATCGACATCGACGGCACGGATCTCGGCCCGCGCCGCAACGCCGTGGTCGGCGAGCACGTTCTGCTTGAACTGCAACACCTTCGGCACGTCCAGCTCGTACACGACGGTGCCGGCCGGCCAGTCCAGCCGGTAGCCGCGCACGTCCAGCCCGGCCGCCAGCAGCACGGCCTGGCCGGTCGTCTCGGCGGCGAAGTACTCGTCGAAGAACCGGGACCGCACGCCCAGGTAGTCGGCCATGTCCTGCCACGGCTCGATCGCGCCGGCCGGCCGCACCGGCATCGCCGGCTCCGGCCGCGCCGCGGCGACGAACAGCTCCGCGTACGGATCCGACACCAGTGGCTGCGGACGATGGCTGTCGATCGCCCGCGCGGCGGCGACGGCCAGCGCGGTGATGCCGACATCAGTGACGATGTCCCAATCGGCCTGCTGCGTCATCGAGGACCCCTCCCGACATCGCGTAGTCAGTTGCTCACCGAACGTATCACTTAGTAGTGCTAACCAACCTTGTGAGTTGGATCACCTGGATGGAATGGTCGAAAAATGTGCACTTTTGGCCGCACCGGTACAATTCGGGATCGGCCGTATCCCGGGGGAAGTCATATGCAGCTGCGCACGTCGACAATCGACACCATCCCGCAGGACGACGTCACAGTGTCGACCTATCGGTTCGCCGAACTCGGGCCGGTCGGCATCGGCGAGGTCGCGTTCACCGGCGAGTTGCGGCTGGAATGCGACGACGTCGGCACGGGGTTCTACGCCCACCTGCCGATCGCCGGCCGGTACCGGTCGTGGCACCGCGGCCTGGACATGGTCGGCGACCGCGGCGCCACGCCGCTGCAACGGCCCGGCGCGCCGTTCGCCGGGCACTGGACGGCCGGTTACCGCGCGCTGTGCGTCCGCATGGAACCGGCGGTCGTGCAGGACGCGCTGACCCGCCTGGGCGGCCCGAGCCGGCCGGTCTTCAGCCCGGTCCTGAACACCGCCCACGGCTACGGCCGGGCCTGGGCCGAGCTGCTGTTCTCGGTCACCCGCCAGCTGGCCGCCCCGGGGAATCTGCTGGCCCAGCCGCTGGTCGCGGCGCCGCTGGCCGACAGCCTGGTCACCGGTTTTGTGCTCGCGACGACCCCCGAGCTGCCCGTGGCGCCGTCGCGGCCGGTGTCGGTGCGGGCCGCCATCGACGTGATCGAGTCCGACCCGAGCTCCCCGTTGACCCTGTCCCTGCTGGCGACCCACTGCGGCGTCAGCCCACGCGCCTTGCAGAAGGCGTTCCAGCAGCACGTCGGCATGTCGCCGATGGAGTACGTCCGCGACGTCCGGCTGCGCCGCGCGCACGAGGAGCTGCGCGCCGCCGATCCGTTCGCCGACTCCGTGGCCGCCGTGGCCCGCCGCTGGGGCTTCGCCCACCTCGGGCGATTCGCCGCCGCGCACGAGGCCCGATTCGGCCAGAAGCCGCTGCGGACGCTTCGCGGATAGCCCCATTCGCTTACCGGACAGTTCCGCCTTCGCGGCGATTGCCGTTGCTAGCGTTCGAATTCCAGAGCAAATACGGGCGGAAAGCGAACCATGAGCAACGAACCCCTTGCCGACGTGCGCGACATGTACATGGCGCACACCATGTTCCGCCGCGAGATCGGCCTCGCCCCCGCGCTGATCCGCGGCGTCGCCGCCGGCGACGTCGAGCGCTCGGCGATCGTCGCCGACCATCTCGGGATCGTCGACAACAGCCTGCATCACCACCACACCGCCGAGGACCGGCACCTGTGGCCCCGGCTGGCCGAGCGGGCCGGTGACGAAGCCGAGCCCGTGGTGCAGGTGATGGAGGCGCAACACAGCGCCCTCGACAAGCTGCTCGACGAGCTCCGCACCGGGCTGGCCGGCTGGCGTGGCACCGCCGACCCGGCGCTCGGCGCGTCGTTGGCCGACACCGCGGCCGAGCTGCACGAACGGCTGGTCGAGCACCTCGCCACCGAGGAAGAGCGCGCCCTGCCGCTGATCGAGGCGCACATCACCGCCGCCGAGTGGGGCCAGATGATCGCCGACGGGGCCGGCGACGTCGACCCGGCGCAGATCCCGCTGATCTTCGGCATGATGGCCCACGACGCCGACCCGGACACCGTGCGGGACATCATCGCCCAGATGCCGCCCGAGGTCAGCGGCGTGATTGGCGACCTGGCCGCGCAGGCTTACGCCGAGCACGTGCGCAAGGTCTACGGCACCGAGGTGGCCCGATGACCGAGCTGATGTTCGGCGCGCTGCTGGAGCAGAGCGCGCAGCGCCCGCAGGACGTGATCGGCCTGGCCGAGCTGATGGAGCAGATCGGGCTGGACGCCGTCACGCTGTCCGACCACCCGTACTGGCCGGAGCGGCTGGACACCGTGGCGCTGCTGTCGGCCATCGTGGCCCGCACCTCGCGGATCACCGTGCTGCCCAACCTGATGAACCTGCCGCTGCGTCCGCCGGCCGCGCTGGCCCGCACCGCCGCGACGCTGGACATCCTCAGCGGTGGCCGGTTCGAGCTCGGCCTCGGCGCCGGCGCGCAGCAGATGTGGGAGTCGATCCTGGCCGAGGGGGGCCCGGCTCGCGGCGCGGGGGAGTCCATCGAGGCCCTCGAAGAGGCCACCGAGCTCATCCGTGCACTGTGGACGTCCAAAGAGGACGTCACGTTCAACGGGGCGTACTACCGGCTCAGCGGCGCGAAACCGGGACCGGCGCCGCGGCACGAGATCCCGATCTGGTTCGGCGCGTACCAGCCGCGGCTGCTGCGGGCCACCGGCCGGCTGGCCGACGGCTGGATCCCGAGCTCGCCGTTCTTCCCGCCGGCCGCGCTGACCGGGGCCAACCGGATCATCGACGACGCCGCCGAGTCGGCCGGTCGCTCGCCGTCGGCCGTCCGGCGCGGTTACAACATCGAGGGCGTGTTCGGCTCCGAGCCGGGCTTCCTGCGCGGGTCGGTCAAGGAGTGGGCCGAGCAGCTGGCCGAGCTGGTGGTCAACGAGCGGATCACGGCGTTCTTCCTGTACCGGGTCAACGATCCGGAGGTGCTGCGCCGTTTCGCCGCCGAGGTCGCACCCGCCGTCCGCGATCTCGTGGCCTGAGCAGGCGTCATGCCGGCCCCGTCGACCGGGGCCGGTTTTTTTCGTCCAAACTAGTTGATGGAGTCCATCAACTAGCGCTACGCTCGGCCCATGACACGGCGAACCGAGGTGGAGGGCCTGGTCGCGGCCCTGTTCACGGTCAATGCCTCGATAACCCGGGCGACCAGGCAGCGGCCCAAGGCCAGCGAGCTGCGGCTGCTGCAGGTTATGGCCGCGCACGAGGGCAGCCGGCCCTCGGAGCTGGCCGAGCTGCTTGGCGTGGACCGGTCGCTGGTCACGAGGCAGCTCCGTGACCTGGAGGACGAGGGCAAGGTGACGGTCAGCCCGGATCCCCGGGACGGCCGGGCCTTCGTCGCCGAGCTGACCGAGCAGGGCCGCAAGGAGATCGCCGAGCTGACCGAGTTCGGCCTGCGCCGCTTCGAGAGCTTCGTCGCGGACTGGGACGAGGCCGAGATCCGCGAGCTCGCCCGCCTGCTGTGGAAGTTCGAGACCACCAAGAACGCCGTTTCCGAACGTGAGCAACAGCAACAGCAGCGGCCCGAGCGCGGCCGCCGACGCCGAGGGGGAACCAACTCATGAACACGGCCAAGGCCCGCGTGTTACTCGTCTCGCTGTTCGACGCGGCGCTGGACATCGTGATCCCGATCGCGGTCTACCTGGCGCTGCAACCGCTGGGCGTGCCGGCGATCCTGTCCCTGGCCGCCGGCGGCATCCTGATCGGTGGCAAGGCCGCCTTCGGCAAGCTGACCGACACAGGGGAGCGGGACACCGCACTGCTGCTGGCCTCGACGATCATCGCGCTGGCCGTGATGTTCGGCCTGTACGCCGCCGGCGTGAACACGGCGGTCGCCATGGTCTGCGGCCTCGTCGTGCAGGGCGTCGGCGTGGCGATCTCGATCCTGCGCCGCCGCAAGCTCGACGGCTTCGCCCTGCTGGTGCTGGTCGAGCTCGGGGTGGGCATCGCGCTCAGCTTCATCACCAGCGGCGACCCGCGCTTCCTGGTCGCCCGCCCCGCCTTCTACACCTTCGTCGCCGCCCTCTATGTGTTCGTGACGGTGTTCCGTGGCAAGGCCTTCATGTTCATCGCCAGCCGGCCGATGGCCGTGGCCGGCGACCCCAGGCGCGACATCGCGTACGACCGGGCGTGGCAGAACTCGGCCGAGTTCCGCCGCCTCGAGCGCATCGGCACCGCCGCCTTCGGCGTCGTGCTGCTGGCCGAGTCGGTGCTGCGGGTCCTGCTGGCCTTCCAGTTCGACGCCGACGAGGTGATGGCCTCCAGCCTCGTCTCGCAGCTGCCGGTGATCGGCCTGCTCGTCCTGTTCATCCTGGGCTTCAAGGTGATCCTCGTGCCCCGTCTGACCAAGCTCGTCGAAGCCGAGATGCCCGCCGAGCAGACCGCCTGACCCCCTCCTTTCTTGCCACATGTGCTCCACATGTGGCGTTTGGAGCACAAGCGCGCTAAGCCCACTGGGGGCCCAGGCCGGGGTCCTCCTCGAAGACGAGCCAGGTGCGGGTGGCGCGCACGCCCTTGATGCTCTGGATCTTCTCCAGCACCACTTCGCGCAGGGCCACGTTGTCGGGGGCGTGCACCAGGGCCAGCACGTCGAAGTCGCCGCCGACCAGGGCGAGATGCTCGATGTAGCGGATGCCGCGCAGCGCCTTGGCCACCGAGCGCCAGCTGTTCTGCTCGATCGTGAGCAGCACGTAGGCGCTGGTGCCGAGGCCGGCCCGGCGCGGTGAGATCTCCGCGCTGAAGCCGGTGATCACCTGGTCGGCCTGCAGCCGGTCCAACCGCGCGTAGGCGCTCGTGCGAGAGATGTGCACGCGCTCGGCCAGCGTCCTGATCGACATCCGGCCGTCCCGGCGCAGCTCGGCCAGTATCGCGCGATCCACGTCGTCCAACTCGGCGGCCGAACGTCCGGCCGGCCCCGGTGTGACGTCGGTCTCGATGGGCAAATGGCCCTCCAAACGGCCGTGAGACGGAAATCTGTCTCGGATCTTGCGCCAGTGTCGGACAAGGAGCTGAGAATGTCGAGAAAGCACCTGCAAACGTCTGCCGAAGGAGGACCCCGGTGTCCGACCACCTCGCCACCGACCTACTGCCCTCGGCCAGCCCCGTCCGCTACCTCGCCGAGGACGGCACGACCGTCGACGGCCCCGCTGGCTACCCCCAGCCGAGCGTCGAGGAGCTGCGGGAAGCCCACCGTCGGATGGTGGTGGGCCGCCGCTTCGACGCCCAGGCGACCGCCCTGACCAAGCAGGGCCGGCTCGCCGTCTACCCGTCCAGCCGCGGCCAGGAGGCGTGCCAGATCGCCGCCGCCATGGTGCTGCGCGAGGACGACTGGCTGTTCCCGACCTACCGCGACAGCATGGCGATGGTCTCCCGGGGCATGGACCCGGTCGAGGTGCTCACGCTGCTGCGCGGTGACGCGCACTGCGGGTACGACCCCAATGCGGCCCGGGTCGCCCCGCAGTGCACACCTCTTTCCACCCAGACGCTGCACGCCACCGGGCTGGCGTACGCGATGCGGCGCAAGGGATCCGACCACGCGGTGCTGGCACTGATCGGTGACGGCGCGACCAGCGAGGGCGACTTCCACGAGGCGCTGAACTTCGCCGCCGTGTTCGAGGCGCCGGTGGTCTTCCTGGTGCAGAACAACGGTTACGCGATCTCCGTGCCGCTGGAGAAGCAGAGCGCGGCGCCCTCGCTGGCGTACAAGGGAGTCGGCTACGGCGTGCGCTCCGAGCAGGTCGACGGCAACGACCCGGTGGCCATGCTCGCCGTGCTGCACAAGGCTTTCGAGCACGCCCGGGCCGGCAAGCCGTTCCTGGTCGAGGCGCACACGTACCGTATCGAGGCGCACACCAACGCCGACGACGCCACCCGCTACCGCGACAGCGGCGAGGTCGACCGCTGGCTGGACGCGGATCCGTTGGCCCGCTTGGAGAAGCACCTGCGCAGCATCGGCGCGCTGACCGACGAGGACGTCGCCGACGCGCAGGCGCAGGGCGAGCGGCTGGCCGCCGACCTGCGTAGCCGGATGAACGCCGAGCCGCACCTCGACCCGATGACCCTGTTCGACCACGTGTACGCCCGGCCCACCACGCAGCTCGTCGAGCAGCGCGACCTGCTGGCCACCGAGCTCAAGGCCCAGGAGGGCTGATGGCCGCCACCACCATGGCGCAGGCGCTCAACCGCGCCCTGCGCGACGCCATGACGGCCGACGAACGGGTGCTCGTCTTCGGCGAGGACGTCGGCCAGCTCGGTGGCGTCTTCCGCATCACCGACGGCCTGACCAGGGACTTCGGCGAGCAGCGCTGTTTCGACACGCCGCTGGCCGAGGCCGGCATCGTCGGTTTCGCGCTGGGCATGGCCATGGGTGGCTTCAAGCCCGTGGTCGAGATGCAGTTCGACGCCTTCGCCTACCCGGCCTTCGAGCAGATCACCTCGCACGTGGCCAAGATGCGCAACCGGACCCGCGGGCACCTGACCGTGCCCATGGTCATCCGCGTGCCCTACGCCGGCGGCATCGGCGGCGTCGAGCACCACTGCGACTCCAGCGAGGCGTACTACGTGCACACGCCGGGCCTGAAGGTGGTGTCGCCGGCCACCGTCAACGACGCGTACACGTTGCTGCGCGAGGCCATCGACGACCCGGACCCCGTGATCTTCATGGAGCCGAAGAAGCTGTACTGGTCCAAAGAGGACATCGAGCTCCGGCACATCGACGAGCCGCTCGGGCACGCCGCGATCCGCCGGCACGGCAAGGACGCCACGCTGATCTCGTACGGGCCGTCCGTGCCGGTCGCGATGCAGGCCGCCGCGGCCGCCGCCGAAGAGGGCATCGACCTCGAGGTGATCGACCTTCGCTCGCTGGTGCCGTTCGACGACGACACCGTGATGCGATCCGTGCGGCGGACCGGGCGCTGCGTGGTCGTGCAGGAGGCTTCCGGCTTCGCCGGCTTCGGCGCCGAGATCGTCGCCCGGATCCAGGAGCGTTGCTTTCACTCGTTGGCGGCACCGGTGATCCGCGTGTCCGGCTTCGACATCCCTTACCCCGCACCGATGTTGGAGCACGCGCACCTGCCGAGCGTCGACCGCGTGCTGGACGCCGTGGACCGGCTCCAGTTCATCGACGAGCCCGACCACCGGTATCTCACGGGGGCCCACTCATGACCGCCGACGCACTTTTTGCCGTGGAGGCGGAGCAATGACACTGGAACAGCTGTTCCGGCTTCCCGATCTGGGGGAGGGGCTGACCGAGGCCGAGGTGCTCGGCTGGAAGGTGGCCGTCGGCGACACCGTGCACGTCGACCAGGTGGTGATCGAGGTCGAGACGGCCAAGGCCGCCGTCGAGGTGCCCGTGCCGTTCGAGGGCACCGTGCTGAAGCTGTTCGCCGAGGCCGGTTCCGTGGTGTCGGTGGGGGAGCCGCTGATCGCCGTCGGCGCCGCCTCGGATGCCGCGGCCGAGACCGTTGCCGAATCCGGTTCCGGCAACGTGCTCATCGGTTACGGCACCAAGGAGGATCAGCCGCGCACGCGCCGCCGCCGGGCCAAGGTCGCCACCGTGGCCCGGCCGGTCGAGTCGGCCGTCGCGCAGGCGCCCAAGGTGATCTCCCCGCTGGTGCGGAAACTGGCGCGGGACAACGGGATCGACATCGCCACGCTCACCCCGTCCGGGCCCGACGCGATCGTCCTGCGCAAGGACGTCGAGGCCGCCATGGCCAAGCCCGCCCCCGCCGCCGACGGCGAGCGCATCCCGCTGCGCGGCGTGCGCAAGGCCATCGCCGACAAGCTTTCCCGCAGCCGCAGCGAGATTCCCGACGCCACCACCTGGGTCGACGTCGATGCCACCGGGCTGATGGACGCCCGCAAGGTCATCGGCGTCGGCGTGCTGGCCCTGATGGCCCGCATCTGTGTTGCCGGGCTGGCCCGCTATCCCGAGCTCAATTCCACTGTGGACACCGAGCGCCAGGAGATCGTCCGGCTGCGGTCGGTCAACCTCGGCTTCGCCGTCCAGTCCGACCGCGGCCTCGTCGTGCCCGTCGTGCGGGGCGCCGACCGGCTCACCACCCTGGAGCTGGCCGCCGAGCTCACCCGCCTCACCGAGCTCGCCCGCGCCGGCTCGCTCGGCGTCGAGGACATGACCGGCGGCACCTTCACCCTCAACAACTACGGCGTCTTCGGCGTCGACGGCTCCACGCCCATCATCAACCACCCCGAGGCCGGCCTGCTCGGCGTCGGCCGCATCGTCGACAAGCCCTGGGCCGTCGACGGCCGGCTGGCCGTCCGCAAGGTCACCCAGCTGTCCTTCACCTTCGACCACCGCGTCTGCGACGGCGGCGTGGCCGGTGGATTCCTCCGCTATGTCGCCGATTGCGTGGAAAACCCCCTCACCCTCCTGAAAGCCCTCTGACAATCCCGGCGAGTCACGCTCACAGGCCCACCGAATGTCGGTTTCCGGCACATTCGAATGTCACATGCGCGTCATACTTGCGTCCCTGCGGCACCTACGGACCGCATGTGACATCGCGGGGGCGAGGGGCGGCAGGGGAATTCTGGGCGTCAAAATGGCGGCGGG
>DASWRQ010000406.1:0-19173 GCA_036403095.1 Kutzneria sp. | reverse complement strand
AGGGCATCGCGGCGCAGGCCCGGGCCAAGCTCATGAGTGTCGATCAGATGCCGATCGGCGGCGGTTATGCGCAGCAGATCGCCCAGCGCAACATGCTGATCCAGACCGGCGGTCCCGATTCGGCCGGCGGACAGATGGCCGCGTTCGTGGCGAATCTGGACAAGCTCATTTCTGTGATCAATTCCAGTGTTGCCGGCTACCAGGGCTCCGATCAGGATGCGCACGGCGGCGTGAAGCGGGCGGGTAATTACTAGTGCGTCGTTCCTTGCTACTGACCGTGGTGACGGCCAGCGTCGCGGTGACGGCCGCCGGCTGTGGCGGAGCCGCGGGCGGCACCGCGTCACCCGCGACCGACACCGGCGCGGCAGCCACGACCACATCGGCCGCGCCGAGCTTCGATCCGTGCGCGGCGGTGCCGGTCGACGGCCTGGCCAAGCTCGGCATCACCGACCAGGCGAAGATCGACCCAGACACCAAGGCGTGCACGTGGAAGAGCGCGTCGTTCGTGGTCACCGCGCATGTCAACAGGTACGCGGTGGGCCAGCGTCCGGACAACGGCTTCAGCCCGAAGCTCACGCCGTTCACCATCGGCAGTCGCAAGGCCGAGGTGTGGCGCTCGGATGTCGGCCTGGCCTGTGCGGTGAATGTGGCGCTGGGCGCGGCCAGCTTCAGTGTGGATGTCGTGCCGATCGACTCCACGGGGCTGGACCAGGCCTGCGCGTCCGCCAAGGACCTGGCCACCGCCGCCGAACCCAAGCTGCCGACATCATGAGTTTTCTCGAAACAGGGGGTATGCAGCGATGACGGGACAGCACCCCGCGGTTCCCCATCCGAACGCCAACTACCCGGGCTTGCCGCACGACGAACTGAAGAAGCTCGTGACGGTCAATGTCGACCCGGGCACCGCGTACACGGCCGGCGACGAGTGGAAGCAGCTCGCCGGGCAGTTGCGCGAGGCGGCGATCACGCTGGACGCGGCGATCAACGGGTCGCAGTCGCACTGGGAGGGTGCGGCGGCCGACCTCGCTCGCGCGCATCTGTCCAAGGTCCGGGACTGGAGTGCCGACACCGCGGAGTACTTCAACGCGACCGGCACCGCCATGCACGACCAGGTCGACGCGGCGGCCAAGGCCAAGACCGACATGCCGGACCCGATCAACTTCGACCCGGTGAAGATGTTCGAGCAGGCGGCCGGCAACCCGATCTCGATGATCACCTTGCCGGTGCAGATGTACGAGACCTACAACGCGTCCAACGAGGCCAAGGACAAGGCCGTCAAGGTGGTCGAGACGCGCGACGCCTCGATGCAGCTGGCCTCGTCGTCCATCCCGGCCTTCACGCCGCCGCCGGACATCAGCGACGGCAGCCAGTCCAGCACCACGGTGGCCAGCGCCGGCCCGGTCGGCTCGGGCAGCGGAGTCGCGGCGTACCAAGGACATTCGGGCGGCGGCAGCTACGGCGGCGGTGGCTCGTACAACCCGGGCAACAGCGGCTACCAGCCGGTCCACCAGGGCACGGGCGGCGGCACCTACACCCCCAACCCGGTCGGCGGCACCACCAGCGGCACGCGGGTCGCCGGCTACGACCCGGGCCCCGGCGGCCCCGGCTACAACAACCCGAACTTCAGCAGCACCCCCGGCGGCAACAGCCCGTACGGGCCCGGCGGCAGCGGCCCCGGTGTGGCCGGCGGCTTCGGCCCCGGCGGCGCTGGGGGCGCGGGCGGCGGCGCCGGTTACCGCGGCGGTGCCGGTGCTTCGTCTTCGGCCTCGTCCTCGTCGGCGGGCCGGCCCGGCGCGGGCCCGTCGAGCGGTGCCGCGGGCAGCGCGGCCGAGGGCGCCGGTGCGCGTGGTGGCATGGGCTCCGCGGGCGCGGCCGGCGGCCAGTCCGGCATGGGCGGCCGTGGCGGCAAGAAGGAAGAGGACAAGGAGCACAAGCGGCCGACCTTCCTGGTCGAGACCGACGACGTGTTCGGCGACGGCCAGATGGTCGCGCCGACCGTCATCGGTGAGAATCCGACCGGCGGGTACTGATGCCGCCGATCGCGATCCTCCCGCTGGCCGCGTTCGACATCGTGTGGGAGGACCTGCGACTCGGGTCCGTGCCTTATCCGTTCGACGTGCCCAGCCATGGGGCGACCCTGGACGAGCGCGCGCGGTTGCGCACGGCCGTGTACGAGGACCTGGAGCGGGCTGGGCTGGCGCGCGGCCGCCAGCTCGACCCCAACCTCTACGACGCGCTGCGGCTGCTGGCCCGTCCGCACGTCCAGCTGGACACCATCGCCACGCTGGACCGCCAGGGCGGGCTGATGCTGCACGCCGCCTCCGTGGCCGTCGGGCAGCGGGCGTTGTTGGCCGTGCAGCAGGGCGGCACGATCCGGCTGGAGCCCATCCGCGACACCGCGCTCGCGGCGTCGCTGGTGGCCCTGCTGCCGCCGCACCAGCCCGGTCCCGGCCAGCAGGTGTCCGTGCCGGCTCGTGAGCTGGCGCAGCCCAACCGGCACAGTCCCGAGGCCCAGACGCTGACCACCATGTTCGGCGAGCCCGTGCTGCGGCTGGGGCAGTTCGCCGGGGCCATGTTCGACGAGAACGGCGTCGGGCGGCGGATGCCCGGGCTGAGCTGGTTCGACACCGAGGCCGGGCGCTATCTCGGGGTGGCCGGTCGGGGCCGCGACGGCGAGGACTGGGCGACCCTGTCGCCGGCCGATGCCAGTGGTCTCATCCACCGGCTGGGGGACATGATCAGGATGGCCAACCGGCGCTGAGGGTTACCCCTCGGTCGGCTGATATTTCCGACACGAACGGGTGAGTAACTGCTCCATCCGGTAGCGCACGTGATGTGCTGCCCGATGGTCCGACCGAACGGTCGATTTGAGCAGGAGTCATCCCGTGCGTTTGTCGTTGCGATCGGCGGTGTCCGCGAGCGCGGCCATCGCCGCCGTCATCGGTGTCGTTGTCGGCGTGCTGCTCGTGTCCACTTCGGACGGCCAGGCCCCGGCCCGCACGATCGACCGCGGCGGGCAGCCGCTGCCGACCAGCGGGCAGGAGTGGTCGGACGGCGTGCCCATGGACGGCGACGGCTTCCCGGTCACCGTGATCGCCTCCACGGTGACGGTCAACGGCACCCCAACCGTGAAAACGGTGACCGTGAGCAAGTCCCCGGCGCCCAGCACCCAGGCCGACGTCGTAGGCGCCACGCTCACCACCACGGCCGCCGCCCCCACGACCACCACCGCCCCGCCGCCCACCACCACGACCACCACCCCGCCGCCCGTGACCACCACGACGGACCCGGCCAGCCCAACACCCCGCTGAAGGCCTTTGGCCGCTCGAACAACAGGTCAGGGCCTGCTCAATACACTTGAGCAGCCCAAATGATGTCCAACCCCAGACCGCTCGGCCCCGCCCCTGCTTCATCCGGCAAGGGCGAAGCAGGGGCCACGAGGGGCCGAGCGCGCGACGCCGGAGGCGGCGCCATCCAACACAGCCATCGATTCAACCGGCGATGAGGCGTTCCTGGGCCGAGTCGGGGGCGTAGTGGGATCGCAGCCGCTCCTCCGCCTCGGCGCTGGCGCCGATGGTGTCGAGTCCGAGTAGCGCGGCCCCGGCCACCGGGGGCAGGTCGACCAGGTGCACGTCGGCCAGTGGCGCGACCTCGTGGCAGCGCCGGGTGATCTCGTCCAGCATGCTGTGCCCGGAGTTGGCCAGCACGCCGCCGCCGAGCACGATGTCGACCTGCTCGCCGACCAGGTCGAGCCGGCGCAGCGACACGGTGGCCAGCACGACGATCTCCTCGATCAGCCGCTCGACCACGGCCGCGGCCACGGCGTCGCCGTCGGCGGCCACCCGGAACAGCAGCGGGCAGAGCTCGTGCACGACGTCGCCGCTGATCTCCTCGAAGTGCAGCCCGGCGACGACCTCGCTGATGGTGGTGACGCCGAAGTGCGCGAGGATCGCCGGCAGCAGCGCGGTCTGCGGCCCACGGCCGTCGTCGGCCCGCACGGCGTGCCACAGCGCGTCCCCGCCGATCTGGGACCCGCCGCCCCAGTCGCCGGAGATCCGGCCCAGCGCGGGAAACCGGTGCACCCGGCCGTCCCGCGCCACGCCGACGCAGTTGATGCCGGCGCCGCACACCACGGCGACGCCGACGCCGTCGGAGGTGCCCGACCGCAGCAGCGCGAAGGTGTCGTTGCCCACCACCGTGCTGTCCGACCAGCCCAGCTTGCCGAACTCCCGCTGGAGGATCTCCTCCTCGCGCGGCAGGTCGGCGCCGGCCAGGTAGGCCGCCGTGTGCCGGGCGAACGGCCTGGTGGTCGCCAGTCCGGCCTTGCTCGCCGCCTCGTGCACCATCCGGTCGAACGATTCGAGGCTGGGGTGCAGGCCGATGTTCTGCGGCGACGCGCCGGGACCGCGCACGTGCGCGAGCACGGTCCCGTCCTCGTCGACCAGGGTGACGTCGGTCTTGCTGTTCCCGCCGTCGATGGCGAGCACGGCCGCCTTCACGCCTTGGCCCATGGCAGTAGGTCCTTGTTCTCCGCGACCAGCTCGTCGGCGAGCTTCTCGGCGATCGAGTACTGGCCGATCAACGGGTGGGCGAGCAGTGCGTCGGCGACCCGGTCCCGGCCGCCGTGCACGGCCGCCTCCAGCGCCAGGTACTCGTACCCGGTCACGTGCGAGATCAGCCCGGCGAACGCGGGCTCGACCGGCTTGACCGGCAGCGGAGTCGCGCCGTGACTATCCACAATGGACGGAACTTCGATCACGGCGTCGTCCGGCAGGAACGGCAGCGTGCCGTTGTTGCGCACGTTGACCACGTGCTCCTCGCCGGGACCGCCGCTGGTGAGCGAGTGGACCAGCTGGATCGCGGCCTCCGAGTAGTAGGCCCCGCCGCGCCGCGACAGCGACTCGGGCTTGGTCACCACGGCCGGGTCCTGGTAGATCTTGAGCAGCTCGTTCTCGACCTCGATGACCACGTCGGCCCGCGGCCGCTCGTGCCTCTGCTTCTCTACGACCTCGTCGTGCTCGTAGAAGTACTTGAGGTAGTACGAGGGCACGACGCCCAGCCGCCGGATCAACGCGGCCGGGATGCCGATGTGCTCGGACAGCTCCTCGGAGTGGTCGGCGATCAGCTGCGGCAGCACGTTCTCGCCGTTGACGATCAGGCCGCGTTCCCACGTGAGGTGGTTGAGGCCCACGTGCTCCAGCTTCACGTCATCGGGCTGCAGGCCGAGCAGCTGCGAGGTCCAGCGCTGGAAGGTGATCGCCACGTTGCACAGGCCGACCGCCTTGTGGCCGGCCTGCAACAGCGCGCGGGTCACGATCCCCACTGGGTTGGTGAAGTTGACGATCCACGTGTCCTCGCCGGCGATCTCCCGCACCCGGTCGGCGATGTCCAGCACCACCGGCACCGTGCGCAGCGCCTTGGCCAGGCCGCCGGCGCCGGTGGTCTCCTGGCCGACGCAGTCGCAGATGTGCGGGAACGTCTCGTCGGAGCGGCGCGCGAGCTGCCCGCCGACCCTCAGCTGAAACAGTACGGCGGACGCACCGTCGACACCCTCCTCGAGAACGCTGGTGGTGCGAACCTTGGCCGGGTGACCGGCGTGGTCGAGCAGGCGCTGGCTGAACGGGCCGACCACGGCCAGTCGCTCCGCGTCCGGGTCGACGAGAACGATCTCGTCCACGTCCAGACTGGTGCGGCGGCCGGCGATGCCGTCGATCAGCTCCGGGGTGTAGGTGGAACCGCCCCCTACGACAGTGAGTTTCACCCTTTGACTCCCGTGAAAGTGATCCCCTTGACGAACGACTTCTGGGCGAACAGGAACAGGACGATCACCGGCACGAGCACCAGCACGGTCGCGGCCATCGTCAGGTTCCACTGCACCTGGTGCATGCCCCGGAAGGACGCCAGCGCCACCGAGAGCGTCCAGCTGTCCTGCTTCTCGCCCACGTACAGCAGCGGTCCGAAGTAGTCGTTCCAGGTGTAGAGAAAGGTGAACAGGCCGGCGGCGGCCAGCCCCGGCCTGGTCATCGGCACCAGCACCCGGTACAGCATCTGGAACTCGTTGCAGCCGTCCATGCGGGCCGCGTCGAAGTAGTCCTGCGGCACCGTCACGAAGAACTGGCGCAGCAGGAAGATGCTGAAGGCGTCGCCGAGGAAGTACGGCACCACCAGCGGCCACAGCGTGCCGGTCAGGTGGAGGTTGGCCCACATGCTGTAGATCGGCACGGCGACCACCTGCGGCGGCAGCATCATCGCGGCGATCACCAGCATGAAGATGAAGTTGCTGCCCCGGAAACGCAGCCGGGCCAAGGCATACGCGGCCGGGATGCTGGACAGCAGCATGCCGGCGGTGGCCAGGATCGAGTACAGCAGGCTGTTGCCGAAGTACTCCAGCATCGGCGCCTTCCGGAACACCTCGAGGAAGTTCTCGGGGTGCCAGGAACGCGGCCACAGATCGGAGGTGAGCGCCTGCTGGTCGGACATGAACGCCGTCAGCACGACAAAAACGATCGGCAGCGCGAAGCCGACGCCCAGCGCCAGCGCCACGGCGTGCACGGCGACCCAGTTGAGAATGTCCTTGGGGTGCCGCTTCTTGGGCCTCGGCGCCGGCCGGGCGGCCACGGCGGTCGCGGTGAGAGTTGCCATCAGGACGCCTCCGCCTTCCCCGCACGCAGCTGGCGGATGAGGATCGCGGTGAACGCGAACGACACGATGAACAGCAGCACGGCCATGGCCGAGGCGTAACCCATGTGGTATGAGCGGAATCCCTCGTTGTACATCCACACCGGGAAGGTGAGCGTGCTGTTGTCCGGGTAGCCGATGAGCCTGGAGTTGCCGACGGCGTCGGCGGACCCGGACGCCACCGACCCCGCGACCACCGCCTGGGTGAAGTACTGCAGCGCGAAGATGATCGAGTTGATCACGCCGAACAGCAGCACCGGCGCGATGGACGGCAAGGTGATCTTGCGGAACTTCATCCACGGGCCGGCGCCGTCGAGATCCGCGGCCTCGTAGAGATCGCCAGGCACGTCCAGCATCGCGGCCAGGATGATGATCATCAGCTCGCCCGAGCCCCACAGCGTGAGCAGGGTCAGCGACGGCTTGGACAGGTTGGGGTCGTTGAACCACAGCGGCCCGTTGACGCCCAGCCAGCCCAGGATCGTGTTCACCGGGCCGGTGCCCGGGTTGAACAGGAACACGAAGGTCAGCGTGGCCGCCACCGGCGGGGCCAGCGACGGCAGGTAGCACAGCGCCCGCAGGAAGCCGGAGCCGTTGCGCACCTTGGTCAGGATCTGGGCCACGCCCATGGCGAAGGCCAGCCGGCCGATCGTCAGCACGATCACCAGCCACAGCGTGTTGTACGCCGCCGCCCTGACCAGCGGGTCGCTGGTGAACATGAACACGTAGTTGCGCAGGCCCACGAAGTCGGCGGTGTTGAGCCCGTCGTAGTTTGTGAACGAGAAGTACACCGTCGCCAGCAGCGGGTACACGAAGAACAGCACCATGCCGGCGGCCCAGGGCGCCAGGAACAGCAGCACCCACTTGCGATGGCGACCGCGCCGCCGCGCCCGCCCCGATGAGGGGACGGACGCGGCGGGTGCGTCGGTCGAGCCGAGCAGAGTGGCCGTCATCAGTTGCCGCCGAGCGCCTTGGCGTCGTCGATCGTCTTGTCGGCCTGGGCGAACGCGGCGTGCAGGTCCTTGACCTGACCGCTCTGCCAGGACGAGCCCAGGTCCTCGGCGGTCTTCAGGTACGCGCCGCCGTTGGGGCTGGCCGGGTTGTTGGCCAGGTTGGGGTTGTCGAAGATCTTGAGGAAGGTGGTGAACTGGGCCGGCATCTTCAGGTCGGCGCTGTGCAGCGCCGCCTTGGTGCTCGGCACGTTGCCAAGGCCGTTGGCCAGCTGCACCAACGCGTTCGTGTCCATGGACAGGTACTTGATCAGTTCCCAGGCGGCGCCGGCGTTCTTGACGCCCTTGGGGATGCCGATGATCGTGCCGGTGGTGTAGCCGCCGCCGTAGGTGTCGGCCTTGTCGTCGGCCACCGGGGACGGCGCGGTGTCGTAGTTCAGGTTGGGCGCGTCCGACTTGAGGAACGCGGTCCGGTACTCGCCGTCGAACATGATCGCGACCTGGCCCTTGTTGAAGGCGTGGTCGGGCGAGTACTCCTGGCCGAGGCCGGCGGTGAACTTCTGCAGCTTGTCCCAGCCGTAGAAGTCGACCAGCTGCTTCTGGAAGGTGAACATCTCGGTCCACGCCGGATCGCTGGCCAGGTCCGACTTCCCGTTGCTGTCCAGCCACTTCGCGCCGAACTGCGGGGCCCAGATCTGCGGGTGGTTGGCGTAGAAGCCGAACTGCGGGATGAAGCCGGCGACCTTGATCGACCCGTCCGGGTTGAACTCGGTCAGCTTCTTGGCGTCCTCGAGCAGCTCGCTCATGGTCTTGGGCGGCGCGGTGATGCCCTTGGCCGCGAACAGGTCCTTGTTGTAGTACAGGCCGTAGACGTCGGCCAGCATCGGCATCGCGCAGCGGGTGCCGTTGAACTGGGTGTAGTCCTGGACCGCCTTGGGGATCTGGCTCAGGTCGGTCTTGTCCCGGTCGAGGTAGGCCTTGAGGTCCTGCCACGCCCCCGACGAGCAGAACTGCCCGATGTTGTCGGTGGAGAACGAGATCGCCACGTCCGGCGGGTTGCCGCCGCGGATCGCCTGGGTGATCTTGTCGTCGTCCTGGCTGCCCTGGCTGTTGATCGTGATGTTCGGGTGGGCGGCGTGGAAGCCGTCCAGCACCTTGTTCAGAATGCCCAGCTCGCGGTCGGCGAAGGCGCTGTAGACGGTCAGCGTGACCTTCTGGTCAGCGGTCGGCGCGTCCTGCGCGCCGGTCGAACCGCCGCCGCCGGCGGTGCACGCCGAGAGCAGCAGGACTAATGCTCCGGCCGAGCAGCTGGCTGCTCGGTTCAGGGCAGCGCGTCTGGGGGTGCGCATGGGCCCTCCAAGGACAGGGGTTGTCGGCGGATTCATCGAGCGGTGTGCAGCGGCGGCAGCATGTCGTTGGCCGGCAGGCCGAAGACCTCTTCCCTGACCACGGCCAGGGCGGAGTGCATGGCCCCGGCGCGCACCGCGTGGCCTGCGACCAACGCGAGTTCGACCGGGGTACGGGGAATGACGAGGCGACGTAGTTCGGTGGCGACGAGCTCGCACAGCACCGTGCCCCCGGCGTGCGCGACCTCGCCGGACAGCAGCACGAGTTCGGGGTCGACGACGCTGACCACGTTGGCGATGCCGACGGCGATGCGTCGGGCCAGGTCGGTCAGGAACTCGCGGCCGGCGGTGCCGTGGGACAGCGCCTTCGTGACCGCGCCCAGCGCGTGCCGGGCCGAGATCCCGTGCGAGCGGGCCAGCTTGGTCACCGACGAGCTGGACAGCAGGTCGCCGTAGCGGGTGCCGGCGCGGTCGATCCCGGTGTCCTGGCGGGACAGATCCGGCACGCGCATCCAGTCGATCTCGCCGGCGCCGCCGGTGGCGCCGCGCAGCAGCACCCGGTTGATCACGACCGCGGAGCCGACCGCGTCGACCGGCCAGACGAGCACGAAGTCGCGCACGTCCACCGCCCGGCCGATGATCATCTCTTCCAGGGCGACCAGGTTGACGTCGTTCTCCACGGTGACCGAGGTGCCCAGCAGCTCGTGCAGGCGGCCGACCACGTCGAAGCCCTCCCAGCCCGGCAGGTGCGGCGCGAAGCCGAGCTGCCCGGTGGCCGGGTCGGCCGCGCCGGGGCTGCCGACGACGACGTGGTGCAGGTCGCTGACCTGGAGGTTGGCGTCGCTGGCGGCCTTGGCCATGGCCTCGGCGAACACCGTCAGCACGTCGCTGCCCTTGGGCATCAGGGCGTGGTGCTCGGTCAGCGTGGCGCCGGAGATGTCGGCGATGGCCACGTCCACCGAGTCGGGCGTGAGGTCGACCGCCGCGACGTGGGCCAGGCCGCCGTTGACCGCCCACAGCTGGGCTCTGGGACCCCGGCCGCCACCGCGCAGGCCGTCCCGGCGCACGATGTCCTGGGCTTCCAGACGGGTCAGCAGCTGGGCCGTCGCGGGCTTGGACAGCCCGATGATGCCCTCCAGCTCGGACCGGGTGAGCGGCCCGTTTCGCAGCAACGCGTCGATCGCCGCGCGATCGTTGATCTCGCGCAGCAGTCTCGGGCTTCCGGCACGCACTGGGTAACTCCTGTCTGTTAACTTTCCAGACGATTTCGTGCCACCGTAGTGACCGCGCTCACCCAGGTCAATGGCTGGTTCACGCCGTATTCAGGTCGTAACGGTGAGTGCAAGTTACCCATTAGGGTCGCCTAACCTGGCAGGCTTGGGGGGTGATCGAGCGGGAAGAGACCTTCGCGCAGCTCCTCGGCGGGCGCGGCGCGGCCCTGGACGCCACCGTGCCGTCCGTCGCGTTCGTGGCCGGCTGGCTGCTCACGAATCACTCGGTCGGGTGGGCAGCGCTGATCGCCGTCGCCGCCGCGGTGGTGGTCGGCGCGATCCGGCTGGTCCGCGGCGACAAGATCCGGGCCGTGCTGATCGGCGCGTTCGTGGTGTCCGTGGCCGCGCTGGTCGCCATGTACACCGGCCGGGCCATCGACTTCTTCCTGGTGCAGCTGCTCAGCAACGCGGCCAGCGGGCTGGCCTTCGTGGTCAGCTGGGCGGTGCGCTGGCCGCTGCTGGGCGTGATCATCGGGGCCCTGCTGGGCCAGCGGACCCGGTGGCGCCACGACCCGGACCTGCTGCGGGCCTACGGCCGCGCCACCCTGGTCTACGCCATCCAGTACGGCATCCGGGTGGTCGTGTTCGGATTCCTGTGGTGGCAGGGCGACGTGGTGGCCTCCGGCATCGCCCGGGTCGCCCTGTCCTGGCCGCTCTACGTGCTCATGCTCGCCCCGACCTGGTGGGTCTTCCGGGCAACCCTGCCCGCCGACCACCCCGGTTTACGGCATCCGCGACGTAGAATCGGGTCCGATACCGACCCGGGGTAGGCAGATGGGGCGAGGCGGCAGGAACGAGGGCGCTGCGGCACTGTTCGGGCCGGAGTTGCGGCGGCTGCGCCAGCAGTGCGGCTTGTCCCTGCGCGACCTGTCCAAGGTCATCGGCTTCACCCCCGGCTACCTGAGCAAGGTCGAGAACGGCCGGCCGCCGTCACCGGAACTGGCCCGTGCCTGCGACGACGCCCTCGGCGCTGCCGGCGCGTTGGCCGCGCTGGCCAATGCCGAGGCGTCCGTCCGGCCCGCGCAGCTGCCTGCCGGCATCCGCCGCTTCGTCGGCCGCGGCGATCAGTTGCAGTCACTGGACGATGCCGACGCGCGGGCCGTGATCATCGACGGGCCGCCCGGGACCGGCAAGACGATGCTGGCCCTGCGCTGGGCCCACCACGCCGTGGACCGCTTTCCCGACGGGCAGTTGTACGTCGACCTGCGCGGACACTCGCCGCACGACCGGCCCATGGAGCCCCGCGTCGCGCTGGAGGAGTTCCTCGCCGCCTTGGGCGTGTCGGCCCACAGTTTTCCGTGCAGCATTCCCGGCGGCCTCGAGCGTGCCTCGGCGCTGTTCCGATCCCTGGTGGCCGACCGAAAGCTGTTGGTGGTTCTGGACAACGCGGCGTCCTCGGAGCAGGTGCGCCCGCTGTTGCCGGCGGCCCCGGGCTGCGTGGTCGTGATCACCAGTCGGGAGCGGCTGTCGAGCGTCGCCGTGCAGACCGACGCGCTGCGCGTGACCCTCGGCCCGATGACGCCGATCGACTCCATCGCCCTGATCCGCCGGGTGATCGGCGACGAGCGGGCCGACGCCGAGCCCGAGGCCGTCGCCGAGCTGGCCGCCCGCTGCGGCTTTCTGCCGCTGGCGCTGCGGATCGCCGCCGAACGTGTGGTGGCGCAACCCCACTACCTGGTGCGGGACCTGGTCGAGGAGCTCGATGGCGACGGCCGCCTCGACGTGCTGTCGACCTTCGACTCCATCGCCGTGCGGACCGTCTTCGACTGGTCGTACCGGCGGCTGGACGCCGACGTCGCGCGGATGTTCCGGCTGCTCGGGCTGCACCGCGGGCCGCACATCGGCACCGGCGCGGCCGCCGCGCTGGCCGGGCTGCCGTTGCCCGCAGCAGGGGTGCTGCTGGACCGGCTGGTCGCCGTGCACCTCGTGCAGAGCCTCGGCCGTGACCGCTACCAGCTGCACGACCTGCTGCGCGAGTACGCCGCCGAGCTGGTGGCCGCCGACGAGAGCCTGCCGGCCGTCACCCGCATGGTCACCTGGTACCAGGCCACCACGAACGCCGCCGGGCTGGCGCTGGCCCCGTCCGTGACGACGCGTTGACCCACGACTCCTGGCCGGCCTCGACCGCCTGGTCGAGGCCCGCCAGTCCTGGATTGCCGCCCAGGCCGTCTACGAATCCATCGACGACGCCACCCGCCCCCGTGTCACCGCCTGACCCCAGCCGCCCCCGATCTTTGCCACATGTGGTCCATATGTGGCGCTGGGAGTCGAATGTGGTCCACATGTGGCATTCAATTGAGCGATTTGGGTGAGTGGCGCGCGGGGGTCAGGGGCCCAGTAGCTGGGGGCGGAGGGTCATGGCCGCGGAGCCGAGCAGCTCCAGGGACGCCAGCCAGGCGGCGCCGGCGGCGCCGTCGCTGGCCACCGAGACCTCGCCGCCGCATGCCTCCTCCAACGCTGCGAGCAGGCGCTGGCCGAGCACCCCGCCACCGGCGGCGACGCTGCCGATCACCACTACGGGCGTCCGCTCGCCGCCGGACCGGGCGTCACGGGCGGTCCGCACCAGGTGGTCCACGGCCTCGTCGACGATGTCCCCGGCCAGCGGGTCCTTGGCCTCGGCGGCCGCGGCGACCAAGGGGGCCAGACGGGCCAGGTGGATGGGCGGCTCGGCGTTGACGGCGGTGATCAGCCGTGACACCACCGATCGCCGCAGGATCGGATCACCGCTCACGTCCTGGATGGCCAGCACGGTGGACAGCACGCTGCGGGCCAGCACCCCCAGCGCCGAGCCGGTGGCCAGGGTCCGCAGCGTGGCCCGCACGGCCTGCCGCCCGAGCCAGAACGCGGATCCCTCGTCGCCGAGCAGCCAGCCGAAGCCACCGGAGATCGCGACCTGACGTCGGTTCACGATCCGGGCCGCGGCGGAGCCGGTGCCGGCGACCAGCACGGTGCCGTCGGCCGACGGCGTGCCGGCGGCGAAGGCCGCCTCGGCATCGGTGACGACCCGCAGGCCGCACTTGAGGCCAGCGCCGTGCCACGCGGCGTCGAACAGCGCGGCGACCCGGTCGTCGGCCAGCTTGCTCGCGCCGGCCAGCCCCAGCACGCCGGCCCGCACCCGGTCGGCCGGCACGCCGGCCGAGGCCAGTGCGGCGGCGATGGACGCCGCGACCTGCTCGGCGGCCACCTCCGGCGGGTGCGAGTTCGGGTTCGCGCCGCCGGCCCGGCCGGTGCCGACGCGGGCCCCGCCCAGGTCGGCCACGAGGGCCCGCGTCGTGGTCCCCCCGGCGTCCACGCCGACCAGGTAACCCTCGGTATTCGCCACAGCCACCCCATGGAGTCATCGGATCAGTTCGGTCAAAGTTCGGACTGCTGGTCTGGACTTCGCCGGACTCAGCGGATATACATCGGAGGTCTTTCGGTTCGAGCGAGGAGGAACCCTCCGTGCAGCTGCTGCGCCTCGGCGCTCCCGGTAGCGAGCGCCCTGCCGTCCGCACCGAGGAGGGCGTCATCCACGACCTCACTTCGGTGACGGCGGACATCGACGGAGCTTTCCTCGGAAACGACGGAGTGGCCAGAGTCCGAACGGCCCTGAGCGCGGGCGAGCTGCCCGTCATCGACGACAGCGACCTGCGCGTCGGGCCGCCGCTGGCCGGCATCGGCAAGATCATCTGCATCGGGCTGAACTACTCCGACCACGCCGCCGAGACCGGCGCGACGGCGCCCGACGAGCCGGTGCTGTTCCTCAAGACGCCGGACACGGTCGTCGGCCCGTACGACGAGGTCCTGGTGCCGCGCAAGTCCGTGAAGACGGACTGGGAGGTCGAGCTCGGCGTGGTCATCGGCCGGACCGCGCGCTACCTCGACAGCCACGAGGAGGCCCTGGCCTGCGTCGCCGGCTACGTGCTCTCGCACGACGTGTCCGAGCGCGAGTTCCAGATCGAGCGCGGCGGCACCTGGGACAAGGGCAAGAACTGCGAGACCTTCAACCCGCTCGGACCGTGGCTGGTGCCCGCCGAGGACATCGACGACCCGCAGCAGCTCGGGCTGCGGCTGTGGGTTAACGGCGAGCTGAAGCAGAATTCCTCCACCAAGAACATGATCTTCCACGTGGCCGAGGTGATCCGATACCTCAGCCAGTTCATGGTGCTGCGGCCCGGCGACCTGATCAATACTGGCACTCCCGCGGGCGTCGCACTGGGCCAGCCGGACCCCAAGCCGTACCTGCGGGCGGGTGATGTCGTCGAACTCGAGATCGATGGCCTCGGCCGGCAGCGGCAGACCTTCGGGGCGGCCTGAGATGGCCCGTGTCGTCGCGATCGACGTGCTGGACATCCGGTTCCCCACGTCGCGGGAGCTGGACGGGTCCGACGCGATGAACCCCGACCCGGACTACTCGGCCGCCTACGTCACCCTGCGCACCGACGACGGCCCCGACGGCTACGGCCTGGCCTTCACCATCGGCCGCGGCAACGACGTGCAGGCCGCGGCGATCCGCGCGCTGGCCCCGCATGTCGTCGGCCGGCCGGTGCCGGAGGACGCCGCGGCATTGGCCGCGCTGTCGTCCGAGCTGATCGGCGACTCGCAGCTGCGCTGGCTCGGCCCCGAGAAGGGCGTCGTGCACATGGCGATCGGCGCGGTGGTCAACGCGGCCTGGGACCTCGCGTCCCGCCGCGCCGGCCTGCCGCTGTGGCGCTTCCTGGCCGCCATGTCGCCGGAGGAGATCGTCGGGCTGGTCGACTTCCGCTACCTGTCCGACGCGCTGACCCCGGACGAGGCGCTGTCCATCCTGCGCAAGGCCGAGCCGACCAGGGCCGGCCGCATCGCCCAGCTGACCGCCGACGGCTTCCCGGCCTACACCACCTCGCCGGGCTGGCTGGGCTACTCCGACGAGAAGCTGACCCGGCTGGCCAAACAGGCGCTGGCCGAGGGCTTCGACATGATCAAACTCAAGGTCGGCGGCGACCTCGACGACGACGTGCGGCGGATGAAGCTGGCCCGCGAGGTCGTCGGCCCCGGCGTGCGGGTGGCGGTGGACGCCAACCAGCGCTGGGACACCGACGTGGCGATCCGCTGGATGCGCGAGCTGGCCCCGTACTCGCCGTACTGGATCGAGGAGCCGACCTCGCCCGACGACGTGCTGGCCCACCGGGCCATCGCCGACGCGCTGGCCCCGATCAAGGTGGCCACCGGCGAGCACGTGCAGAACCGCGTGGTGTTCAAGCAGCTGCTGCAGGCCGGCGCGGTCGACGTGGTGCAGATCGACGCCTGCCGGGTCGCCGGCGTCAACGAGAACATCGCGATCCTGTTGCTGGCGGCCAAGTTCGGCGTGCCGGTGTGCCCGCACGCCGGCGGCGTCGGGCTGTGCGAGCTGGTGCGGCACCTGTCCTTCTTCGACTACGCCGCGGTGTCGGCGTCGCTGGACGGCCGGGTCATCGAGTGGGTCGACCACCTGCACGAGCACTTCACCGATCCGGCCGCGGTGGCCGGCGGCCGGTACCTCGCGCCGGCCCGGCCGGGATTTTCCGCCCAGTTGCGGGAAGAGACGCTGAGCCGATACGTCTATCCGGACGGTCCCGTGTGGACGGAGGGCGTGGCATGACGGATTTCGAAGGCCTGGCCGCGATTGTCACCGGCGGCGCGTCCGGCATCGGCCGCGCCACCGCGGAACTGCTGGCCGCGCGCGGCGCGAAGGTCGCGGCGCTGGACATCAACCCCGACCAGGTCGCCGACCCGCTGGTCGGCATCCGTTGCGATGTGACGGATGACGCCTCGGTGCGGGTCGCGGTGGCCGAGGCCGCCGACCGCTTCGGCCGGCTCGACATCGTGATCAACAACGCCGGCATCGGCGCCCAGGGCGACGTCGCCGCCAACGACGACGCGCAGTGGCAGCAGGTGCTGGACGTCAACGTGATCGGCATGGCCCGGGTCAGCCGGGCCGCGCTGCCGTGGCTGCGGCAGTCGCCGTCGGCCGCCATCGTCAACACCTGCTCCATCGCCGCGTGGGCCGGGCTGCCGCAGCGCGCCCTGTACTCGGCGAGCAAGGGCGCGGTGTACGGGCTGACGCTCGCGATGGCCGCCGACCACGTGCGGGAGGGCATCCGGGTCAACGCCGTGGCGCCCGGCACCGTGGACACACCCTGGGTCGGCCGGCTGCTCGACGCGGCGCCCGATCCCGCCGCCGAACGGGCCGCGCTGCAGGCGCGCCAGCCGTCCGGGCGGCTCGTCTCCGCCGACGAGGTCGCGAACGCGATCTGCTACCTCGCCAGCCCCCTGTCGGGATCGACCGCCGGCACCGTGCTCGCGGTGGACGGCGGCATGTACGGCCTGCGCCTTCGGCCGCCGAGCTAGAACGAAACGAGGAACGATGGACAAGCGCAGCATCCTCACCGTGGCGGTGTGCGTAGCGCTCGCCGGCACGCTGGCCGCCTGCAACAGAGGCGACGCGACGAGCACCGGCGACAACGCCGGCGTCGGGCCGATCGGCGTCGACTTCCCCCGGGCCGACTCGGACTTCTGGAACTCGTACAACAAGTACGTGCCCACGACGGCCAAGGACCTCGGCATCAACCTGATGTCGCCGACCAACTCGCAGAACGACGTCACCAAGCTGGTGGCCAACGTGCAGGCGCTGACCGCCCAGGGCGCCAAGGCGATCGTGATGGCCCCGCAGGACACCGGCGCCATCGCCAGCACCATCGCCCAGCTCAACACCCAGAAGATCCCGGTCGTCACGGTGGACACCCGGCCCGACAAGGGCGGCGCGTACATGGTCGTCCGCGCGGACAACAAGGCGTACGGCGAGAAGGCGTGCAAGTTCCTCGGCGACCAGCTCAAGGGCAAGGGCAAGATCGTCGAGTTCGAGGGCGACCTGTCCTCGATCAACGGCCGTGACCGCTCGCAGGCCTTCGGCGACTGCATGAAGCAGAACTACCCGGGCATCACCGTGTTCGCCGAGCCGACCAACTGGGAGGGCGCGAAGGCGTCCGCGGCGCTGCAGACCGACCTGACCGCCAACCCGGACATCAACGGCATCTACATGCAGGCCGGCGGTGTGTTCCTGGCCCCGACGCTGCAGCTGCTCAAGTCCACCGGGCACCTGATCCCGGCCGGCCAGCCCGGGCACATCTCGATCATCTCCAACGACGGCATCCCGCAGGAGTTCGACGCGATCCGCCAGGGCCAGATCGACGCGACGGTGTCGCAGCCGGCCGACCTCTATGCCAAGTGGGCGCTGTTCTACGCCAAGGCGGCCGTGCAGGGCAGCACGTTCAAGCCCGGCGCGACCGACCACAACAGCACGATCCTGGACGTCGGCAACGGCCAGCTGGAGGACCAGCTGCCGGCCCCGCTGGTGACCAAGGACAACGTGGACGACAAGAGCCTCTGGGGCAACCAGGTAGCGAAGTGATGAACGCAGTCGAGGCCAGCAACATCACCAAACGGTTCGGGCAGACCGTCGCGCTCGACGACGTGCACATCACCGTCGCCGACGGTGAGACGCACGCGCTCGTCGGTCGCAACGGCGCCGGCAAGTCGACCCTGGTCTCCATGCTGACCGGCCTGAACCGGCCGGACAGCGGGGAGATCACGTTCCGCGGCGAGCCGGCGCCCGCGTTGTCCGATCGTCAGGCGTGGCGGACGAAGGTGGCGTGCGTCTACCAGAAGTCCACCATCATCCCGACCCTGACCGTCGCCGAGAACCTGTTCATCAACCGGCAGAACCTCGACGGCGGACCGGTGATCAGCTGGTCCCGGCTGCGTCGCACCGCCTCGGACGTGCTCGGCGAGTACGGCGTCGACGTCGATCCCACCCGCGAGGCGGCGGATCTCACCGTCGAACAGCGGCAGCTGGTGGAGATCGCCCGCGCGCTGTCCTTCGGCGCCAAGTTCATCATTCTCGACGAGCCGACCGCGCAGCTGGACGGGCCGGCGATCGAGCGCCTGTTCGAGCGCATGCGCTCGCTGCAGGCCGCCGGCGTGACGTTCCTGTTCATCTCCCATCACCTCCAGGAGATCTTCGAGATCTGCCGCACGGTCACGGTGTTCCGGGACGCCCGGCACATCCTGACCAGCCCGGTGGCCGACCTGTCCAAGGACCAGCTGGTCGAGGCGATGACCGGTGAGGCGATCGGCCTCGGCGCCGCCGGCAGCCGCCCGGCGGCCGGCCAGGAGTCCGTGCTGGACGTTCGCGATCTCGTGCTGGACAAGCATTTCAGCGGCATCGACCTGTCGGTGCGCGGGGGCGAGGTGGTCGGCATCGCCGGCTCCGGCAGCAGCGGCAAGGTGGAGCTCGGCGAGGTCATCGTCGGGCTGCGCAAGGCCGACGCCGGAACCGTTGCGGTGTCGGGGAAAGCCCTGAAGCCCGGCAGCGTGCCGGCGGCGCTGGCCGGCGGCGTCGGCTTCGTGCCGGAGGACCGGCACAAGGAGGGTTTCGTGCCCGGCATGACCATCGCCGAGAACGCGACCTTCCCGATCACCAAGCGGCTGGGCCGGTTCGGCGCCATCTCGGGCCGGCAGCGGGCCGCGGTGGCCGAGAAGTTGATCGCCGACCTGGCGATCAAGACGTCCGGCCCGGACCAGGACGTGGCCGACCTGTCCGGTGGCAACCAGCAGAAGGTCGTGATGGCGCGGGCGCTGTCCAACGACCCGCGGGTGCTGGTGCTGATCGACCCGACCGCGGGCGTGGACGTGCGGTCCAAGGAGAACCTGCTCGACGCGGTCGACCGGGCCGCGGCCGGCGGGGCCGCGGTGCTGGTGATCTCCGACGAGCTGGACGACCTGCGCCCGTGCGACCGGGTGCTGGTGATGTTCCACGGCTCGGTCGCCGGCGAGTTCCCCGCCGGCTGGACCGACAACGAGCTGGTGAGCGCGATCGAAGGGATCGGGGAGAGCAGTGGTGAGTGACGTGTCCACCCCGGTCGTGGCCGGCCG
>DASWRQ010000405.1:0-15885 GCA_036403095.1 Kutzneria sp. | reverse complement strand
AGGCGCTGCGCAAGGCGGCCGACGGCCTGGCCGCGGCCAAGGCCAACGGCGGCGCTGGCGTGCTGACCGGCGGCCGGCTGACCGAAGAGGACGCCTACGCCTACGCCAAGTTCGCCCGGGTCGCCCTGGGCAGCAACGACGTGGACTTCCGGGCGCGGCCGCATTCGGCCGAGGAGCTGGACTTCCTGTCCTCGCACGTGGTCGGCACCTCACCGGACAACGGCGGCGTCACCTACGCCGACCTGGAGTCCGCGCCGGCCGTGCTGTGCGTCGCCTTCGAGGCCGAGGAGGAGTCGCCGATCGTCTTCCTGCGGCTGCGCAAGGCATCCCGCACCGGTAAGACCAAGGTGTTCCACCTCAGCCAGAGCACCAGCAGCGCCGTCGAGAAGACCAACGGCACGCTGCTGCGCTGTGTTCCCGGCGGCGAGCCGGCGGCGATCGAGGGCCTGTTCTTCAACTCCACCACCGCGGGCGCGTTCGAGGCGCTGTCCGGCAGCGGGGCGGTGATCCTCGTCGGCGAGCGTGCCGCGGAGATCCCCGGCCTGTTCTCGTCGGTGCTGCGGCTGGCCGAGCGCACCGGCGCCCGTGCGGCGTGGATCCCGCGCCGGGCCGGCGAGCGTGGCGCGCTGGAGGCCGGTGCGCTGCCGAACCTGCTGCCGGGCGGGCGTTTGGTCACCGACCCGACGGTGCGGGCCGAGGTCGAGCAGGCCTGGGGCCTCGAGGCCGGCGCGCTGCCGGCCGAGCCGGGGCGCGACACCGACGGCATCCTTGCCGCGGCGGCGTCCGGTGAGCTGGCCGGCCTGGTCGTCGGCGGCGTCGACCCGTACGACCTGGCCGACCCGGAGCTCGCGCTGCGGGCCCTGGACAAGGCGTTCGTGGTCAGCCTGGAGCTGCGGCCCAGCGCCGTGACCGAGCGGGCCGACGTGGTGCTGCCGATCGCGCCGACCGCGGAGAAGGCCGGCAGCTTCCGCAACTGGGAGAACCGCGACCGCGCCTTCAGCACCACGCTGGACGGCACCGGCGCGCTGCCCGACTGCCGGGTGCTGGACACGCTGGCCGTCGAGATGGACGCGGACCTGTTCACGCAGACGCCCGCGGCCGCGGCGGCCAACCTGGCCCGGCTGGGCGCGCCGCGCACCAGCCGCCGGGCCGAGCCGCCCGCGGTGCCGGCCCCGCCGGCCCCGACCGCCGGCGACGGCCAGGTGCTGCTGGCCAGCTGGCGGCAGCTGATCGACAACGGCTCGCTGCAGGACGACGAGCCCAACCTGGCCGGCACGGCCCGCACCGCGGTGATCCGGGTGTCGCCGTCGACCGCCGACCGGCTCGGCGTCGACGAGGGGCACACCGCGACCGTGGTCACCGACCGCGGCAGCGTGACGCTGCCGGTCGAGCTGGCCGACCTGCCGGAGGACGTGGTCTGGCTGCCGGGCAACTCCGGCGGCTCGCGGCTGCGCCGGACCCTGGGCGTCGGGCACGGCGCCTCGGTGACCTTGCACGCTGGCGGAGGGGACGCATGAGGTACCTATCAGCCCCCAGCCCGAACACGGGGCAGCTGCTGGCCGGCGACCCGCTGTGGCTGGTGATCATCAAGACCGTGGCGATCTTCGTCCTGCTGGTCGTGATGACGCTGTTCATGATCTGGTTCGAGCGCCGGGTGGTGGCCCGGATGCAGCACCGGCCCGGCCCCAACCGGGTCGGCCCGGCCGGCCTGCTCCAGTCGCTGGCCGACGGCCTGAAGCTGGCGTTCAAGGAGGACATCCGGCCGGTGCTGGCCGACAAGTGGGTGTTCTTCCTGGCCCCGGTGATCTCCGCGGTGCCGGCCTTCCTGGCCTTCTCGGTGATGCCGTTGGGCGGCGAGGTCGAGATCTTCGGCCACGACACCGCGCTCCAGCTGGCCGACCTGCCGGTCGGCGTGCTGGTGGTGCTGGCCTGCTCGTCCGTCGGCGTGTACGGCATCGTGCTGTCCGGCTGGTCGTCCGGCTCGCCCTACCCGCTGCTGGGCGCGCTGCGCTCGGCCGCGCAGGTGATCTCGTACGAGATCGCGATGGGCCTGTCCATCGTCGGCGTGATCCTGCTGTCGCACTCGCTGTCCACGGCCGAGATCGTGAACTCGCAGCAGGGCCTGTGGTACGTGCTCACGCTGTTCCCGAGCTTCGTGATCTACCTGGTGTCCATGGTCGGTGAGACCAACCGGGCCCCGTTCGACCTGGCCGAGGCCGAGTCGGAGCTGGTCGGCGGCTTCCACACCGAGTACAGCTCGCTGAAGTTCGCGCTGTTCTTCCTGGCCGAGTACATCAACATGGTCACCGTCTCGGCCTTCGCGACGACGCTGTTCCTCGGCGGCTGGCACGCGCCGCTGCCGTTCAACCTGATCGCCGGCGGCTACTTCGACACCGGCTGGTGGGGCCTGCTCTGGTTCGTGGCCAAGATGATGGTGCTGCTGTTCACCTTCGTCTGGCTGCGCGGCACCCTGCCCCGCATGCGCTACGACCAGTTCATGCGCATCGGCTGGAAGGTCCTGGTGCCGGTCAGCCTGGTCTGGATCGTGCTGGTGGTCTGCGTCCGCGCGCTGACCGGCGCGCAGAAGGACAGCTGGGGCGGCGCCGGCTACGGCGTCGGCATCGCGATCATGATCATCGCGATCCTGGTCGTGGTCGCCCTCATCCCCGAGCGCAAGGCGCCGTCCGACCCGGACCGGGTCATGGTCACCGGCGGCGGCTACCCGCTGCCCCCGCTGGATCTCAAGGTCCCGAAGGCGCCCAAGCGCCGCCCGGTCGTGGCCAAGCCGGCGCAATCGCCTGAACCCGCTGCCGTGGCGGCGTCGTCCACCCCGAAGGAGGCCAGCGATGGGGATTCTTGATCCCCTCAAGGGCTTCGGCGTCACCTTCTCGACGATGTTCAAGAAGGTCGTGACCGAGCAGTACCCGGAGGACTACCGGCCGACCGCCGCCCGCTACCACGGCCGGCACCAGCTCAACCGGCATCCGGACGGGCTGGAGAAGTGCGTCGGCTGCGAGCTGTGCGCGTGGGCCTGCCCGGCCGACGCGATCTTCGTCGAGGGTGGCGACAACACCGAGGACGCGCGCTACTCGCCCGGCGAGCGGTACGGCAAGGACTACCAGATCAACTACCTCCGGTGCATCGGCTGCGGCCTGTGCATCGAGGCCTGCCCGACCCGCTCGCTGACCATGACCAACTTCTACGAGTTGGCCGACGACGACCGGCAGCGCCTGATCTTCACCAAGGAAGACCTGATGGCGCCGCTGCTGGCCGGCATGGAGCAGCCGCCGCACCCGATGCGGCTGGGCGAGAACGAGCAGGACTACTACGTCAACGGCCCCGCGCTGGCCCGAGAGCCGGTCGCCGGCTCGAGCCAGCTGCCCGGCGGGGAGGCGGGCCAGTGAGCGCGCTCGTGCAGTTCGTGATGCAACAGCAGCAGACCGCGCCGCCGCCGGCCGACGTGGTCAGCACGAGCGAGGCGGTCGGCTTCTGGATCCTCGGCCCGCTGGCCCTGCTCGGCGGCCTCGGCATGCTGTTCGCCCGCAACGCCGTGCACTCGGCGCTGTTCCTGGTGCTGACGATGCTCAGCCTCGGCGTGCTGTACATGCTGCAGCAGGCGCCGTTCCTGGGCTTCGTGCAGATCATCGTCTACACCGGCGCGGTCATGATGCTGTTCCTGTTCGTGCTGATGCTGGTCGGCCGGGACAGCTCCGACTCGGTGGTGGAGGTGCTGCGCGGGCAGCGGGTCATCGCCGCGATCTTCGGCATCGGCTTCGCCGGCGTGGCCGTCTCGGCCCTGCTGCGCGCGGTGTCGAACGTGCCGTCGGTCGGACTGGCCCAGGCCAACCAGGGCGGCAACCTGAACAACATCGGCAAGCTGGTCTTCACCGACTACCTGTTCCCGTTCGAGCTGACCTCGGCGCTGCTGATCACCGCCGCCGTCGGCGCGATGGTGCTGGCCTTCGTCGGCAAGAGCCGGCAGGCGCTGAAGTCCCAGCGCGAGCTGGTGATCGAGCGCTTCCGCGGCAACCGGCCCTCGCCGCTGCCCGGCCCGGGCGTGTTCGCCACGGCCAACTCGGTGGCCACCCCGGCGCTGCTGCCGGACGGCTCCGTCGCCCCCGAGTCGCTGTCCGAGCTGATCGAGGCCACCGCCTCGGAGACGTTCGACCATGACCGGGCCGAGGTCGCCGGCACCGAGCACCACGCCGACGCGCACGCGCTGACCGGCGACCACGAGGAGGCGAAGCGATGACGCCGACCTACTACCTGCTGCTGTCGGCGCTGCTGTTCAGCATCGGCGCGATCGGCGTGCTGGTCCGGCGCAACGCGATCGTCGTGTTCATGTGCGTGGAGCTGATGCTCAACGCGGTGAACCTGACGCTGGTCACCTTCGCCCGGATCAACGGCCAGCTCGACGGCCAGGTGATGGCCTTCTTCGTGATGGTGGTGGCCGCCGCCGAGGTCGTGGTCGGCCTGGCCATCATCATGGCCATCTTCCGGACCCGTCGCTCGGCCTCGGTCGACGACTCGAACCTGCTCAAGTACTAAGGGGCGACCGGGAAATGACGGATATCTCCGCGGTCGGGCAGTTCGCCTGGCTGCTGCTCGTGTTGCCCCTGGCCGGCGCGGTCATCCTGCTGCTGGCCGGCAAGGCCGCCAGCAAGTGGGGCCACCTGCTCGGCTGCGCGACGGTGCTGGCCGCCTTCGTGTACGGCGTGATCCTGTTCTTCGACACCACCGGCCACGACGCCGCGCAGCGGGTCTCGGAGCTGCACCTGTTCTCCTGGATCCCGGTGCAGGCCCTGCAGGTCGACTTCGGCCTGCGGCTGGACCCGCTGTCGGTGACCTTCGTGCTGCTGATCACCGGCGTCGGCGCGCTGATCCACATCTACTCCATCGGCTACATGGCCGACGACGCCGGCCGGAGCCGGTTTTTCGCCTACCTGAACCTGTTCATCGCGGCCATGCTGCTGCTGGTGCTGGGCAACGGCTTCGTGACGCTGTACTTCGGCTGGGAGGGCGTCGGTCTGGCCTCGTACCTGCTGATCGGCTGGTACCAGAACCGGCCGTCCGCGGCGACCGCGGCCAAGAAGGCCTTCCTGATGAACCGGGTCGGCGACGTCGGCCTGGCCATTGCCATCTTCCTGATGTTCGCCAACCTCGGCACCACGCAGTACACCGAGGTCTTCGCGAAGATCGGCACCCTGCCGACCGGCACCGTGCTGGCCATCAGCCTGCTGCTCCTGCTGGGCGCCTGCGGCAAGTCCGGCCAGTTCCCGCTCCAGTCCTGGTTGCCCGACGCGATGGAGGGCCCGACTCCGGTCTCCGCCCTCATCCACGCGGCAACCATGGTCACCGCCGGTGTGTACCTGATCGCCCGGTCCAACCCGATCTACAACCTCACCGAGGACGGGCGGCTGGTCGTCACCATCATCGGCACGATCACGCTGCTGATCGGGTGCATCGTCGGCTGTGCCTACGACGACATCAAGAAGGTGCTGGCCTACTCCACCGTCAGCCAGATCGGCTACATGATCCTCGCGGTCAGCCTCGGCCCGATCGGCTACGCGCTGGGCATCGTGCACCTGCTCACGCACGGCTTCTTCAAGGCGGGGCTGTTCCTCGGGGCCGGCTCGGTCATGCACGGCATGAACGACGAGGTCGACATGCGCAAGTTCGGCGGCCTGTACAAGCGGATGCCGATCACCTTCGCCACCTTCGGCCTCGGCTACCTGGCCCTGATCGGCTTCCCGTTCCTGTCCGGCTACTACTCCAAGGACGCCATCATCGAGGCGGCGTTCGGCGGCGAGGGCTGGCGCGGCTGGGTGTTCGGCGGGGCGGCCATGCTCGGCGTCGCGCTGACCGCGTTCTACATGACCCGGCTGATGCTGATGACCTTCTTCGGCAAGGAGCGCTGGAAGGACATCAACGCAGCGCGCAAGCTCGACCCCGCAAGCGAGTCTTCGGCGAACGCCAAGGACTTCCACCCGCACGAGTCGCCGGCCGTGATGACGGTTCCGATGATCATCCTGGCCGTCGGCTCCATCGGCGCGGGCTGGTTCTTCACCAGCGGCGACCGGCTGGCGCTGTGGCTGGAGCCCTCGCTGGGCAAGCTGGAGGAGGCCAATGCGGGCCCGATCCCGCAGCTCGGCATGACGGTGCTCTCGCTGGCCCTCATGGTGATCGGCGCCGGCCTGGCCTGGTTGTTCGTCGGCCGGAAGGACGTTCCGCTGGAGAAGCCGGCCACGGTGTCCTGGCCGGTCCGTGCGGCCCGCGCCGACCTGTACGGCAACGCGATCAACGAGACGCTGTTCGCCAAGCCGGGTGAGGCGCTCACCCGCGGCCTGGTCGTGCTGGACGACAAGGGCGTCGACGGCGCCGTCACGGGACTGGCCGGCACGCTCGGCTTCCTGTCCTCGCTGCTGCGGCGTACCCAGACCGGGTTCGTCCGGTCCTACGCGCTGACCATGCTCGGCGGCTCCGTCCTGGTGGTCGCGGCTCTGCTGATGGTGAGGTTCTCCTGATGGGAACTGGGTTGCTGCTCGCCCTGCTGGTGCTGCCGCTGGTCGGCGCGCTGGTGGTGGCGTTCCTGAAGAACGACGACCGGATCGCCAAGCTCACCGCGCTCGGCGTGACCCTGGTCGAGTTCGTGCTCGCGGTGCTGCTGTGGATCAGCTACGTGCCCGGCGGCGCCCGCATCCAGTTCTCCTCGTCGGTGGACTGGATGTCGCAGCTGGGCGTGCACCTGTCGTTCGGCGTCGACGGCATCGCGCTGGTGATGATCGGCGTGATCGCGCTGCTGGTGCCGATCGTGATCGGCGCCGGCTGGGCCGAGAAGCTGCCGGCCGGCCGTTCCGCCGGCGGCTTCCTGTCGCTGATCCTGGTGCAGGAGGCGTTGATGGTGGGCGTGTTCGCCGCCACCGACGTGTTCCTGTTCTACGTGCTGTTCGAGATCATGCTGATCCCGATGTACTTCCTGCTCGGCGGCTACGGCGGCGCCCGCCGGCAGTACGCGGCGGTGAAGTTCTTCCTGTACTCGTTCCTCGGCGGCCTGATCATGCTGGCCTCGGCGATCGGCTGCTACTCGCTGGCCGCCGACAAGCTGGGGCACGGCACCTTCGACTGGGCGACGCTGGTGAACGTGGTGCGGGACGCGCCGCTGGGCACCCAGGTGTGGCTGTTCTTCGGCTTCTTCCTGGCCTTCGCCATCAAGGCGCCGCTGGTGCCGCTGCACACGTGGCTGCCCGACGCCGCCGAGCAGGCGCCGATCGGCGTGGCCGTGATCCTGGTCGGCGTGCTGGACAAGGTCGGCACCTTCGGCTTCCTGCGCTACCTGCTGCCGATGTTCCCCGAGGCCAGCAAGGCGTTGGCGCCACTGGTCCTGGTGCTCGGCGTGATCGGCGTGCTGTACGGCTCGCTGCTCGCGGTGGGGCAGACCGACCTCAAGCGGCTCATCGCGTACGTGTCGATCGCCCACTTCGGCTTCATCGCGATCGGCATCTTCGCCTTCACCTCGCAGTCCGAGGTCGGCGCGGTGTCGTACATGGTCAACCACTCCATCGCCACCGGCATGCTGATCCTGGTGATCGGCATGGTGATCGCCCGGGGTGGCTCGACCAAGATCGCCGACTACGGCGGCATGTCGAAGCTGACCCCGGTGCTGGCCGGCCTGTTCCTGGTGGCCGGCCTGTCCACGCTGTCGCTGCCCGGCACCAACTCCTTCATCTCGGAGTTCCTGGTGCTGCTGGGCTCGTACCCGACGCAGCCGGTGTACGCGGTGCTGGCCACCATCGGCATGATCCTGGCCGCGCTGTACGTGCTGTGGCTGTACCAGCGGGTCATGCAGGGGCCGGTGCGGGGCAACGCGCTGGTCGGCGTGTCCGGCGGGCCGGGGGCGGCCACCGACCCCGAGCGGGCCGCCGTGACCGACCTGAACAAGCGCGAGCTGGCCGTGCTGGCCCCGCTGGTGCTGCTGATCGTGGTGCTCGGCGTCTATCCGAAGCCGGTGCTGGACATTGTCGGGCCGTCGGTGTCGGCGACTATGAGCGCGGTGGGCGTGACCGATCCGGTGCCCGCGCAGGAAGGCAAGTGACGTGCTCTCCACATTCCTGTCGCAGGCCCAGGGCCAGATCAACCCGCCGGACGTCTCGTACGCGGCGATCGCGCCCATCCTGATCATTCTCGGCGCCGCCTGCATCGGCGTGCTCTTCGAGGCCTTCCTGGCCAAGGAGTCGCGCTGGGCGGCGCAGGTCGGGCTGTGCGTGGTGGCCATCCTGGCCGCCGGCGTGGCGCTGATCCTGTTCATGAACAGCGACGCCGCCAAGGGCGGGGTCGCCGGGCACACCGGCGTGCTGACGCTGGCCAACGTCATCTCCATCGACCAGCCCGCCCTGTTCCTGTGGGGCACGCTGCTCGCGCTGGGGCTGCTGGCCCTGCTGCTGCTGGCCGACAAGACCGTCGACCCGGAGGGGGCGCTGCAGACCGAGGCGTTCCCGCTGTTCCTGTTCGCCCTCGGCGGCATGCTCGTGTTCAGCGCGTCCAACAACCTGCTGACCATGTTCATCGCGCTCGAGGTGCTCAGCCTCCCGCTGTACCTCATGTGCGGTCTGGCCCGTAAGCGTCGGCTCATCTCGCAGGAAGCCGCCGTCAAGTACTTCCTGCTCGGCGCCTTCGCCTCCGCGTTCTTCCTGTACGGCACCGCGTTGCTGTACGGCTACGCCGGTTCCGTGCGGCTGTCCGACATCGCCAACGCCGCCGTCGGCACCGACCGGTCCGACACGCTGCTGTTCGGCGGTCTCGGGCTGCTGGTCGTCGGCCTGCTGTTCAAGGCCGCCGTCGGTCCCTTCCACACCTGGACCCCCGACGTCTACCAGGGCGCACCCACTCCCGTGACCGCCTACATGGCCGCCTGCACCAAGGTGGCCGCGTTCGGCGGGATCCTGCGGGTGCTCACCGTCGCGTTCTCCTCCACGCAGTGGGAGTGGCGTGGGGTGCTGTGGGCCATCTGCATCGTGTCCATGGCCATCGGCGCCATCTTCGGTCTGACCCAGACCGACGTGAAGCGCATGATCGCCTACTCTTCGGTGGCCCACGCCGGCTTCCTGCTGGTCGGGGCCATCGCGCTGAACACCGACGGCCTCCAGTCCACCCTGTTCTACCTGGTGGCCTACGGCTTCACCACGATCGCGTCGTTCGGCGTGATCTCCCTGGTGCGCCGGGGCAACGGCGAGGCCTCCGACCTGGCCGAATGGGCCGGCTTGGCCAAGCGCTCACCGCTGCTCGCCGCCGTCTTCACGTTCTTGCTGCTCGCCCTGGCCGGCATCCCGTTGACCAGCGGCTTCATCGGCAAGTTCGTCGTCTTCTCCGCCGCGCTGCGTGACGGCATGGCCCCACTCGTCGTGATCGCCCTCATCTTCAGCGCCGTCGCCGCGTTCTTCTACCTGCGCGTCGTCGTCCTGATGTACTTCAGCGAGCCCGCCGAGGACGGCCCGACCGTCACCGTGCCCGGTCCCTTCACCAGCATCGCCATCGGCCTCGGCGTCTTCATCACCCTCCTGCTCGGCCTCGTCCCCGGCTTCGTCCTGGACTGGGCCCAGGGCGGCTTCATCAGCTGAGCCCGCGTTCCACCCGAAAGGGGCGGTCCCGAACCCGGGACCGCCCCTTTCGGGTTTTGGCACAAAAAAGACCCGGCCCCTCGCAAGCGAGAGAACCGGGTTGGGTACGGCAAGGCTACTACCAACCAGCCGGCTTGGCGAACGCCCCAACCCGATCGGGTAGCTGATGGCAGTGGTAGTCGGAGGCCCGGAGCCGCCGCCACCAATGCCGGCCCACGCCGGCGTCGCAGTCGCCGCGAAGGTCGCTCGCGGTAGGACCGGCGCCGGGGTTGATGGTGGCTACGGGCACGTGCAGTCGCGCCTGTTCGAGCGGGAATCGAAGGTCGCTGTCGTTGGACAGCACGATGGCGGCGTCCACCTCGTCGGTGAGCACGTCGATGAGCAGGTGGCTGGCGACGTTCACGTCGGAGCCCTTCTCCTCGAACGTCGACACGGACACCAGCAGCTCGGTCTGCCCCTCCGGACCGGTCACCTCCTCGGCCGGCAGCCAGGCCGGCAGGGCCGAGATGCCGGGCGACACGACCCGCTTCGGCGGCTTGCCGTCCCGCTCGAGCAGCACGCCGGTCTTGGGACGCGGCACGTACTTGCCATCGGTGATCACCGCGATCGGCGTGTGCGTCCGCAGCGCGCCGATGTAGGTCTGCTGGTCGGCGAGGGAGCTCGGGTCACCGGCCCGGTCGCGCGGCGCGGTGCAGTAGGCGAAGCGGGCCAGGCGGGGGTTCGGCCAGATCCTGGGGTTGATCAAGTCCATCGCCAGCCCGGCGAGGTCCACCCAACGCCAGCCGGCCTGCCTCGCCCACAGACCGTCCTGGCCCGGTAGTAGACGTTGAACGCGTCCACATAAACCCCAACTCTGGTGACGCTGGGTGGCCGATTGGCGGTCTTCATGTACGCATCGTAGTTGGCCGTCCGGTAGCGCGGGGCGACGGTCCGTGATCGGGTGACCGCGCATCGACAGATGGGAGGTATCCTGGAGTTCTCCGCACCACTACCCAGGCACGACGGATCTCGCGGCGATTACGCTGCTGGGGACGTGACACTACTGCTGGGGAAACAGCCAGCAGCCGGGCCGCTGTAGGGGACACATCCACGTGACGGGCAACCAGCACATGCACACCGCCTCGGAGCGGGGCATTCGATTCGACTTCGCCGATCCGGCGCTGGCCGACGCGGTGCGAGTCGGCCTGACCAGAGTCGAGAACCTGCTGCGCTCGGTGGTGCAGAGCGACCTGGAGTTCGTCACGGAGACCTCGCTGCACCTGGTGGACGCGGGGGGCAAGCGTTTCCGTCCGCTGTTCACGCTGCTGGCGGCGCAGTTCGGGGACGCGGACCGGGAGGACGTGACGAAGGCGGCGGCGGTGGTGGAGCTGATCCACCTGGCCACGCTGTATCACGACGACGTGATGGACGAGGCGACGATGCGCCGCGGCGCGGTCAGCGCGAACGCCCGCTGGGACAACACGATCGCCATCCTGACCGGTGACTTCCTGTTCGCCCACGCCTCGAAGCTGGTGGCCGACCTGGGCACGGCGGCGGGCCACATCATGGCCAGCACCTTCAGCCAGCTGGTCACCGGCCAGATGCGCGAGACGATCGGCCCGGCCGAGGGTCAGGACCCGGTGGCGCACTACCTGAAGGTGATCGACGAGAAGACGGGCTCGCTGATCGCCACGGCCGGCCGGTTCGGCGGCATGTTCGCGGGCGTTGCCCCCGAACAGGTGCAGGCGCTGAGTGTCTACGGCGACGCGATTGGCAAGGCCTTTCAGATTTCCGACGACATCATCGACATCGCGTCCCCGGCCACGGAATCGGGCAAGACGCCCGGAACGGACCTACGCGAAGGTGTCCGCACGCTGCCGATGCTGTACGCGGTGACCGACCCGGACCCCCAGGGCGACCGGCTGCGCGAGCTGCTGACCGGCCCGATCGCCGACGACAACCTGGTGGACGAGGCCCTGAAACTGCTGCGCGAGTCGGCCGGCCTCGAGCAGGCCCGGCAGACCCTGGCCGGCTACGCCGACCGGGCCAGGACCGCCCTGACCGCCCTGCCCACCGGCCCGGCCCGGGACGCCCTCGACGCGCTGACCGACTACATGGTCGCCCGCACCTACTGAATTGCTCACCCGTTAGTGTCATGCTGCCCTGAACGAGCAAGGCCCCCGAACGGGCCGGCGGCCGTTAGCCTGCCGCAAGGGCCAGCAGGCACTAGGAGGGTGTAGTCCGGTGATGTGGGTGTTCGGGCAGGTGTGGTTGCTCTGCCTGCTGGCGTTCGTGATCGGCGCGGGGTTGGACCACCTGCTGTTCACACGACCGCTACGCAAGCAGGTCCGGCAGCTGGAGATCCAGCTGGCCAAGGCGAAGCGGGCCGACGCCATGCCGCCGCCCGTGCCGCCGGAGACCGACGTCGAGCGGACCGGCATCGTCGACGACCACCCGCCGTCGAACCTGGGCTGGGACCCGGACCGGCGGCCGTCCTGGGAGCGGGAGCAGCCGGCGGAGCGGCCGCGCACGCTGGTCACGCCCATGCCGGAGCCCGACCACGGCTATGGCCAGCCACCGAACGAGCCGGACCGGGGTTACGGCCAGCCGGAGCAGGACCTGGGTTACGCCCAGGCGTACGAGCCGGAGCCCGCCGAGCGGCCCACGACGTTCGAGCCGGTTCCGTCGTTCGACCGCCCCACGCAGTCCTACGAAGCCGCCCCGGCCGTCGAGCAGCCGGCCGAGCACGCCGGCTTCCAGGACGAGCCGGAACCCGCGGCCGCCCAGCACGAGCCGGAACCGGAGCCCGCCCCCGAGCAGCCGCAGCCGCCGGCCGACGAGCAGCCGACCCAGATCCACGCCCCGATCCCGGCCGCGCCGCCGATCCCGAACCCCAGCCCGGCCGAGATGACGGCCGCGATCAACCGGCTGGTCGGGGAGGCCAACGCGGCCGAGACGACCAGCATCCTGCCGCCGGCCCGCGACGACCACGAGGACATGGAGCTGGGCGACGTCGGCCCGGCCACCCCGGCCCACGGCCAGCTGGCGCACGTCCCGGTCGACGATCTCGCGGACGAGCCCTTGGTCGATGACGTGGCCGACGAGGAGCTGACCGAGTCGGAGCGGGAGGCGGCGGCCGAGACGACCGGCCCGGTCAAGGTGTCGGTGATCGCCGCGGCCGAGAAGGCCGTGCAGGAGCGGCGGCTGGCCGGCGAGCTGGCCGAGGACGACGACCGGGACGATCACCAGGCCGATCTCCAGGACGAGGACGACGGGCAGGACGAGGACCGGGACCAGACGCCGCGGCACAGCCTGCCCGACCAGTCGGCGCCCGCCCACGCCTTCGAGTCGGAGCCGGCTGAGCCCGCCTTCGAAGCGGAGCCCGTCGAGTCGGCCGATGCCTTCCAGCCGGTCCACGCGTACGAGCCGCAGCCGGAGGCCAAGCTGGCCGACGCCTTCCACCCGGTCCATGCCTACGCGGAACCGGAGCCGGAGCCCGCGGAGGGCGAGGTGCAGCTGGAGGCGCTGGCCGAGCCGATCCGGCTGGACCCGAACCAGTTCGGCAAGCCCATCCCGCCGGGCGCCCTCACCCCGCCGGGCAGCGTGACCCCGCCGGAGCCGGCCGAGTCGGAGTCGCCGCTGCCGACGCGTCCCCAGCGGCCGGAGCCGGCCCCGATCGAGGCGGTGTCCCGCCCGCGGTCGCTGTTCGAGCCGGTGCTCGACCCGGACGGCGAGGACCCGTACGACGACCTGGACGGCTTCACGCCGATCCAGGAGCCGACGGCGCGGTCGTTCTCCTCGACCGACTCGGTGCCGTTCACCCCGATCCTGGCGCCGGAGCTGCTGGCCAACGAGCAGCCGAAGCCGCCGGTCGTCACGTCCACCCCGGCCGGCCTGCCCAAGCGCACGGTGAGCAGCTCGTGGCCGCGCGGCGGCAACGGCCTCGGCGTCGGCCCGCAGCCGTTCGACCCGGCCCCGTTCCGGCCGCGGGCGCTGAGCTCGATGCCGCGCAACACCGACGCGGCCCCGATCCGCCGGCCGTCCAGCGGCGGCCCGCGGACCCCGTTCGGCCCCGGCTCGGCGCTGCCCAAGCCGGACGGCTCGGCCCCGTCGGACGACTACAGCGTGAAGGCGGTGCTGGGCTCGCGGACGTATCACGCGGCCGGCAGCGGCGACTTCGACGCCGTGAAGGCCGAGGTCTGGTTCCACAGCACCGAAGAGGCGGAGCGGGCCGGCTTCACCCCCGGCTCGTAGCCGGCAACGAACAACGGCCCCCGGCGAGAGCCGGGGGCCGTTGTCGTCTGAACGGGTCAGTCGGCCAGCACGGTCCAGGTGTCCTTGCCGCGCAGCAGACCGTCCAGGTCGGCCGGCTTGGTCGCCTTGGCCTGCTCGACCTGCTGCCGGGCCAGGTCGTCGTAGGTGTCCCGCGCGACGTTGCGGAACACGCCGGTGACGGTGTGGTCCAGGTTGTGGTTGCCCAGCCGGGACAGCGCGAACGCGTAGGACGGGTCCTGCAGGGTGGCGTCGTGCACGACGAGGTTGTCCTCGCCGACCTCGGCCACCTCCACGACCTTGAGCGAGCCCGTCTTCGGGTCCCGGGCCACGCCGTGCTGGCCCTCGGCCCCGAACCTGATCGGCTCGCCGTGCCGCAGCGGCACGATCCGCTCCTCGCGCTCGCCCGCCTCCTTGAGCACGTCGAACGCGCCGTCGTTGAAGATCGGGCAGTTCTGGTAGATCTCCACCAGCGCCGACCCGCGGTGCTCGGCCGCGGCCCGCAGCACCTCGGTGAGCCCCTTGCGGTCGGAGTCCAGCGCCCGCCCGACGAACGAGGCCTCCGCGCCCAGCGCCAGCGACACCGGGTTGAACGGATGGTCCAGCGAGCCCATCGGCGTGGACTTGGTGACCTTGCCCTCTTCCGAGGTCGGCGAGTACTGGCCCTTGGTCAAACCGTAGATCCGGTTGTTGAACAGCAGGATCTTGAGGTTGACGTTGCGGCGCAACGCGTGGATCAGGTGGTTGCCGCCGATGGACAGCGCGTCGCCGTCACCGGTGACGACCCAGACCGACAGGTCCTCCCGCGAGGTGGCCAGGCCGGTCGCGATGGCCGGGGCGCGCCCGTGGATGGAGTGCATGCCGTAGGTGTTCATGTAGTACGGGAAGCGGCTTGAGCAGCCGATGCCCGACACGAACACGATGTTCTCGCGCTTGAGGCCGAGGTCCGGCAGGAAGGACTGAACGGCCGCCAGCACGGCGTAGTCGCCGCAGCCCGGGCACCAGCGGACTTCCTGGTCGGTCTTGTACTCCTTGGCCGTCTGCTTGCCGTCGAAGGTGGGCACGCCGGCCAGACCGCCCAGCTGTGGGAGCCCGAGATCGATCGTGGTCATGCGTCCAGTCCCTTCACGAAGTCGATCAGCACGTCCTGCAGTTCCTCGGCCTTGAACGGCAGGCCCGCGACCTTGGTGTAGGACGCCGCGTCGACCAGGAACTTGGCCCGGATCAGCATCGCCAGCTGGCCCAGGTTCATCTCCGGGATGACGACCTTGTCGTAGCGGGCCAGCACCTCGCCCAGGTTGCGCGGGAACGGGTTGAGGTTGCGCAGGTGCACGTGGGCGATGTCCATGCCCAGCCGCCGCACGCGCCGGCAGGCGGCGCCGATCGGGCCGTACGAGGAGCCCCAGCCCAGCACCAGCACGCGGGCCGCGCCGGACGGGTCGTCGATCTCCGCGTCGGGCACCTTGACGCCGTCGACCTTGGCCTGCCGCAGCCGGACCATCTTGTCGTGGTTGTCGGGGTCGTAGGAGATGTTGCCGGTCTTGTCGGCCTTCTCCAGACCGCCGATCCGGTGCTCGAGACCCGGCGTGCCGGGCACGGCCCACGGACGGGCCAGCGTCTCCGGGTCGCGCAGGTACGGCCAGAACTCGCCGGAGCCGTCGGTGGCGTTGGGCTCGGTGGCGAACTCGACGCTCAGGTCGGGCAGGTCGGCGAACGTCGGGATCAGCCACGGCTCGGAGCCGTTGGCGATGTAGCCGTCGGACAGCAGCAGCACCGGCGTGCGGTAGGTCAGCGCGATGCGGGTCGCTTCGAGGGCGGCGTCGAAGCAGTCCGCCGGCGAGCGCGGCGCGATGATCGGCACCGGGGCCTCGCCGTTGCGGCCGAACATGGCCTGCAGCAGGTCGGCCTGCTCGGTCTTGGTCGGCAGGCCGGTGGACGGCCCGCCGCGCTGGATGTCCAGCACGATCAGCGGCATCTCGGTCATCACCGCGAGGCCGATGGTCTCCGACTTCAGCGCGAT
>DASWRQ010000404.1:0-5436 GCA_036403095.1 Kutzneria sp. | reverse complement strand
CCAGCGGCACGGGCAGGTCGTCCTGGCCCAGATGCAACACGTCGGCGCCGGCGGCGACGGCGATGTCGGCCCGGTCGTTGACGGACAGCAGCGCCCCGTGGCGGGCGCAGGCCTCGGCGATGACCTCGAGCGCGGCGAGCTCGTGTCGAGCCTCCAAGCCCTTGTCCCGCAACTGCACGATGTCCACGCCGCCGGCGAGGGCGGCGTCGACGAACTCGGCGAGGTCATCGGTCCCGGTGCGGGCGTCGGTGCACAGGTAGAGCCGTGCGTCGGCGAGCCGCTTCCTGATCTGATCTCCATCCAGTGCTGGCACGGGTGCTACGGTAGAGCCCATTGGTCCGCACGGGAGCCTGGAAGAACCGGGCTGAGAGGGAGCTTGCCAGCTCCGACCGTCGAACCTGATCCGGGTCATGCCGGCGCAGGGAGCGTGATGTGTCATGAAGATCGCCGTTGTCGGTGGTGGGGTCGTCGGTCTGTCGGTCGCGTGGGCGGCCGCCGAGGCGGGCCACCAGGTGCAGCTCATCGATGCCGCGCCGGGGTCGGGCGCGTCCTGGGTGGCGGGCGGCATGCTCGCCCCGGTCACGGAGGCGTGGCCGGGCGAGGAGCACGGGCTGGCCCTGGGCAGCGCCTCGCTGGACCGCTGGCCGAAATTCGCGGCCAGGCTGGAAAAAGATGGTGGACTACGTCAAGAGGGAACCCTGGTCGTCGCCGTCGACGCGGCCGACCGGGAGGAACTTGACGGAGTCGCCGACTTCCTGGCCAGACTCGGCCGCACGGTGGAAAAAGTCACCGCACGCCAGGCCCGCGGGCTGGAGCCGGCGCTGGGCACGTCCGTCCGAAGTGGACTGTTGGTGCCCGGGGACCTGGCCGTGGACAACAGGGTGCTGCTGTCCTCGCTGCGTAAGGCGGCGCTGGACGCGGGTATGCAGCCGATCGCCGTCGCCGCGACCAAGGTCAGTGCCGGCGAAGTCCTGCTGGCCAACGGATCCACGGTGGAGTGCGACGCCGTGGTGCTGGCTGCCGGCGCCTGGAGCGGCGGCCTGCACGAGGGCCTGGCCAAGGTCATCAGGCCGGTCAAGGGCGAGGTCCTGCGGCTGAAAGCCCGTGCGGGAGCCCTCGATCCGCCGTCACGAACAGTCCGGGCGCTGGTCGAGGGCCGGCAGGTCTACCTCGTGCCCCGGGACGGCCGCGGGCTGGTGCTGGGGGCCACCCAGTACGAAGCGGGCTTCGACACCGAAGTGACGGTCGGCGGCGTGCGGGATTTGCTGCGCGACGCCGAGCGGGTGCTGCCGGGCATCGGCGAGTACGCGGTGCTGGAGTGCGCGGCCGGGCTGCGGCCGGGCAGCCCCGACAACCTGCCGCTACTGGGCTGGCTGGAGCCGGGCGTGCTGGCCGCGACCGGCCACCACCGCAATGGCATCCTGCTCGCCCCGATCACCGCCGAAGCGGTGATCGACCTGCTGGCCGGCCGTGAACCACCGGAGCCGGCGCGCGCCGCCGATCCGGGACGACTGCTCGCCGTCACGAACGGGGGAGGCTGAATTGTTGGTCGTGGTCAACGGAACCGAACGCGAGCTGGCCGACGGGTCGACCGTCGCCGACGCGCTCGCCGTCATCGACGCCCCGCCGAAGGGGATCGCGGTGGCGGTGGACGGCGAGGTCGTGCCACGCGCCGACTGGGCGGAAACGGTGCTCGACGCCGGCGGCTCGGTCGAGGTGCTCACCGCGGTGCAGGGAGGCTGAAGTGGACGATCCGTTTGTCATCGCCGACCGCGAGTTCGGCTCGCGGCTGATCATGGGCACCGGCGGCGCGGCCAACCTGGCCGTGCTGGAGCGGTCCCTGCTGGCCGCCGGCACCGAGCTGACCACCGTCGCCATGCGCCGGATGGACGCCGCCGGCGGCACCGGTGTGCTGGACCTGTTGCGCCGCTTGGGCATCGAGCCGCTGCCCAACACCGCGGGCTGCCGTACGGCGGCCGAGGCCGTGCTCACGGCCCGGCTGGCCCGGGAGGCCCTGGAGACCAACTGGGTGAAGTTGGAGGTCGTGGCCGACGACCGCACCCTGCTGCCGGACTCCGTCGAGCTGCTGGACGCGGCGCAGCAGCTGGTCGACGACGGCTTCGTGGTGATGCCGTACACCAACGACGACCCGGTGCTGGCGCTGCGGCTGGAAGAGGTCGGCTGCGCGGCGGTGATGCCGCTGGGCTCGCCCATCGGAACGGGTCTCGGCATCCGCAACCCGCACAACATCGAACTGATCGTGTCCCGGGCGAGCGTGCCGGTGATCCTCGACGCCGGCATCGGCACCGCGTCGGACGCCGCCCAGGCCATGGAGCTTGGCTGCTCGGCGGTGCTGCTGGCCACGGCCGTCACCCGGGCGCAGGACCCGGAGCGGATGGCGGCGGCGATGCGCGGGGCAGTGGAAGCGGGCCGTTCGGCCCTACTTGCCGGGAGAATTCCGCAACGGTTCTGGGCGCAGGCGTCCTCGCCGGCTCGCTGAGTCATCATGAACGGTAGGTGCCACCTACCCGAGGAGTGAGTGTCGTGGCGATGTCGACGACGGCGGCCACGGTCGACGAGACCACGCGGCTGTACCTGGCGGTCGGCCGGTTGTCCCGGATCCTGCGCCGCAGCGGGTCGCCCGGCCTCGGCCAGGGCTCGATCTCGGCCCTGGCCACGCTGGCCTACAAGGGCCCGATGCGGCTGGGCGACCTGGCCGCCCGCGAGGGGGTGGCCCCGCCGACCCTGTCCCGGATCATCGCCGCGCTGGTCGAGTCCGGCTACGTGATGCGGGAGGCCGACCCGCAGGACGGTCGGGCCTCGCTGGTGCGGGCGACGCCGGCCGGCGAGCAGATCATCGCCGGCGTCCGCTCCGAGCGGCTGCACGAGCTGCACAACCGCCTGGAGCGGCTGACCGACGAGCAGCGGACGGCGCTGGCCGCCGCCCTGCCGGCGCTGGAGGCCCTAGTGGCCGAGGACGTCTAGCACCAGCTTGCCGGTGAGCTGGTTGGCCGCGCCGAGCTCGTGCGCCTTGCCGGCCTCGGCCAGCGGCAGCACCTGGTCGACGCGGACGGTCAGCTTGCCCTCGGCGATCAGGTCGAGCAGGCCCTGCAGGCCGCGCTGGTCGGGCTCGACGAGGATGCCGGTCGCCCGCACGCCGCGCTGCGCGGCCTTGGCCGCCAGCTCCTCGTCGACACCGCCCGGCACCGCGAACACGGTGCCGCCGGGCTTGAGCACGTCCACCGAGCGCACCGCGTTGTCGCCGCCGATCAGGTCGAACACCACGTCCACGTCCTTGGCGACCTGGGTGAAATCGGCGGTGGTGTAGTCGATCGGCTCGTCCACGGCGATGCTGCGCAGGAATTCGTGCTTGACCGTGCGGGCGGTGCCGTAGACGTAGGCGCCACGCGCCTTGGCGATCTGCACGGCCAGGTGGCCGACCCCGCCGGCCGCCGCGTGCACGAGGACCCGCTGCCCCGGCTGCACCTGGGCGTCGTCGACCAGCGCCTGCCACGCGGTCAGGCCGGCCAGCGGCAGTGCCGCGGCCTCGAAGTGGCTCAGCTCGGCCGGCTTGCGCACGAACTGCCGCGACGGGGCCACGACGTACTCGCCGTAGCCGCCGGCCTCCTTCGGGAACAGCGGCATGCCCAGCACCTCGTCGCCCGGCTTGAGCCAGCTGACGCCGAAGCCGACGTGCTCGACCGTGCCGGAGACGTCCCAGCCCAGCACGAACGGCGGCGTGCCCAGGAACACGCCGTGCTCCCGGGTCTTCCAGTCCACCGGGTTCACACCGGCCGCGTGAACCCGCACGAGGATCTCGGTCGGCCCGGGCTCGGGTCGCTCGACCTCGACCACCTCGAGCACGTCGGTTCCGCCCAGTTCGGTCTGGCGCACGACTCGCATCTCGATCTGTCCCTTCCCATCCAACGGTGACTCGGTCATCCTGTGGGCGTCGGTACACATCCGCTAGTACGCACTAATTTGTAAAGTAGGTACCTGATGGATACTGCCTGGGACGTGTACCTACGCGCCTGCCCGTGCCGGGACGTGCTCGATCTGGTGGCCAACAAATGGACCGCGCTGATGATCGGCCGGCTGGCCCTGAAGCCGCACCGGTTCGGCGAGCTGCGCCGCGAGGTGGCCGGCATCACGCCCAAGGTGCTCACCCAGAACCTGCGCAGCCTGGAGCGGGACGGCCTGATCACTCGCAAGGTCTACGCGACCACGCCGCCGAGCGTGGAATACGCCCTGACTCCCCTGGGCGAGAGCATCAGCGTGCACCTCATCGCCCTGAACACCTGGACCAGCGCCAACTTCGACAAGATCAAGCGCGCCCGCGAGGCCTACGACACAACCCAGGCGTCACTACCCCAACCCGTCAGCTGACGTCAAGGCCTAGATGTGTGGAAAGGACCATTCCTCACGTTGGATGCGAGGAATGGTCCTTTCACACCGCTCAGATGGGGTCGTCGGAGAGGCGCCAGAAGTTGGAGACGGGGCCGGTGCCCTGGCCGAGGGGGTAGGCGTTGCGCACGGCGTGCACGATGAAGCGCTTGCCGAACTCCACCGCCGCGGGCATGGTCGCGCCCTTGGCCAGCGCCGAGGTGATCGACGAGGCCAGCGTGTCGCCGCTGCCGTGCGTGTGCTTGACGTCGAAGCGCGGCCCGGGCAGCTCGATCACCGCGACGCCGTCGTACAGGATGTCCACGCACTCCGGGTCCTCGCGCAGGTGCCCGGCCTTGATCAGCACCCACTGCGGCCCGAAGTCGATCATGGCCTTGGCCGCGTCGAGCATCTGGTCCCGGCGCGTCACGTCGATGCCGGTCAGCAGCCGCACCTCGTCCAGGTTGGGCGTGACCAGACTGGCCCGTGGGAACAACAGATTCTTCAAACCGGCCAAGGCGTTGTCGGCCAGCAGCTGGTCGCCGTGCATGGACGCGGACACCGGGTCGACGACGAACGGGATCTTGTGGTCCCGGCCGATGCCGACCTTGTCGCACGTCGCCGCGACGGCCTCGATGATCGCCGCCGACGCCAGCATGCCGGTTTTCGCCGCCGTCACGCCGATGTCGCCGACCACCGCCTCGATCTGCGCGGCCACCACCTCGGGCGGGATCTCGTGGAAACCCGAGACCCCGACCGAGTTCTGCACGGTGACCGCGGTGACCGCGGTGGTGGCGTGCACACCGCAGGCGAAGAACGTCCGGCAGTCGGCGTGCACCCCCGCGCCACCGCCGGAGTCCGTGCCGGCGATGGTGAGGGCCCTGGGCGGTGTGCTGATCACGACTCCACTACTGGTAGGTACACCTGCTTGCCGTGCGCGGCGAACTCCTGCGACATCTCGGCCATGCCGGCCTCGATCGCGTCCGTCGAGGACAAGTTGTGCTCCTCAGCGTACTTGCGGACGTCCTGGGTGATCCGCATCGAGCAGAACTT
>DASWRQ010000403.1:0-11405 GCA_036403095.1 Kutzneria sp. | reverse complement strand
CCTTGACGAACCATTCGCTGTTTCCCCGCTGACCAGTGGCTCGTCGAACCGGTGTCCGTCGTCGTCCACCAGCACTCCGGTGGTGACATGGGTGCGCGGGTCAGTCGCATCCGGGTCAATCTGCCGGCCGACCTGCGCGGCCCAGACCGCATCACGTGACCATGGCGGCCTCTCGACAGCGAACTCCCGTGACACTGGGCGATCATATCGACACGCTTCGTCAAATTCGACGACGTCGGGCTGCCGCGCCCCACCAGGCGTGATCAATGGCTCGGCCGACCGAGCTTTATCGATTCACTGGTCATTCCATCTGGTGGACGGCCCTCCCACCAGGAGGGAGGAGCGGGTAGTCTCCGCCGTATGGCCCAGCTGCTGACCAAGCGACGCGCGGTGGATCTCTGCCGCGTGCGCAGCAGTCTGTGTCGGCCTTTCTGACCGGACGTCCCGGGCCCGACGCCTGACGTCCCGCTGGATCCTTCACGTCCGAAGGTCCCCCGGTCAGGAGGCTGTTCCATGTCCGCTCCCCAGATCGATCCCCGAGGTCCGCGTTTCGGCGCCTGGATCACGACGGTCGTGCTCGCGGTCGTGCTGGCCACCGGATGGTGGCCGCTGCTCGCGCTGCAGACCGTGGTCTTCGCCATCGGCGGCTTCCTCGGGCTCCAGCACGCCCCGTACGGCCTGCTCTACCGGCGGTTCGTCGCGCCGCGGCTGGGTCCGACCGACGAGCGCGAGGACGCGGCCCCGCCGCAGTTCGCGCAGACCGTCGGCTTCGTCTTCGCCCTGGTCGGCACGGTCGGCTATCTGGTCGGCCTGCCCGTCCTCGGCGCCGTGGCCACCGCGCTCGCCCTGGTGGCGGCGTTCCTCAACGCGGCCTTCGGCTTCTGCCTCGGCTGCGAGATGTACCTGATCATCCGCCGGTTCGCGCCGGCCACCGGCAAGTAAGCACCGATCCCCCTACCCGGCGAAGGAGCCGATCGATGAGTCGCGAGAACGTGCTGGTCTCGGCGCAGTGGGCCGAGGACAACCTCGAGACCCCCGGCGTGGTTTTTGTGGAGGTGGACGAGGACACCAGCGCCTACGACGGCGGCCACATCCCCGGCGCCGTCAAGATCGACTGGAAGACCGACCTGCAGGACCCGGTGCGCCGGGACTTCGTCGACCGGGAGGGCTTCGAGAAGCTGCTCTCGGCCCGCGGCATCGGCAACGACGACCAGGTCGTGCTGTACGGCGGCAACAACAACTGGTTCGCCGCCTACGCGTACTGGTACTTCAAGCTCTACGGCCACGACAAGGTGCAGCTGCTCGACGGCGGCCGCAAGAAGTGGGAGCTGGACGGGCGTCCGCTGGTCAAGGACGCGGTGAGCCGCCCGGCCACCGAGTACAAGGCCCAGGAGCAGGACCTGACGCTGCGCGCCTTCCGCCAGGAGGTGGTGGACGCGATCAACGTCAAGAACCTGGTCGACGTGCGCTCGCCCGACGAGTTCAGCGGCAAGCTGCTCGCGCCGGCCCACCTCCCGCAGGAGCAGGCCCAGCGGGCCGGCCACATCCCCAGCGCGATCAACGTGCCGTGGAGCAAGGCCGCGAACGAGGACGGCACCTTCCGCTCCGACGACGAGCTGCGCGAGATCTACGGCGAGGCCGGCCTCGAGGCCGACAAGGCCACCATCGCCTACTGCCGCATCGGCGAGCGCTCCTCGCACACCTGGTTCGTGCTGCGTGAGCTGCTCGGCCACACGGACGTGAAGAACTACGACGGCTCCTGGACCGAATACGGCTCGCTGGTCGGCGTGCCGGTCGCACTCGGCAGTGAATGAGAGGGACTGACATGACCGCAGCAGGGTGTGGGGCTCCGGACCAGGGCACGGCGTTGCCGGCCAACGTCGACCCGGGCAAGGAGGTCGTGCTGACCGGCACGGTCTCCGCGGGCGGCCAGCCGGTCGGCGGGGCCTTCGTGCGGCTCCTCGACTCCTCCGGCGAGTTCACCGCCGAGGTCGTCGCCTCGGAGCAGGGTGACTTCCGCTTCTTCGCGGCGCCCGGGTCCTGGACGGTGCGCGCGCTGCACCGCAGCGGCACCGGCGAGACGCAGGTGACGGCCGACGGCCCGGGGCTGCACCAGCTCCAGGTCGCGGTGGCCTGAAACACAGTGTTGTCTCGCCGCGTGCCGCGGCGGGTGGGCTCGCTCTAAGCCGATGCCTTCCCTTGGCTCAGGAAAACCGCTGGAAAGACGCGGTTTTCCTGAGCCCGCGTTCCAGGCACCGGCGCGAGCCCACGAGGCCCCAGCCAGCAGCACCGTCTATTCTGTGCGGGTGGAACTCTTCTTCACGATCCTGATGGTGCTGGTGTGCATCGCCATCGGCTGGTTCTCGGTGTACGTCGTGTACCGCCTGCTCCAGGACCACCGCTGAGCCATGACGAAGCCAGAGTTCGGCAGCGGTGATGCCGCGGTCCGCGCCGCCGAGCAGCGCGCGGAGTCCACGCGCGACCGCAATCTGCCGCAGTTCGACGACCTGCCGGTCCCGGGCGACACCGCGAACCTGCGGCTCGGCCCGAATCTCAACGACGCCTGCCTGGCGCTGCTGCCGCTGGTCGGCGTGTGGCGCGGCGAGGGCCAGATCGTCTATCCGACGATCGACGGTCCGTTCCGCTTCGGCCAGCAGATCACCTTCGCGCACGACGGACGGCCGTTCCTGACCTACGAGGCCCGGGCCTGGCTGCTCGACGAGCAGGGCAAGGTGATCCGGCCGGCGGCCCGCGAGTCGGGCTTCTGGCGGCCGCAGGCCGACGACACCATCGAGGTGCTGGTCACGCACGCCACCGGCGTGGCCGAGATCTACTACGGCACGCCGCTCACCCAGACCTCGTGGGAGCTGGCCACCGACATCGTGATGCGCACGTCCACCGCGAAGGAGGTCACCGCGGCCAAGCGCCTGTACGGGCTGGTCAACGACGGCGACCTGGCTTACGTGGAGGAGCGGGCGATGGTCGGCGAGCCGCTTCAGCCGCACGTCTCGGCGCAGCTCGAGCGCGTCGTCGGCTGACGCGTGCGGCTGCGGCGGTGTGGCCGGCACGCGATGCTGGTGGAGCTGGACTCGCTGGCCGAGGTCGAGGCGCTGCACGGCGCGCTGCTGGTCGCCGACCTGCCGGACGTCGTCGAGCTGGTGCCGGCGGCCACCACCGTGCTGATCGCCGGCCGCCCCGGTTCTGACGGGCTCTCGCGGGCCCGGGCCGTGGTCGAGGCGGCCGATCTGTCGCACCCGCCTTTTCGGACGCCGCGCCAGGTCCGGCTGCCGATCTCCTATGACGGCCCCGACCTCGAGCTGGTGGCCTCGACCGCCGGCCTTTCGGTCGACGAGGTCGTCGCGCTGCACAGCGGGGCCGAGTACACGGTGGCGTTCTGCGGCTTCGCCCCCGGCTTCGGCTACCTGGTCGGGCTGCCGGAACCGTTGCAGCAGGCCCGGTTGGAGAATCCTCGAACCAGGGTGCCGGCCGGATCAGTTGGCATCGCCGGGGAATTCACCGGCGCGTATCCGACGGCCTCGCCCGGTGGCTGGCGGCTGATCGGCCGCACCACGGCGATTCTCTTCGACGCCAAGCGTTCCTCGGGCCCGGCGTTGCTGGCCCCCGGTGATCACGTCCGGTTCGAGGTGGCGTCGTGAGCCGCTCGCTGACCGTGCTCCGGGTCGGCCCACAGACGCTGATCCAGGACCTCGGCCGTCCCGGCAACGCGCATCTGGGCGTGCCGCCGTCGGGGGCGTTGGACGTGCCGGCCCTGATGTTGGCCAACCGACTGGTCGGCAATCCCGAGTCGGCGGCCGGGATCGAGGCCCTGCTGGGCCGGACTCAGTTGCGCGCCAACTGTTCCTGCACGGTCGCGGTCACCGGGCCGAGCGTGCTGGTGTCCGTCGGGGATCACCTCGTCGACTCGCACACGCCGGTGCATCTGGGCGCGGGCGATGTGCTGGGTCTCGGTGCGCCCGTTGGCGGACTCCGTTGCTACCTAGCGGTTTCCGGCGGCATCGAGGTGCCGTTGCAGCTTTCCAGCCGGGCCACCGACATTCTCTCCGGCATCGGGCCCGATCCCTTGCGGGCCAACGACGTCCTGCCGCTCGGGTCACCTTCCGGCTTGCCCTCGGGCGCGGACGTGCTGTCGCCGACCCGGGCGGCTTCGGAGCTCGTGGTGCCGGTGCTGCTCGGTCCCCGTGACGAGTGGTTCGACGATGCTTTTGCCCAATTGGCGGCCGGCCGGTGGACGGTTTCTCAGCAGAGCAACCGGGTCGGGCTGCGGTTGGACGGCGACGCGCTGCGTCGGGCCGCCGCGTTCGAGTCGCGGGAGCTGCCCAGCGAGGGCGTGGTGACCGGATCGGTTCAGGTGCCGGCCAACGGAAGGCCGGTGCTGTTCCTGGCCGATCACCCGGTCACCGGCGGCTATCCGGTGATCGGCGTAGTGGCCACGGATGCCTTGCCGCTACTGGCTCAGGCCCGGCCGGGAACACCCGTTCGGCTGCACCCGGTCCGTTGACGCAGTGGTCTAGGCCACTTTACTGTTCAGCACGGGCCGCCGCCCGGACCGTAGGAGCACCATGCGCAAGCTCGCACTGCTCTCGGCAACCCTGCTGACCTTGGGCGCCGCCGTCGCGCTCGCCCCTCAGGCGGCCGCGACCACCGGCCTCACCGCCACGTTCACCGCTTCGGCCGGCGGCGGCAAGTACGTCGTGGCCAACTCGACAACCGCGGCGATCACCGGCTGGTCGATCGCCTTCGACCTGCCGGCCGGCGTCACCGCGAGCAATCCGCAGAACGGCACCCTGACCCAGGCCGGCACGCATGTCACGGCCACCCCCGCGTACTACATCAACACCGTTGCCGCCCATGGCAACACCGAGCCCTACAGCCTGTCCTTCTCGCTGAGCTCGGCCGCCGCGCCGGCCAACTGCCTGCTCAACGGGGTCAACTGCGACGGGTCGGGCGGCACGACCCCGCCGCCTTCGGCGTCCTTGACCGCGCAGTACTCGCAGTCCGGGTCCACCGGGAAGTACGTGGTGGCCAACAACTCCGACACCGACCTGAAGTCGTGGTCCCTCGCCTTCGACCTGCCCGGCGGGACAACGGTCAGCAACGGCCAGAACGGCACCGTGACGCAGACCGGCACCCATGTGGTGGCCAGTCCGGCCTACTACAACACGGTGGTGAAGGCCCATGGCAGCACCGAGCCGTACAGCCTGACGTTCACGGTCAGCGGTTCGGGCAGCCCGCAGAGATGCCGGGTCAACGACGTGAAGTGCGACGGCTCGGCCGACGCGCCACCCGGTGCGCCGACGAACCTGCACTCCACGGCCAAGACCACCAAGACCGTGTTGCTGGCCTGGAATGCCGCCACCGCAGGGGATCTGCCGATCGCCGGCTACGACGTGTTCAACGGCTCGACATTGGCCGCGTCGGTGACCGGCACGTCCACCGCGATCGCCGGCCTGACGCCGAAGACCTCGTACACCTTCACCGTCAAGGCGAAGGACACGCACGGCACGTCGTCGGCGGCGAGCGCGCCAGTCACCGTGACGACCAACGACCCGTCGGCCGACACGCAACCTCCTTCCGCGCCAACGAATCTGGCCGTGACCGGCAAGGACTCGGTGTCCATCTCGCTGAGTTGGTCGGCGTCCAACGACAACACCGGCGTGGTGTCCTACGACGTGTTCAACGGATCGGCCGTGGCCACCACGGTCACCGGCACCTCGGCCACCGTGACCGGCCTCAGTCCGTCCACTCAGTACACGTTCACGGTTCGCGCCCGTGACGGCTACGACAACGTCTCCGCGGCCAGTAGTGCCGTCACCGCAAGCACAACCGACGTGATCGGCGGCGGCTACGCCAAGGTCGGCTACTTCGTGCAGTGGGGCATCTACGGCCGCCAGTACTTCGTGAAGAACCTCGTCACCACTGGTGCGGCGGCCAAGCTGACCCATCTGCTGTACGCCTTCGAGAATATCGATCCGGTGAATCTGACCTGTCTGTCCGGCGTCACCCGGGGCACCACCGCCGATCCCGAGGACCCGAACCAGGGCGACGGGGCCGGCGACGCCGACGCCGACTACGGCCGGCCGTTCGCCGCGACCCAGGCCGTGAACGGCGTGGCCGACGACGGCTTCGCGCCGCTACGCGGAAACCTCAACCAGCTCAAGGAACTCAAGGCGCTCTACCCCAACATGAAGATCCTGGTCTCCATCGGCGGCTGGACGTACTCCAAGTACTTCTCCGACGTGGCCAGGACCGACGCCTCGCGCAAGAAGTTCGTGGCCTCCTGCCTCGACACCTGGATCAAGGGCAACCTGCCGCAGACCGAGGGCGCGGGCGGCCAGGGCGTGGCCGCCGGCATCTTCGACGGCATCGACATCGACTGGGAATGGCCCGGCGACGCCAACGGGCACCCCGGCAACCACTACAACGCGGCCGACAAGGCCAATCTGACCGCGTTGCTGGCCGAGTTCCGCACCGAGCTGGACGCCCTCGGCGCCGCGAACGGCAAGCGCTACCAGCTGTCCGCGTTCACCCCGGCCGATCCGACCAAGGTCAGCGAGGGCTGGGACCTGCCGCAGACCGCGAGGTCGCTGGACATGTTCAACGTGCAGGGCTATGACTTCCACGGCTCCGGCAGCGACAACTCGTGGGAGCCCGACCGGACCGGCGACCAGGCCAATCTGTACCCGGCCAGCAACGACCCGTACTCGTTCCACTTCAGCGTGGACGGGGCCGTGCAGACCTATCTGGCGGCCGGCGTCAATCCCCGCAAGATGACCGTGGGCATCCCGTTCTACGGCCGCGGCTGGCAGACGGTGACCGACGGCGGCGCTCATGGTGAATGGCAGGCCGCACACGGGGCCGCGCCCGGACAGTTCGCCGAGGAGGCCGGCACCCGGGGCTACAGCAACCTGATCGGCGCCGTGCCCATGACCGTGTACCACAACACCCAGGCCGTGGCCACGTACGGCTATGACGGCAACCAGTGGTGGTCGTTCGACGACACCTGGTCCATCGGGCAGAAGATGGCCTACATCAAGAGCAAGGGCCTGCTCGGCGCGATGATCTGGGAGATGTCCGGCGACACCGGGACGCTGATGTCCGCAGTGGATGGTGGACTGAAGTGAGTTCGTGGGGCGGCTTCTTCGAAGCCGTCCCACCTCTGGTCAGTACTCGGACTCGTACAGGGCGGTGAGCTCGCGGAGCAGGGCGCTGGAGTCCTTGAGCTGCTTGCCGTCCAGGGTGTGGATACGGGTCACGCAGCGCACGCTGGACACCAGGAACAGGCCTTCGGCGTCGAGCAGGTCGGCGGCCGGGATCGGCTCCACCTTGATCGACCAGCCGGCCCGCTCGGCCGCGCGGAACAGCGCCGCCTGAGTGGTGCCGGGCAGGATGCCGATCGTCGACGGCGGCGTGACCAGCGTGCGGTCCCGCACCAGGACCAGCGTCGAGGTCGGGCCCTCCAGCACCGAGCCGTCGGCCGCGGTGAAGATCACGTCGTCCGCGCCCTCGCGGGCGGCGTAGCGCACCGCGGCCATGTTCATCGCGTACGACAGCGACTTGGCCCCCAGCAGCAGCCACGGCGCCCGCTGCGCGAGGCCCGGCTCGAAGCCGCGCTCCAGCGTGACCACCGCGATGCCCTCGGCCCGCTGCCTGAGCACCTTGTCGGCGATCGGCAGCCCCATCGCGAACGCCGTCGGCGTGCCGTCGCCGTACTCGTTGCCACGGGTCAGCACCAGCTTGAGGGCCATGTCCTTGCCGCCCGACCAGTTGTTGATCACCGCGTCGACCGCTCGCTCCCAGCCGGCTCGGTCCGGCTCGGGCAGTTCGAGCATGGCCGCCGAGCGGTCCAGCCGGTCCAGGTGCGGAGCCAGCTCCCTCGGCTTGCCGTCGACCACCAGGATCGTCTCGAACACACCGTCGCCGCGGAGCAACCCCAGGTCGTCCACCCGCAGCAGCGGGGCCTCGGGATCCGCGGTCGTTCCGTCCAGGAAGGCCAGCACGCGCATGGGCCGAGCCTACTCACCGCTTCGCGTCCTATTGTGGGGGTGTGGAGACCGTGAGTCCCGAGGAGGCCGCGCGGCTGCGCCGCACGCTGCACGAGCGCGGGCTGCGGATGACCCCTCAGCGACAGCTGGTGCTGGACGCCGTCCGTGAACTCGAGCACGCCACGCCCGAGCAGATCTGCCAGCGGGTGCAGCGCGTGACGCCGACCGTGAACATCACCACCGTCTATCGGACCCTGGAGCTGCTGGAGAAGCTGCGCCTGGTCCGGCACACCCATCTCGGCCACGGCGCGCCGTCCTACTCCGTCGACGAACACGAGCACGTGCACCTCGTGTGCCACAACTGCGGACAGGTCGACGAGGTGCCCTGCGACCTGCTGGACGACCTGGCCAGCCGGCTCAGCCGGGGCCGCGGCTTCCAGCTGGACGCCAGCCATCTCGCTTTGTCCGGGCTCTGCCGCAATTGCTCTGCTTCACCTGAGGAGACCCCGTGACCGCCGTTGATGCCCCTGCCGGTTCCGTCGACGCCGGCGTGCCGTGGCACTACGGCGACCCCTTCGCCGAGCAGCGCTTCGCCGCCCGCTCGGCGGTCGTTGTCGACCGCTCCAACCGTGAGGTCATCGCCGTGCCCGGCGAGGACCGGCTGACCTGGCTGCACAACCTGACCAGCCAGCACGTGCTCAACCTCCGTGACGGCGAGACCACCGAGTTGTTGGTGCTCGACATTCAGGGCCGGGTCGAGCACCACGCCGTGCTCACCGACTTCGAGGGCACCGCGTGGTTGGACGTCGAGCCCGGCACCGGCAAGGCGCTGCTGGCCTACCTGGAGTCCATGAAGTTCTGGTCCAAGGTCGAGCCTCGGGACGCCACCGACGAGATCGCCGTGCTGTCCCTGGTCGGCCCCTTGGCCGCCTCTCTGGTGACCTTCGGCGGCCTCGTCCGTCCCATGCCTTGGGGCGCCGACCTGCTCGTGCCGCGCGCGGCGAAGGACGCCGAGTTCACCCGATTGGTTGACGCCGGGGCTCGCCCCGCCGGCTCCCTGGCCTTCGAGGCCCTCCGGGTCGAGCTGTTGCGCCCCCGTCTCGGCGTCGACACCGACGACCGCACCATTCCGCATGAGGCCCGGTGGATCGGCACCGCCGTGCACCTCAACAAGGGCTGCTACCGGGGTCAGGAGACCGTCTCCAAGGTCGAGAACGTCGGCCGCCCGCCCCGCCGGCTGTTGCTGCTCCACCTCGACGGCTCCCTCGACGCCCTGCCCGAGACCGGCGACCCCGTCACCTTGGACGGCAAGGTCGTCGGCCGCGTCGGCACCGCCGTCCGCCACCACGAGCTCGGGCTCATCGCCCTGGCCCTGATCAAGCGCTCGGTGCCGTTGGACGCCGTGCTGGCCGCCGGTCCCGCCGAGGAGCCCATCGCCGCCTCCATCGACCCCGATTCGGTCCCCCCGGACAACGCCGCCCTCGGCCGCGAAGCCGTCCGCAACCTGGGCCGATAGCCACTTGTCCACAGCCCCCGACTTATCCACATCTGGATCTTCGCCACCCCCTCGCCGGCCCTGCCCTCGATAGACTGGCCTCGGGGTCGCCCCCCAGGGTTGGGCTGGGGGCTGTGGTTGCCGTGGCGGCGCGGGTGATGATTTTCCGCGAATAGTGGGGTTCGGCGGGAAATCTTCCGCCGGCCGGGGCCGGCGTGCGAGGATCGGCGCATGTCAGCGTCGACTTCGCCCGGCACCCTGATCACCGTCGCCCCGACCGGCGCCGAGCATGCCAAGGCGGACGTGCCGAATCTGCCGGTGACCCTGGACGAGCTGGTGAGCACGGCCAAGGACTGCGAGCGGGTGGGCGCGTCGATGATCCACGTGCACATCCGGGGCACGGACACGAAGCCGACCCTGGACCTGGGGCTGCTCAAGGCGACGGTGTCGGCGCTGCGGGCCGAGACGGACCTGGTGGTGCAGCTGTCCACCGGGGGCGCGGTGACGGACCCGGAGGAGAACCGGCTGCGGGTGCTCGAAGCGGGCCCGGACTCGGCCTCGTGCACGATGGGCACGGTCAACTTCGGCGACGACGTGTTCATGAACCGCTGGGAGTTCATCGTCGAGCTGCACAAGCGGATGCGGGACCGGGGCATCGTGCCGGAGTACGAGATCTTCGACCTGGGTCAGCTGACGAGCCTGCGCCGGCTGCTGGACCAGCACGGCCTGCCGGCCGGCGGGCACGTGCACGTGGACCTGGTGATGGGCGTGCCGGGCGGCATGCCGGGCGACACGGAGACGCTGGCGGCGGCGCTACGGGTGATCCCGGACGGCGCCACCTTCTCGGCGACCGGGATCGGACGCTCGTCCATACCGGTGATGTTCGCGGCGCTCTCGGCGGGCGGGCATCTGCGGGTGGGGATGGAGGACACGATCTCCTACGCACGGGGCGAGCGGGTCCGGGACAATGCTCAGCTGGTGGCCAGGGCCAGTGGCCTCGCCCGGATAGCCCAGCGGCCGCCGATGGCCGCGGACGAGGTGCGAAAGCTGCTCGGAGTGCAACGGTCCGGTTGAAACCGACTCCTAGGTGTTGGCGGGTGACGGCAGTGTGCTTCAGGATGGCGGTGTGATCGAGGTCCGTCCTGGCGGGCGGCGGCGAATCGACCGGGTGCTCGCTCCGGACTACACGGCCGGTGTCGAGCAGCGTCCGCTCGATGAGGTCCGCGCGCTGCGCGATGAGACGGCGCAGGAGGAGACCGACCTGTCCTACCTGCGTCGGCTGCTCCATGCCCGAATCGACATCGTGAAGGCGGAACAGCAGCGCAGGGTCGAGGGCGGCGGCGCCTCCGTGGTGGACCGCCTGGTCTCGATCCTGTCCGAGAACGCCGTCGGCCCGGCCACCGGGCTCGGCCGCTATCAGACGATGGAGCCGTCGCGGGCCGAGGCGCACCGCCGGCACGTCGAGGCCCTGGTCTCCGACGTGGACCTGTCGGACGTGGCCTCGCTGTCCGACGAGAAGCTGGACCAGGCCCGTCAGGCCTTCGTGGCCGAGGAGGCCTCGGTGTCGGCCCGCCGGCGCGAGGTGCAGACGGTGATGGACAAGCTCAACGCCGAGATCGCCGGCCGCTACCAGCGCGGCAGCGCCTCCGTCGACGAGCTCCTGGCCAACGAGCGAACCCCCCGCGACGCCGAATAGCACAGGTCCGGCCGACCGTCCAGCCGCAGACGTCGTGAAAGCGCCTTTCCTCACGTTGAACGAGAGGAATGGTCCCTTCCAAGCGGTCGGGGACAACTCAACCCAGGCGTTCCTTGCCGGCTAGTTCGCCCCAGAAGTCGCGGAGCTGCTCGTAGCGGGAGGCGACCTCGTCGGCGTTGCCGGACTCCATGGCGTCGACGATGGCGTGCAC
>DASWRQ010000402.1:0-5252 GCA_036403095.1 Kutzneria sp. | reverse complement strand
GCCCAGGGCCCTCACGTCTAGCTGAGAGACGACCTCGCATGCGCCAAGGCAAGTCGACGTCGACCGGACAGCATTACACAGTTTTCCCGCGATCACGCCGGCCCGCCAGGGCCCCAAACAGCTGAGAGCGGGACTCGCGGGTTTACGCGCGGGTGAGGGTGTCGATGATGCCTTCGCAGGTGCGGACGACGGTCTTGGCGGCGGCGGTCTGGGCCCGCCGCCAGACGGGATTGCCGGCGTAGGCCTGCCAGCGGTCGAGGACGGCAAGCGCCAGCTTGAGCAGGTTGTCGCTGTCCTCGACGCCGAGACGGGTGGCCGGGCTGGTCCCCGAACGGCCCAGCAACTGCTCGGCCTCGGCGGCGATCTCGCTGGGCAGCTCGATGCGGCCGGTCTGCAGCGCCGCGAGCAGGCGAAGCTCGGCGAAGTCCTGGGTGCTCACCTGGATCCGCTCGACCTCGGCCAGCAGACCACGCGCGTCGGGGCGGGGCTCGGCCCGCAGCACGGTCTCGACGGCGACGATGGCCGACCGCGCCTTCAGCACCGGGGCGCGCTCGGTGAAGTGCCGCCGGACGGCCAGCCGGAGGTCGTTCAACCCGCTGCGCTGCACCAGTTCGGCGGCGAGCCGGCTGGGATCGCCGTAGCCCCGCCGGATGAGAGTGGTGCAGAGGCGAATGCCGAACAGCCCGAAGCGTTCCAGCAAACCCTGACGCAGCACGACATCCTCGAGCGCGGGGTTCACGAAACGGTCGGTGGACAGCAGAAGCTCGTCGAGCTCCTCACGGGGCAGGGCGGCCAGCGCGACCAGGGCGTCGAACTCGGCGTCGGTCAGCGTTCGCCCGGCGACGGCCAGCAGTCCGGCCACGGCGACGACGTCCTGGCAGAGCTGGCCGAGCTCGGGCTCGGCCCGCAGCCGGCGGGCGATCATCTTGGCCGAGGTCATGGCGTCGACCCGGCCGCCGCCGAGCTCGTCGGCCCGGGCCAGCACGACAATCGTGTTGACGGGAATGGGATTGCCCTGCAGAGCCGAGCGGTCCTCGGCCCGGACGGGACCGGTCAGATGCAGCACGGCGTCCACATCGGACGTGTGCCCCTCGATGAAGTCGTCCTCGTCCAGCGCGTCGAGCAGCGTCGACTTGCCGGCCTTGGGCCGACCGGTGACGCCGACCCGCAGCGGCTCGTCGAACAGCTGTCGTTGCTGCGTAAGGAAATGAACCGCCTTGTTGCTGCCGCGGTACAGCCGCAGCGCCCACTCGAGCAGGGCGCGGGCGTCCTGGGTGAGCAGCTCCTGGGTGATCACTGCGTGATCGCCAGGGCCTGGGCGCGCTGCCGGAGCGCCACCAACGTGTTGATCTCATCGGCGATGGACTGGTTGCGCTGGTTGCGCGCCGCCAGGTCGGCGTTGGCCAGCTCGCGGGCCCGTCGGATCGAGTCGGTCAGCGCGTCCTGCAGCTGCTCGGCCTGCTCGGTGAAGTGCTCCCGCAGCCGCCGCTGCACCTGCCGCAGCGCGTCCCGGCTGTGCTTGCCCACCTGGAAAACCAGCTCGTCGACGTGCCGCTGCACCGCCGTCTTGGCCACCGCCTGCCGGCGTTTGAGCTGGGCGTCCCGCTCTTCCTTCAAGGTCTTCGCGCCCATCACCGCGCCCGCGCCGACCGACACGAAGTTCACCAGCGGCATGCCCATCAGGCTGGTCAGCAGGCCGAACATCAGCATACCGCTGTACGAGCCGCGCAGGCCGGTGATCACCTTGTTGGCGATGCCCGGCGGGGCCAGGTCGGGAGTGAGCAGACCGCCCATCTTCTCCAGCACCCGGGCCGGATCGCGCAGCCCCAGATCGGGCAGCGTGCCCCGGCTCTCCTCGTCGAACTGCTCGGCGATCCGCTGGGCCAGCCAGTGCGTCCGCTCCACGGTCCAGTCGTAGTTGCGCAGCACGGCATCGGTCAGCTTGTCGGCCAGCCAGTCGCAGAACTGCTCCCACGTCCGGGCCGGATCGGCCTTGTCGAAGGCGACGTCGGTGTGCCGCAAGATGATCCGGGTCCGCTCGCGAAGATCGTGGTCCACATCGGACATCAGGTCGGCCATGCCGTCCATCAGCATGTTCTGCCACCGGGACGACTGACGGCGCAGCAGCTCGGCCGCGCGCTGGGCCTCCTCCAGCCCGGCCAGCGATGACGGGTCCTGTGTGGACAGTTCGGCCCGCAGCCCGAGCGACACCTGTTCGGTCACGGCCAGAATGGCCTCCGAGGCCGACCGCCGGGCCAGCAGGCCGGCCTGCGCCTTCACGGTGTTCTCCAGATACCCCACCAGGGCGGGAAAACCGGACTCGGCATTGACATCCGGGCTGCTGGTCGACAGCGCTCGCTCCCGCAGCACCGAGGACACGGCCACCAGCGGAATGGCCAGCCCGGCCTCGGCGAGCAGCATCCGGTCGCGCTCGAGGTGCGTGCGCCAGCGCGGGCTCAGGTCGGTCTTGGTCAGCACGCCCAACACGTTGGGGCAGATGGTGGTGGCGAACCGGAGGAACTGGAGCTCGGCCGGCGACAGCTCGGTCAGCGAGTCGGTCACGGCCAGCACGGCGTCGGCCTCGGCCAGCTCGGCCAGCGTGCGGCTGGTGTGCTCGGACCGTAAGCCGTCCACGCCGGGGGTGTCCACGATGACCAGCCCGCCGGCCAGCACCGCCCGGGGCACCCCGACCTCGGCCCGGACCACCTGCCCGCCGCTGATCTCCTGGGCGATCCGCTCGATCTCCACCGGCTCCAGCCGCTGCTGCCCGGGCCGCACCACGGCGGCCCACGACTGCTCGGCGTGCCGGATGACCGCGGGCGCGGCGCTGGCCACGTCGTCGTGCACCGGGCACACCGAGGTGCCCAGCAGGGCGTTGACCAGGTGGCTCTTGCCCTGCTTGAGACCGCCGACCACGACGACCCGGATCGCCGGGTCGGCGAGTCTGCCCCGCAGGCGGCTGAGCCTGCTGGTCAGGTCGCGCCGGCGGCCGATGGCCGGCTGCCGGAGCGCCTCGTCGATCACATCGAGGGCCGTCATGGTCATCACCCGACAGATTGTGTCCCCTCCGAACGGGTGATGCACACCAGGCCGGGCCCACGCTGAGGGAGCGGGCCCGGCCTGGAAGCGTCAACCAGTCCTGAAAGGAGGAAGGATCAGAAACCGGTCAGGTGGGTGGCGTCGAGGTTGTGCGTGATGTCGCCGACGTGCACGCCGCCGAGGTCCACGTTGCCGATGCCGCCGATGTGGTTGTCGTCGCCGATGTTCAGGTCCTTGACCGTGCCGTCGACGGCGCCGGAGACGTGCTGCAGCGCCTGGTCGCCGTGCAGCGAGCTGACGGTGTCCAGGGTGTGCGACACGTCGGCGATGTTGGTCACGGCGTGGATCGGGTCGTTGGCGATGCCGGTGACCGCGTGGATCGGGTCGGTCGTGACGTTGCCGATGCCGCCGATGTGCGAGGTGACGCCGGTGACGGTCTTGGACAGGCCGTCCACGTCGACGCCGTGCACCGCGGAGGTCACGTGGCCCGAGGCGTCGGCGATGACCTTGCCGGCGACCGGGACGTTGCCCGCGACACCGGCGACGGTGTGCGTGGTGGTGTCGAGCGTCTTGGTGACGTCGACGTCGGAGGCCACGTTGGTGACCTTGCCGACCAGCGCGTCGACCGAAGGCACGGCCGGGATGCCGCCGTGACCGGCGACGACCGGAACCACCTGGGTGATGTTCTGCTGGAGCTGGGTCAGCGCGCGGGCCGGGTCGTTGGTGGTGCCGCGCAGGTCGCCGACCAGGGCGGTCGGGTCGGTCACGTTCGGCACCAGGCCGTCGACGCCGGGCACGGACGGCACCAGGCCGGTCACACCGTCCAGCGGCAGGGTGGGCAGGCTGCCCAGCGGCAGGCTGTCCAGGGCGCCGTTGACCGGCAGCTCACGGCCGAGGCCGTCCAGGCCGGGCAGGCTGCCGACGGGCAGGCCGTCCAGAGCCGGGAGGGACAGGCCGTCGACGGGCAGGCTGTCGAGGCCCGGGAGGGCGTCCAGACCCGGCGCCGACAGGCCGGCCAGCGGGAGCTCGCGGCCGAGGCCGTCGACCGGCAGGGCCGGCACGGCGACGGGCACGACGGTGGTCAGGTGCTGCAGGGTGGCGATGGCGTCGGCGCCCGGCAGGCCGGGGACGGCGCCGCCCAGCGTCTGCTCGAAGGCCTCGACCACGTGGGTCGGCGCCATGTCGAGCACGAGGGGCAGGATCTCGTGCACGTCGGCGGCGGTGATGTCGCCGAGGCCAGCGGACTGCAGGACACCCGTCGGGTCGGCGGCGAACAGCTCGCGGGTCGGCGCGTCGCTCAGCAGACCAAGGGTGAACTCGTGCAGCGTCTGGGCCATGGGGTGGTGCTCCTGACTTCGATCGGGGGACTTGACGGGGATGATCACGGTGTGAGCCGTGATGAGGACGAACCGTAGGGTCTGGCGGCCCGTACGCCATCCGGGATCACTCCCAGTCCTGCCCGCCGACCACTAGGGATCGGGTCCGGACGGCGGCCTGGGGCACTAGGGAACCCCCTTCGTTACGGCACCAGATCACGAATGGGTTACCTTTGCCCCCACCACCTGAGCCCTGGCCGCTGCGCCGCGTGGAGGAACACTTGCCGTACACGCTAGGGATCGATGTCGGCGCCAGCCGCGCCGCCGCCGCGATCACCCGGCTCGACGGGCCGCACCGGGGAGCGCCGCACCCGGTCTCGCCGGTCTCGGCCGATCCCGGCCCGTTCGTCGGGCGGATCGGCGACGACGTGCCCATCGTGCTGGGCAATCGCCAGCACAACGCGCACGAGCTGATGGCGACCGGCATCGACCGGATCGTCGAGCAGGTGGCCGCGCACCACGGCGACCGGCCCGTGCGCGTCACCGTCACCCACCCGTCGACCTGGGGCCCCTACCGCATCGACCTGCTACGGGAGGCGTTGTCCCGAGTGGGCCTCGGGGACTCGGCCCTAGTGCCCGAGCCCTTGGCCGCGGTCACCGCCGCGGCCGCCCGACACCGCATCGACGGGCCGGCGCCGATCGCCGTATACGACATCGGCGGCACCTCGGTGACCGCCACCCTGCTGCGCCCGTCGCCGGGCGGGTTCGAGATCATCGGCCGCTCGGAGACCGCGGAGCACCCGGCCGGCGCCGATTTCGACGACGAACTGGTCGCACTCGTGACGGCGGGCAGACCGGACCCGGGAACGGCCTGGGACGACCTCCAGAAGCTCCGGC
>DASWRQ010000401.1:0-19918 GCA_036403095.1 Kutzneria sp. | reverse complement strand
GATCCGCCGGGCGTTGATCTTCCGAGACAAAGGGTGCGCGTTTCCGGGCTGCGGGAGAAGACCCCGGCAATGCCACGGCCATCACGTCACGCACTGGGCCAAGGGCGGGGATACCAGCCTGGACAACCTGGTGTTGCTGTGTGGGGAGCACCATCGGGTCATCCATCACGGGAACTGGACAGTGACGATGGTGCAGGGGCGGCCGGTGTTCACCCACCGGCTGAGGGAAGCCGGCTAGTTGTGCAGGGACTCGGCCAGGGGCAGGAAGTTCCGCATGAAGTCGGTCCAGCTCAACGGGCCGGCGGGGCGCAGCACGAACTTCGTCAGGCCGGCGTCCAGATAGCGGTCAAGCAGGCGGCGGGCGTCGTCCCAGCTGGCGGCGACGAGGTCGGCGGGATCGACACCCGGCGCGCGGTCCAGGGCGGCCTTGGCGAGCTCGGGCGGGATGCCGGCGGGGGCGATGGCCAGCGAAAGGCCGTAGTGGTCCTCCTCGACCTCACGGCCGGCGTCAGCGGCGGCGGCCTTGATGGTGTCGACGGCCAGTTTGGCCTGGTCGGGAGTGACGAAGCTGCCGAGCCAGCCGTCGGCGAGGCGGCCGACGCGGCGGAGGGCGGACGGGGCGCTGCCGCCGACCCAGATGTCCAGCGGGCGGGCGGGGCGGTCGGCCAAGGACACGCCGTCGAGCTGGAAGAACTCGCCGGAGAAGTGGACGTCGTCCGAGGTCAGGAGGAGCTTCAAGAGCTGGAGCGACTCGTCGAAGACGGCGGCGCGGCGGCCGGACGGGACGGGGAACAGGTTCCACTCGTTGCGGCGGGCGGGGCGGAGGCCGAAAACGGGCAGGACGCGCTTCGGGGCGAGGCCGGCGAGGGTGACGAGCTGCTTGGCCACCAAGACGGGGTTGCGGCCGGGCAGCACCGAGACGCCGGTGCCGACCTTGAGCTTGGCGGTGCGGGCCAGCGCATGGGTCATGCCGATCAGCGGCTCGACGTTGGCGCCGTAGACGACCTCGGACAGCCACAGCGAATCGACGCCGGCGGACTCCAACTCGTCGACGATCGACGGAAACTCGGCGGCGCCGCCGCCCGGACCGAGACCGACGCCCAACCGCACCTTCAACACGCCCATGGCATCGGTCTTACCAGAGGAAACCCGGCCGGCCCATCCCCGGACCACTGGCTGTCAGTCCTCGCGGACCTGCACGTCGACGATGTTCGGGTAGAAAGCGACGTGGTCCTTGATGTCGGCCACGGCGTCGTAAGGCTGCTCGTAGGTCCACACCGCGTTGTCGGCCGAGGTCTCGCCGGCGCGGATGCTGTAGTACGAGGCGTCGCCCTTGTACGGGCAGTAGGTCTCGTGCGAAGACCGCTCCAGCAGCGTGAAATCCACGTCGGCGCGAGGGATGTACTGCACCGCGGGATAGGTGCTCTCCTGCAAGGTCAGCGCCGACCGCGTGTCCGCGATGACCCGGCCGCCGACGGTGGCGACCACATGCTGGCCCTGGGCGGTCACGGTGATCGGGTGCTGCTCGTTCGGAACCTTCACCGGCTTGCTCGTCGTCATATGACGTACAACACCCCGCCCGCCCGAGGTTGTTCCCACCCCCGACGGAACCGGTCGAAAACCTGCAGGGGCGGCCAACAGCGCGACGCCCGCGGCCGCCAGCGCCGTGGCCCAGGTGCGTGACATGGCGACATCCTGGCCAGCGGCTCCATCGGCGCAAATACGCAAATATGCGTAGGCTCGGCCCGTGGAGCCGAGTTCGATCACCGAGGTCCTGGACGGACGGTGGGCCGTGCTGCGGCGCACGGTCCGGGAGCAGCTGGCCGGCGTCGAGTACCGCGACACCAGCGGCCTGAGCACGGAAGAGCACCGCGCGCTGGTGTTCGAGCAGCTGCACGCCCTGGCCAAGACGGACGGCCCGAAGCTGGGCTTCGACCGCGCCTACGGTGGCGGTGGCGACGTCGGCGGCTCGGTGGTGGCGTTCGAGACGCTCGGCTTCGGGGACCTGTCGCTGATGGTGAAGGCCGGCGTGCAGTGGGGACTGTTCGGCGGAGCTGTGCAGCTGCTGGGCACGCGCCGGCACCACGAGCGCTACCTCGCCGACATCATGGACCTGACGCTGCCGGGCTGCTTCGCCATGACGGAGACCGGTCACGGCTCGGACGTGCAACACCTGCGCACCACCGCCACGTACGACGGCGCCGAGTTCGTGCTCCACACGCCACATCAGTCCGCGCGCAAGGACTACATCGGCAACGCGGCGCGGGACGGCCGCGCGGCGGTGGTGTTCGCGCAGCTGATCACCGACGGCCGCGGTCGCGGCGTGCACGCCTTCGTGGTGCCGATCCGGGACGCCGAGGGCAATCCCATGCCAGGGGTATCCATTGAGGACTGTGGCCGCAAGGGCGGCCTGAACGGCGTGGACAACGGGCGGCTGAGTTTCGACCACGTCCGGGTGCCGAGGGAGAACCTGCTCGACCACTACGGCCAGGTCGAGCCGGACGGCGCCTACCGCAGCCCGATCGACAGCGACAACCGGCGCTTCTTCACCATGCTGGGCACGCTGATCCGCGGCCGGGTCAGCGTGGCCGGCAGCGCCGGCAGCGCGGCCAAGCGCGCGCTGACCATCGCCGTCCGCTACGCCGACACCCGCCGCCAGTTCAACCGCCCGGACGACCAGCGCGAGGTCGTGCTGCTGGATTACCAGGCGCACCAACGAAAACTGCTCCCCGCGCTGGCGAAGTCCTATGCGCTGCACTTCGCCCAGGAGGCTCTCACCCGCTCGCTGGACGAGCTGCAGAGCACGTCCGAGCCGGACGAACGCCGGCAGCGCGAGTTGGAATCCCACGCCGCCGGCGTCAAGGCACTGTCCACCTGGCACACCACGGCCGTGATCCAGACCTGCCGCGAGGCCTGCGGCGGGGCCGGCTACCTGGCCGAGAACCTGCTCACCACACTGAAAGCCGACACGGACGTGTTCACCACGTTCGAGGGCGACAACACGGTGCTGCTGCAACTGGTGGCCAAGGGCCTGCTGACCAACTACCGCAGCCAGTTCGAGGATCTCGGCACGCTCGGGCTGGCCCGCTTCGTTGCCGAGCAGTTCGTCGGCCTGGTCGCCGAGCGACTGCCCAGTCTCGGCCCCGGCCGGGAGGACGCCGACGCCCTGTACGACCGCGGCTGGCAGCTGCGGGCGTTCGAGGACCGTGAGGCGCACGTGCTGGCCGGGCTGGCCCGCCGGCTGCGGCGGGCCGCGAGCGGGGACGCCGATCCGTTCGAGGTGTTCAACAGCGCGCAGGACCACGTGCTGCGCGCCGGCCGCGTGCACACCGAACGCGTTGTGCTGCAAGCGTTCGCGGACGCGGTCGAGCGATGCGCCGACCCAGAGGTGCAGCGTCTGCTCGACCGGGTGTGCACGCTGTACGCGCTGCACACCGTGTACGAGGATCTGGCCTGGTTCATGGCGCACGGCCGGCTGGCGGCCGGTCGCGCCAAGGCGGTGAACGGTGCGGTGAACGCGCTGTGCGCCGAGCTGCGGCCGCACGCCCGCACGCTGGTGGACGCCTTCGCGGTGCCGGAGCGCTTCCTCGACGCGGCGATCCTGCGTGAGGAGCCGGACCGCCAGGACGCCCAGTGGCAGGAGGATCAGGCGAACGCCGCGAGCTGATAGTCCAGCGGGGCCTTGGTCATACGGTTGGCGAAGGTGGACAGGGTGTAGGCGCCGATGCCCAGCACGACCTCCAGCGCCTGCTGCGAGGTGTAGCCGTGCTCGACGAACTCCTTGAGCACCACGTCATCCACGCCGCCCGCGGTGGTCATGACCTCGATCGTGAAGGTACGCAAGGCTTCCAGTTTCACGTCGGGCAGCGGCCGCTGCTCGCGCAGCGCGGCCACCAGCTCGGCGTCGGCCCCGATGCCGCCGAGCATGGCGGTGTGCATGGCGATGCAGACGTGGCAGCCGTTGCGCACCGCCACGGTCATGATCACTACCTCGCGAGCCAGCGGTTCCAGCGATGTGCTCTCGAACATCTTGCTGAGCTTGAGGAACCCGTCCAGCAGCTGGGGCGACGCGGCCAGCCGGGCCACCGGCGCGGGCAGGTAGCCGAGCTTGTCGACGGTGGCCCGCAGTGATCGGCGGGCCGCCTCGGGCGCGGTCTCCAGGGTGTGGTCGACGAACACGGTTCTCCTCCGAGTGGACTAGGATCGTCAACATGGTTGTCGATGCGATCACCCAAAAGGTAAACCAGGTTGTCGAGTTGCGCAATGACTGATTCCGCGGCGGCCGATCCCACGGCGGCCAGTTCCGACGAGCCCGGCTTCGCCCTGCCCCTGCTGCTGTTCGCCGGCTTCCGCACGCTCATCGACCGCCTGCACGCCGACCTGGCCCAGCAGGGTCACCCCGAGCTACGGCCAGCGCACGGCTTCGCGTTGCAGGCGATCGGCCGCGCCGGCACCACCGCCAGCGAGCTGGGCCGTCGCCTCGGCGTGTCCAAGCAGGCCGCCGGCAAGACGGCCGACCGTTTGGAAGCGCTGGGCTACGTCGAGCGCGTCGACGACAGCCAGGACGCTCGCCGCAAACTCGTCCGCCTCACCCCGCGCGGCGTCGACGCGCTGGTCCGATCCGCGCAGATCTTCGAGGTGCTCCGGGCCGAATGGGCGCAAGCCCTTGGGCCACAGCGACTCCGTGACATGGAGGCCGGCCTGCGCACGATGACCCCCGGCAACTTCTTCCGCCTCGACGCCCCCGGCTGGTTCACCGGCTGACGGGTTGAGCGATCGCTCAACCTCGGCTACTGTTTTGAGCACTTGCTCAAAACGGGGGGTCGACATGCGTGCGCTCATAGTCGGGGGCGGCATCGGCGGACTGGCCGCCGCGCTGGCCCTGCACCGGCGGGGCTGGCGGGTGCAGGTCTGGGAACGGGCGGCGGAGTTCCAGGAAGTCGGGGCAGGGTTGTCGTTGTGGCCCAACGCCATGCGGGCCCTGGCCGTGCTCGGGCTGGCCGACCAGGTGCGGGCCCTGGGTGCGGCCGAGCGGCGGGGCGGGGTGCGCGACCGGGAGGGGCGCTGGCTCAGCCGCACGGACAACGCGGAGATCGAGCGTCGACACGGCTGGCCGCTGCTGGTGGTGCACCGCCCCGACCTGCTGGCGACGCTCCTGGACATGCTGCCGCCGGCGGCGTTGAAGCCGGACACCGCTTTCACCGACATCGCCCAGACCGAGGGCTTCGATCTGGTTGTCGGCGCGGACGGCCTGCACAGCTCCGTCCGCCGCCTGCAGTGGCCGAACGCCCCGGCGCCGCGCTACACCGGTAGCACGAGTTGGCGGGCCGTCACCGAGCCGCTCGACCAGCCGCCGGCCGAAGGCGCGGTGACCTGGGGCGCCGGCGAACGCTTCGGGTTCACCGCGATGACCGGCCGCCGCGTCTACTGCTTCGCCACCGGCCGGACCGCGCCCCACGGTCGGCGGGGGCTGGACGAGCTGCGGGAACGCTTCGGCGATTGGCCCGAGCCGATCCCGCGCCTGCTCGACTCCGTCACTGCTGTCGTACGCCGGGATCTCTACGAACTGCCGCCGCTGCGGTCCTATGCGGACGGTCGGGTCGCGTTGGTCGGCGACGCCGCCCACGCCATGACGCCCAGCCTCGGACAGGGCGCCTGCCAAGCGTTGGAGGACGCCGTCACGCTGGCCGCCGTGGGGTTGGCGGGCTACGACCGGTTGCGGTTGAGCCGTACCCAGGCCATCGTTCGACGATCGGCGCGACTCAGCGCCGTGAGCCAGTGGAGCTGGCCACCGGCGGTGCGGGCGCGGGACTTCGCCGCGCGGCTGACGCCGGCCGCTGCGACCCTGCGCGCGATGGATCCGGTGCTCAGTTGGACGCCCCATGCCTGACTGGACCTACCATCCGTTACGCGGCATCGCCACCACCCTGCTCGGCCGGCGAAGATCGCAGCTCGCCGCGCTCGCAGCGTTGGCCAAGGTCGGTTCCCTGCCCGGCGGCGGCCGACTGGTCGCATGTGGACTCGGCCACCGCCATCCCCCGCGCCGCCTCGCCGGCACGATCGCCGGCGTCGACGTGCGGGTGCGGCTCGGGGCCGTGGTTTCGCCCGGAGTCGCCCGCGATGCCGTACGGGCCTTGCCGTTGCTCGGCGCCGGACTGATCGAGATCGGCCCGGTGTCGCGATCCGACGTGCCGACCGTGCGGGAAGCCGTTGTCGGACGCCGAATTCCGGTCGTCGCCCGCGCCACTGATCGCGAAACCGAAGCCGCCCTGCGCCCGTTCGTCGACGCGGTCGTCACCGACGACTACGTCCGAGCCGGCACGGTTGACGAGGCAGCGCAAGCGCTTGCGGAACCGTCCACAGTGGTCTTCGCCACCACCGAGGTGCTGATCCGCGAAGGGCCGGGCTGGTTCGCCCGCGTCATCGACGCCGCCACGCCGGCCGGCGGCAAACCCGGCACATCCTGGCTGTGGGGCCTGCTTCTCGGCCTCGGCATGATCGTCGCCGGCCTGGTGGCCATCGCCATCACGCTCGGGCCGTTGCTGCTCTGGTACGACCAGCAGTACCTGGGCATCACCGCCGTCGGCCACCACCTGGCGCACTTCCTCCAGCACGACCGGATCTCGTTGGCCGGCACGATGATCGCCATCGGCGTGCTCTACGTCGGCCTGTCGGTCGGCGGCATCCGGCGCGGCCAGCCCTGGGCGGTCGAGGCGCTGATGGCGTCCGGCTGGCTCGGCTTCCCGACGCTGTTCTACTTCGTCGGCACCGGCTTCGTCGACGTGCTGCACCTCGCGGCGACGGTGACGCTGTTCCCGTTCTTCCTGCTCGCCATCAGGCGACGCGGCGGCGTGCGGCGGGATCCGATGCCCGACGGCCCCGAACGCCAACGGCGGCACGCCCTGATCGGCCAACTGTTGCTGGTGATCACCGGGCTTGGCATCGCCGTCGGCGGCGTCGTGGTGTCGGTCGTCGGCCTGACGACCGTCTTCGTGCCGTCGGACCTGGAGTACCTGCAGACCACCTCGGCGGCGCTGCAAGCGGCCAACCCCCGTCTGCTGTCCTTCATCGCGCACGACCGGGCCGGCTTCGGCGGCGCGCTGATCTCGGCCGGCGTCGGCATCGCCGTGCTCACCGCGTGGGGTTGGCGGCGCGGCGAGTCGTGGGTGTGGTGGACGCTCGTGCTGGCGGCGATCAGCGGTTTCGGTTGCGCGCTGACCGTGCACGGCGAGATCGGCTACACCGACCTGGGCCACCTCGCCCCGGCCTACCTCGGCCTGGCGTTGACGATCATCGCGCTGGCCCTCGCCCGCCCGTACCTGTGCGCACGACGTCCCATACCGTGATCCCATGGCCGACACGCGACAGCGCCTGATCGACGGCGCGATCGAGACGATCCGGCAGCACGGCATCGCCGGCACGTCCGCGCGGAGCATCGCGGCCACCGCGGGCGTGAACCAGGCGCTGGTCTTCTACCACTTCGGCAGCGTGCACGACCTGCTCAAGGCCGCCTGCCTGGCGGCGACCCAGGACCGGCTGTCGCTGTTCGAGGAGCGGCTGGGGCGGGTCGACAGCCTGCGTGACCTGTTGGCCGCCGGCCGTGAGCTGCACGCCGAGGAGCGGGCCCGCGGCAACGTGCGGGTGCTGGCCCAGATGATGGCCGGCGCGCAAGGAGATCCGCAGCTCGCCGAGGCCACCGGGGCCGCGCTGCGGCTGTGGGTGACGCCGATCCGACACACCCTGGACCGGCTGCTGGCCGCGTCACCGGTCGCCGACCTGATCGACATCGCCGGGCTGGCCGAGGCCCTGTGCGCCGGCTTCATCGGCCTGGAGCTGTTCGAGGCCGTCGACCCCACCGGCGCCGAGGCCGCGCTGGCCACCCTCGACCGCCTGGCCGTCCTCGTCGACGTCCTCGACGACCTTGGCCCACTAGCACACAAGGCCCTACGCATCAAGCTTCGAATGCGCTGAAGGGACCATTCCTCCACTGGGAGTGGAGGAATGGTCCCTTCCGAACAGCGGTCAGTGCGTCAGCTCAGGGTGACGGCCGTGTCGTCGATGACGAACGAGGTCTGCAGGCCCGAGTCCTCGGCGCCGGTGAACGAGATCGTCACCGTCTGGCCGGCCAGCGCGGAGACGTCGAACGTCTTCTGCGCGTAGCCACTGGCCTTGTTGAGGTTGGAGTAGGTGGCCAGGGTGGTCGAGCCGGCCTTGACGGTCAGCTTGTCGTACGCCGTCGAGGCCGTGGTCTCGGCGGTGTCGATGTGCAGCCAGAACGACAGGGTCGCGTGGCAGCCGGCCGGGATGGTGACCGACTGGGTCAGCGTGTCGTTGTGGGTGGAGCCGTAGCCGTCCAGCCAGGCCAGGTAGCTGCCACCGTGCGCGGCCTCGCCGGCCGAGGCGTTGCTGACGACGCCGGTGGAGGTGGTCCACGGCGACGCGCTGCCGGTCTCGAAGCCGGGGTTGCCGAGCTTCTGGCCGGAGCAGGAGCCGCCGGTGTTGCCGACGGTCCAGGTGAAGGAGGCGCTGCCGGCCTTGCCGGCGGCGTCGGTCGCCGTGACGGAGGCGTTGTACGTGCCGGCGGTGGTGGTCTTGCCGCTGATCACGCCGGTGCCCGAGGCGATGGACAGGCCGGTCGGCAGGCCCGAGGCGGACCAGGTGTACGGCGAGGTGCCGCCGGTGGCGTGCACGGTGACGTTGACGGTGTCACCGACCAGGTTGGACTGGTTGCCCGGGCTGGTCACCGCCGGGGCGCCCGGCTGGGTGGTGCCGCCGCCGGACAGGTTCGGGACGAGGGCGTCGGCCTTGGGCGTGCCCCAGCCGCTGGCCTCGTCGTAGTTGGCGACGGCGCTGTAGTGCAGGTTGTCGCCGGTGGTGATGTCGTGGAACAGCGAGCCGTAGCTGCTGGACGAGCCCAGCTGGTACAGCGTGGACTGGACCTGGCCGACGCGGGCCTTGCCGGCCGCGGCCGCCTGCTGGTTGGCCAGCGTCAGCACGGAGGCCCACAGCGGGGTGGCCGCGCTGGTGCCGCCGACGGTGCCCCACTGGCCACCGCTGTAGATCGAGTAGTCCGACGCGACGGCCGAGACGTCCGGGACCTGGCGCAGCGAGCTGGTGCTCACGCCGGGGCCGGTCTGCCAGGACGGGCGGGCGAACTTGCTGGACACGCCGCCGCCGCCGGCCCACTTGGTCGCGGTGCCCTCGTTCCACACGGTCTCGGAGCTGTAGCTGCCGCCGCTGCCCTCGGTCAGCACGGTGCCGCCGACGCTGACCACGTACGGGTCGGAGCCGGGGAAGTCGACCGCGAGGTTGTTGCCGTTGGGCGACTGCGTGCCGCTGTGGCGGTAGCAGTCGTAGGCGCCGGAGTCACCGGCCGCCGACAGGAAGGTCTGGCCCTGGGCCGCGCCCTGCTTGGCCACGTTGTCCACGGCCGTCTCGGTGGACGCCGTGTCGTCGAGCTCGCAGGCGCCCCAGCTGGAGGACACCACCGACACGTTGTCGGTGATGAACTTGTTCCACATGTCGATCTCGCCCTGGTCGCTGTTCGGGGCCTCGTAGACCGCGACATTGGCCTTGGGCGCGATCGCGTGCGCGACCTCGATGTCCAGCTCGACCTCGACGGTGCCGCCGCCGGCGGTGTCGTCGTCGCCGCCGCTGACCTTGACCACGGTCGGGGTCGGCGAGCCGGTGCCGTACTGCTGGTCGTACTTGCTGATGTTGGTCTGGCTGAAGTGCGAGAACTCCAGCATGGCGACGGTCTGGCCGGCGCCGGTGGTGCCGGCGCTGTTCAGCTTGTCCACGCCGTACGCCGAGCGCAGCTCCTGCGCGGTGTAGCCGCCGGCCGGGCCGCTGCCCGCCTTCGGCGCGTTCGCGTTGGGCGCCTTGGTGTAGTTGTGCAGCTGATAGTGGTTGTTCAGACCGGAGATGCCGCCGATCAGGCCGGCCACCGTGCTGTCGACCGACGGGGCCGCGTCGTTGGCGGTGAAGTCCTTGTCGGTCTTGTTGTCGTGGTAGCGCGAGACGGAGGTGGCGAAGGCGCTCTGCACGGTCTTGGCCGGGCCGGCGGCGTCGACGAGCATCCGGTTGGACGCCACGTTCGTGACGGTCAGGCCCTTGCTCTGCAGGTAGGCCCGCACCTGGTCGACCTGGGCCTGGGTCGGCGCGAACCGGTCGCGGAACTGGTCCGGCGTCAGGTAGTGGTGGTAGTCGGCCGAGCTCGGGTTGTTCACGCGGGCGAGGAAGGCGTCCAGGCCGGCGGCGTCACGGTAGTTCAGCGAGACGGCGACCTGCATCTGCTGGTCGGCGCTCACCGAGCCGGTTCTCGTCGCGAACTCGAGTCCCGGGGCGGCGCTGTTGGCCAGCTGGGTGGTGTTCGGGTTCGTCTGCGCGGACGCGGTGAATCCGGCGCCGGTCGCCAGGACCATGGGCGCGGCAACCAGCAGCGCCACTGAGGCGCGACGGGTCAGCTTCACGATTGCTCCATCCCTACAGGGGAGATGAAAATGGCAGGGGCTATTTCCCTCGGCGAGGGAGTTAGGCGGAACACTAACAGCCCCTGTTCGGCCATGGAATGGATTCCCTACCAAGGTATGGAATCGCCCGTCACGGTCGGCCATATCGTGACCGGGCTGTCACTTACGGGGCAGCACTGGTCAACACATGGTGACAGAACGCCCGGCAAAGCGGACAAAACAACGGGTCTCACGCCCATTCCTTGGGATCACGGCTTCAACAGCCATCAACACGGACGCCCGACGAAAGAAGGATTGTCAAAACCCGTTCGCGGTCGGATCATCCCGGCCGGTAACGTGACGGGAGTGACCAGAAACGAACGATTCGCGGACGTGTCGACGGCATTGGCGTTGCTCAGCGACCGACAGCTCGCGGACCTGGTCGAGGCGGCCACCCCGGTCAGCTCGTCCGGGGCCGGCGGCAGGGCCGGGGTGTTGACGGTGGCCGGCACGACCGTTTTCGTCAAGAAGGCGCCGCTGACCGAGTTGGAGCGCCGGCCGGAGAACCTGCGGTCGACCGCGAACCTGTGGGGCCTGCCGCCCTGGACCCAGTACGGCGTGGGCACCCCGGCGTTCGGCGTGTGGCGGGAGGTGGCCGCGCACGTCATGACCACGAACTGGGTGCTGTCCGGCGAGTGCCCCAACTTCCCGCTGCTCTACCACTGGCGGGTGGTGGACTCGCCGCCGCCGGTGTGGGAGGACCTGCTCGACGTCGACAAGTACCTCGAGTACATGCACCACGCCCCGGGAGTTCGGGAACGCGTCGAGGCGCTGGTCGACGCCCGGGCCGGTGTCGTGATGTTCATGGAGCACTTCCCGCACACCCTGCACCCCTGGTTCGAGGAGCGGCTGCGGGCCGGCGAGTTCGAGCGCACGGTGCCGATGGTGGAACGCGACCTGCGATCCGTATTCGAATTTCTCGAACGCAAGGAGCTGTTCCATTTCGACGCCCATTTCGGCAACATCCTCACCGACGGCTCCCGGCTCTACGTCGCCGACTTCGGACTGGCGAACTCGCCCCGGTTCGATCTGTCACCCGAGGAACGGGAGTTCCTGGTCGCCAATGCCGGCCATGATCGCAGCCACGTGCTGGCCCATATGCTGACCACGCTGGTACGGGCGCTCGGCAACGTCGACACCAGCCGGCCGCGGTCCCGGATGGACTTCATTCGCGACTTCACCGATGAGACGGACTTTCCGCCCGCCGCGGCCGAGGTGCTGCGCCGCTACCGGCCGGTAGCCGTGCCGTTCAACGAGTTCTACGCCGCGCTGTTCGTGGAGAGCCGGCAGACCCCGTATCCGCGAGCGGCCCTCACCTCGGCCCTGGCCCGCCTGGACGAGCAACCCTCATCCATCGGCTAGCTCGATGACGACCACCGACGCGTCGTCGCGGGACTTGCCGCGCGGGAACGCCTTTCGGTGCGGGTCGGCCGTCTCCGCCGCCCGCACCTCGTCGATGAGGTCCTCGGCGCTCTTTTCGGCTTGCTGGAAAAGTTCTGTCCAGCCGCCGAACGCGAACACCTCGCTCCACCGGCTCGCCCCGTCCGACATCGCCACCGCCGCGCGGACGTCCTCACGGGGCAGCTGTCCGGTCACCGCCCGCTTCGCCACCTCGGGATCGGCCGCGGCGGTGTAGAAGCCGCCGTCGGCGTTCCGCAGGCCCTCCAAGGCGTCGAAATATCCTGACGTGTAGCGGATCGCCCGCATTTCCGGCCGTCCCGTCACTTCGTCCAGGCGGCCGTCCAACACCGGCGTCACGGTGCCGTTGATATCCAGCAGCAGCACCGAATCCGACAACACCAGGTATTCGACCTGCTTTTTGTCCCACCGCAGCGCCACCACCGTGGCCTGCGGCGTTCGCCGGTGGTTCAGGTCGCAGGTGTCCTCGTGCTTCGCCGCCGTCCACCCGATCGCCTCGGCCAGGCAGTCGGCCAGCGCCTGGTCCCGTCGCTCCGCCGCCCTGTGCAACAGCGCCGGTCCCAGCTGCTCCACGAACCAGGTCACCGTGTGGATGCAGCCCGTCCGTCCGTCGGGCGGCGGGGTCACCCCGTCCAACACCACCGCGGCGCCCAGCGGTGATATCGCCGCGAAGTCCTCGTTGGCACGCTCCGGTTCGCCGGGGACGGAGAGCAGCTCGGTGCGCATGCCCGCCAGCCTCTCACCAGCGCGGATTCCCCGCGACCTCGCCCCGTGCTCAAGCCGGGGCCACCACCAACTCCGACTGTTGGGCGCGGCCGAGGTCCCGCACCGGCCGGGCCAGCAGCAGCGCGACCATGCCCGCCACGGCCGTCGCCGCGCCGACGAGCAGCACCGGTCCGCTGCCGAGGACGCCGGCCGCCGGGCCGGCGAGCGCCTGGCCGACCGGCATCATCGCCAGCGAGCCGGCGACCTCGTAGGCGTGGATGCGGTTGAGGATCGAGCCCGGGATCCGGGTCTGGATGCTGGTCGCCCACATCACGCTCCAGAACGTCTGCACGCCGCCGGTCACCGCGAAACCCAGGGCGACCAGCCCGATCGGGGCGTGCAACGCGACCAGCGCCGGCTGGATCCCGTACGCCAGCATGGCGATCGCGCCGGCCCGCAGCGGATGCCGGGGCCGCAGCCGCATCGCGATCAGGCCGCCCACGGCCATGCCGGCCCCGCCGATCGAGTTGACCAGGCCGTACGCGGTGTCGCCGTTGGCGGTGATGATCTCGGTGGCGACCAGCGGGGTGAGCGGGCCGAAGGTGGTGATCATCAGCACCATCCAGACCAGGATCACGCCCCACACCCAGCCGCGGGCCCGGAATTCCCGCCAGCCCTCGACCAGATCGGTCCGGAACCGCTCGCGGCGGGCCGGCCTCGGCCCGCGGCGCAGGCGCAAACCCAGCAGGCACAAGGCACTCGTCAGGTACGTCGCCGCGTGCACCGCGAAGACGCCGCCCACCGACGTGACGCCGATCAGCAGGCCCGCGAAGGCCGGGCCGGCCACGCCCATCACCGACTCGGCCACGCGGATGATGCTGTTGGCGCCCTGCACGTCCGTGGCGATGCGGGGGATCGTGCTGGCGATGCCCGGCTGGAACAGCGCCGCGCACAGGCCGTTCACCGCTCCCACCGCGCAGATCTGCCAGAACACCACGTGGCCGGTGAAGAACATGACCGCCACCGACGACTGCGTGACCACCCGGGTCAGGTCCGCGCCGATCATCACCACCCGGGTGTCGAACCGGTCCGCGATCACGCCGCCGAAGATGACAAACCCGGCGAAACACGCGCTGAACGCGGCCATCGCGCCGCCGACCGCGCCCACGCCGTAGCCGTGCTCGATCAGGCCGGCGGCCAGCGCGACCGGCAACATCATGTCGCCCAGCCGGGCCGCCGCGCGGGCCACGAAGAACAGGGAGAAGTCACGGTGCCAGCGGCGCACGTGCCGTCACGCTACCGGATTCCCCTGTCGTCACTCGGAAATTCCCACCAGCTGGGCACTTTCCCGCCACAGCCTGAGGCATCGTTCGCGATCCGTCGTGTGCGCCGCCGTCTCGACGAGCCGCCGGCTCACGTAGAAGCCGCCCGTCCGTCCGTCCACTTCGGACGCCGTCGCCAGCCACACCGGCGTGTCCGCCCCGACCTCCGGCCCCGGCGCGTCCCGCCCCAGCTCGTCCCCCAGCTTCCGCAGCGCCCCACGGGCATTGCGACCCAGACCGGTGCCGCCGATGATCCCCGGGTGCGCCCCGTTCACCGTGATCCCCGGCTGCCGGCGGGCCAGTTCGTAGCCGAACATCGCGTTCATGTTCTTGGTGCGCCCGTAGGCCGCGAACGGCGTCAGGTCGGGGTCGGGCAGCCGGAGGTTTCGGGACTCCAGATCGTCCAGATCCACCGGCGCCCGCTTCAACGCGATGGGATCCGCCCCCACGATGACGAACCTGGCCGCACGGGCCCCGAGCCGGGCCGCCAGGAGCCGCAGCAGCAGGTACGGCGCCAGGTGGTTCACCGCCAGCAGGCGCTGCGTGCCTTCCTCCGTCCGGTCATCGAGATTCGTGATCACCGCCGCGTTGCCGACCACGATGTCCGGCAGCTCCAGCCGCTCCGCCAGGCCGCGAACTTCCTTGCCCAGCGCCAGATCCGCGCGTTCCAGGATCAGGTCCGCGCCGGGCACGGCCATCTTGACCCGCGCCGCGGCCGCCCGCATACGGGCTTCGTCCCGGCCGACCAGCGTCACCGTCGCCGATCGGGCCAGGGCCGTCGCGATCGCCTCGCCGATACCGGACGTCGCGCCCGTCACCACCGCATGCATGACTCCCCCTTAGGTTGACAGCGTCAACCTAAGGCTGCCGGTTGACAGCGTCAACCTCGGGCTACCATGCCGGCATGGTTTCCGAGACGCGCGAGGCGCTGCTCGACGCCGCGGCGCGACTGCTCGACGCCGGCGGGGTCGAGGCCGTCACGCTGCGGGAGGTCGGACGGCAGGCCGGGGTGTCGCACAACGCCCCGTACAAGCACTTCCCCAGCAAGGAGTACCTGCTGGCGGCGCTGGCCGCCCGCGAGCTCGAACGCCGCGCCGCCCGCCCAGAACCCTCGGCGTCGCCGGCCGACCGGCTGCGCGAGGCCCTGCACAGCTACGTCCGGTGGGCGCTCGACTCCCCCGCCCGGTTCCGATTGATCTTCGGGCCGTGGACCGTCGACTCCACCGAGCTGCACCTCGCCGCCGACGCCGCCCAGGCCCGGTTCGTCGACACCGTGGTCACCGCCCAACAGGCCGACTTGCTCCCGCCCGGCGATCCCGTCCGGCTGGCGTCCCTGCTGCGCTCGTTGGCCCACGGCGCCGCCGACCTCGCGGCCGCCGGGCATCTGGCCGCCGGTGGCAAGGGCAACGCCGATCCCGCCGATCTCGTGGACGACCTGCTCGCCCATCTCCGGCCGGCGCTCGGCTGACATCGTGGGCCAAAGCCTTGAGCCACTGGGGGAATCAGTCGTGACCAGCCGTGTCGACCGGTACCTGGCCCACCTGGACGCCCTGTCCGGCGGGGTCGAGCCGGAGTTCAAGATCTGGGAGTCGACCAAGCCCGGGCTGCCTGCGGTGACGTCGATCGTCTATCGGGGGCTGCCCGAGGGCTTGCTCACGGGGCTGACCTACGGCCTGTCCCTCGCCGAGCACGACGAGTGGCGGCTCAGCAAGCCGGAGCTGTGCATCAGCGTCCGCTCCGACGACCCGTCGTGGGCGATCGTCGCCGGCAACGTGGCCCAGACCCTGCGCGGGAGCTGCCCGTTCTGCTACGGCGACACCATCAACTTCGGCGAGCGGATCTCCCCCGAGTCGGCCATGACCGCCTTTGTCGTCGCGCCGCCGGCCGTGCTCGCTCCCGGCGATTACACCGACATCGACGTCGGCGACGACCGGCCCGTCAGCATCGCCGGCCTGTACCCCATCCACGACGTGGAGCGGCAGTACATCCGGGAGCACGGGCTCGACCCGTTCATCCGGCTCGGCTGGGACTGCTACGACGTCACGCGGCCGTCGGCCGTCTGATAGGTCAGCTCCACCCGGATCGTCAACAGGTTCGCGCCCAGCAAGCTCACACCCGACGGAGCACGTGCAGCAGGTATTCCTTGCGGTTCAAGGGATTGTGGTCCCAGCGGGGCCGTTCCGGGGCGATGCCGGGAACCGGGCGGTAGTGGTCGAAAGCGGCCTCCAACACGCCCTCACCGCTGGTCAACGACGGCAGCCGGCGTTCGAGCCCATGCACGGCGGCAGCGGGAATGTCGCCGGAAAGGACATGGGTCCGGCCGGTGATGGACGATGTGAGGGGAGCGGCGCGCAGCTGCACGAGCACGGGCAGCACGGCGGTGAAGGACTCGGCGGGAATCTCCAATTGGTAGCGGTGAATGGGCTCATGCACCCGAGTGCCGGCCTCGGCCAGTGCGGACATCAACACGAGCGGGGTGAGGCCGCGAAAGTCGGCGCCGGTGCTGGACATGGACTTGTCGAACGTGGCGTGCATATGACTCTGCCGCGGACTGTAGCCGGAATGCGTCATCGTGACGACACAGTCGATCACCTGCCAACCGTGCAGCCCCTGCGAGAGAGTCTCACGAACGGTGTCCTCGACGGCCTTCATGAAGGCATAAGGCATGGAACCGAGTTCGACGCCCAATCGGTACCGCACACCGCTGTTGACGGGCCCCGGCTCGATCCGCAGACCGACCGTGGCGAGAAACGGGTTGGGCGCGACGTGCATGATCTCGACCGCGGCGCCGACGCCGACCACGCGTTCGACGTTGATGGTGGTGGTCTCCCGGAAGGAGACATCGAGGCCGAACTCCTCGGCGAGGGTGGCCTGAATGACCTCCTTCTGCACCTCGCCGTAGAGCGAAACCGAGATCTCGCGGCGGATTTCGTCCTGCCGGACGTCGATCAGCGGATCCTGTTCGGCCAACTGGTCAAGGGCGGCGCGAAGGGTGCCGCGCTCGCCGGACCGGGCCGGCAGGACGACGGTTTCCAGCGTCGGCGGGGAGAAGTAGTGCTCGGCCGCGCCGGCGGACGAGCCGATGACATCGCCGATGCGAATCCCGTTGAGGCCCCAGACCTTGGCGATGGAACCGGCGGCCACGGCGGGTTGTGAAACGCTTGCGCCGTCGGCGAAGACGGCGATGCCGGTCACCTTGTCCTCGCCGTCGGGCAGCCGGTCCCGGACCCGCAGCGTGCCGGCGTGCATGCGCACGTAGGCGATCTTCTCGCCGGCCGGCCCGCGCTCGACCTTGAACACGGTGCCCGAGACCGGCGCGTCGGCATCGTCCGGGGCCACCGGCAGGAACGACGTGATTCCCTCGGTCAGCGCGCCGACTCCGGTTCCGGTGATCGCCGAGCCGAAGAACACCGGATGCACGAATCCACGTCGAGATCGTGCGGCCAACGCCGACAACGCCCGGCGATAGGGAATGTCCGAAGAGGACAGATAGTCAGCCGTCAGCTCATCGTCCAGTTCGACGAGCCGTTCCACGAAATCGACGGTGTCGACACCGAAAGGAACAGTCCGGGCGGCACGGGTGCCGATGTCGGTCACCGAACCCATGGGAACGATCGACGGCGACAGCTTGGCCGCGATATCGGCCAGTAGCCCGTTGTGTCGGGCGCCGCCGCGGTCGACCTTGTTCACGAAGATGAGCGTCGGAATGCGCAGCCGCTGCAGCACTCGCATCAGAATGCGGGTCTGCGCCTGCACTCCCTCCACTGCCGAAACGACAAGCACAGCGCCGTCGAGCACACCGAGAACCCGCTCCACCTCGGCGATGAAATCCGGGTGGCCGGGCGTGTCGATGAGGTTGACGGTTCGGTCGCCGATGGTGAACGACACCACCGCCGACTTGATGGTGATGCCTCGACGGCGCTCCAGCGCCATCGAATCGGTCTGCGTGTTGCCGTCGTCGACACGGCCGATCTCGTCGATGATTCCGGCGGCGAACAGCAGCCGCTCGGTCAGGCTGGTCTTACCGGCGTCGACGTGCGCGAGAATTCCCAGGTTGAGCACGGCCATGCGGCGTCATGTCCTTCAGAAGGGGGCGAATTCCATCTGCGGTGAACATGACAGCTGCTCGCATCTCAACTCCCTGATCGGTGACGCCAGGAGTTGAGCAGAACCGGCCGAGCCGGGGCAACCGAATTACCGGCCGACCGCCAGGTGACGCACGGCCGTGGACAGGTGTTCGCGCATCTCGGCCTGGGCCACCGCCACGTCGCCGGAGGCGATGGCGGCCAGCAGGCGACGGTGTTCGTCGGCGAGGTTGTTGCCGCCCGGATAGAAGGTGTGCAGCTGGGCCAGGCAGAGCTGCATCTCCTCCTGGAGGGCCGGGTAGATGCGGTTGAGGCGTGGGCTGCCGGCCAGCTCGACCAGGGCGATGTGGAACTCGGTGTGGATCTCCACGCGGTCGGCCCAGCTGGCGTCGGGGGCCAGGGAGTCCATCTCGGCCAGGAGGCGCTCGGGGCGGGCCAACGAGGCGCCGGACTCGACGATCACGCGGACCGCCTCGAGCTCCAGCGGCGTGCGGATGAGGAACAGGTCCTGGATGTCGGCCTCGGTCAGCACCGGCACGATCAGCGACCGGCCGTTGGCCCGCTGGGCCAGGTTGCGGGCGACGAGCTCCTGCAACGCCGAGCGGATCGTCGGCCGGGCGACCCCGAACCGCGAGGCCAGCATCGTCTCCGTCAGGCTCGCGCCCGGCGGCAGCTCGCCGCCGAGGATCAGCCTGCGTACCTCCGCGACCAGGGCGTCCCGAGTGCTGGTCGTCTGCAGCGCCGTCACAGCGAGTGAGTATAGCGGTCAGACCATTGTGTATGACCGTCATACCGTATTACGGTCACTGCACACGAAGCGGCGAGGAGAAGACGTGGCGAGCAGCGGAACGGCGACGCGAGGTGGGAAGGCGGCGGCGAGTGCGGCGGCGGGGGCGCTGTTGTGGGGGACGCTCGGACCAGTTGCCGCGCTGTTCGACACCGGTGACCGCATCGCAGCGGGCGGCATCCGCCTAGCGATCGGCGCATTGGTGCTGCTTGCGGTCGCCCGAGGCCGGCCGCTACGCCACAGATGGACGCGGACCGACGTGGCGCCGCTGGTGGGCGGGGCGGTGGGGATCGCCGGGTTTCAGGTCGCCTATTTCGGGGCGATCGGGAGTGCCGGGGTGGCGGTGAGCACCGCAGTGGGCATCGGCTTGTCGCCGGTGTTCACGGGACTGTGGACCGCGATCACCGCACGCCGGGGGCCGACCACGGGATGGATGGTCGGCACGGCGGTGGCGGTGAGCGGGCTCTGCCTGCTGGCGTTGACCAAAGCCGTGACGTTCTCCCTTGCCGGACTGGGACTGTCGGTGCTGGCGGCGGCGTTTTTCAGCCTCCAGGCCGTTTCCATCCAGGCGCTGACGAAGCGACACGACGAGGCGACGGCGCTGACCGGGATCCTGGCGTTGGGCACGGTGCTGATGTCACCGGTCATCGTCGCCACGGCGACGCCGAATCTCCTGACGGGGCAAGGGATCGCCGGCGTGGCGTACCTGGGTGTGGTGACCACCGGCCTGTCCTACTGGCTGTTCGCCCGGGGCATCCGGCACATCGGGGCCGCCGCGGCGGTGACGATCACGCTGCTGGAGCCGGCGGCCGCGGCGGTGATCGCCGCGGTGGCACTGCACGAGGAGCTGTCGGCCGGGCAGTGGGTCGGCATCGTGCTGATCGGCGCGGCCATCACGATCACCGGCCGCACGGCGAAAGCGTCCAAGCCGACCGGCGCCGACCACCAGCGCCAGCCGGCCGGGGTGGCCGACACGGACCACCACCAGGCGGCCGAAGCGGTCACCGCCAACCATCGCCAGCCGGCATAGGCGATCGACACGAACACCACCGCCAGCCGGCTGGTGCGGCTGGCGGTGGTGGGTGACGG
>DASWRQ010000400.1:0-3204 GCA_036403095.1 Kutzneria sp. | reverse complement strand
GCCTTCCAGTGCACGTTGATCGTGCCCTCGAAGATGTCCTTGCGGTTGGCCGGGGCGCTCTTGTACTCGCTGGCGTAGCTGGGGTCGACCTGGCGGGACTGCACGCGGAACAGGCCGCGGCCCGGCCACAGCCAGCCGCCGGAGCCGTCCTCGTAGTTCATGTTCTTCTGGTCCCACTGGTCGCCGTCCGGCGTCAGCACGTCGTACTGGGTGTTCTTGTCCGGCGCGTAGACGAACTTCGTCTGGTCCGCGCCGGCGCCGCGCAGGATCAGGTAGTTGGCGTCGACGTGGATCTCGTGCGTGACGTCCAACTGCCCGGCCGGGAAGGTGATCAGGCTGAGCTTGCTGTAGCTGCCCGACGGCGAGCAGTTCTTGTGCAGGTTGTCGATCGCCGCCTGGATGCCGTTGGTGTCGTCGACCTTGTCGTCCGGCTTCACCTTGTAGGTGCTGGCCAGCTGGGCCGGCGTGATCTGACACTTCTTGTCGGGGTTGACCTCACCCGAGCCGGGCAGGTTCTGCCCGCCGCGGAAACCGGCCTTGCTCCAGTCGTACAGGCCGGCGACCGGCGCCCGCCGGTTGGTCGCGGAAGTGTCCAGGTTGGTCAGTGCCGCACTGGCCTTGGGCGCGCCGGTGGCGACCGCCGAGGACAGCGCCAGACCACCGGAGACGCACAGGGTGGCCGTCACGAGCGCGACGACCCGCTTTCGGTTCACGAGGATTCCTCCGAGATGCTTCGAGTGCAACGGTGAACGGCAGTGTGTGGCGGCGACGGACGTCCCAGTCCGCCGCCGGCCCCGCAGGCGAACCCTGACTCGCCTGGGGGCCGGCGACGTCCCGCCCCTGCCTGGGCTAGATGACCTGAAACGAATCAGGCCGTGGGGAAGGTCCATGACGCCGCCGAGCCGGAACAGCTGCCCGCGGTCACCGCGGTCTTCGTCGCGCGGAAGCACTTCTTGCCGGTCTGGATGTCGGAGATGGTTCCGCTCGGGTTGGCCGACCACTGCTGCGTCGGGCCGCCGGTGCACTTCTTGAGCGCGATGTCGCCGCCCTTCGAGTCCGCGCACAGGTTGCGGATGCTCAGGAAGGTGCCGTCGAACGTGAAGTTCTGCGCGTCCGAGCCGTCACAGGCCTTCACGCCGATCTTGGTGGCGTTGGCCGGCGCGTCCAGACAGACCGCAGCGGCCGGATTCTTGTACGGGCCAACCGTGATCGTCGGGGTCGCGCCGCCGTAGCACTCGCCGGTCCCGGTGTTGAAGATCGGGTCCTTGCTGACCTTCTCGCCCGAGCCCGGGTTGACGATCACCGGCTCCATGGTCGGCGTGTTGTCCTTGTTGTAGTGCGTGAGCGCGACCTCGCACTGGATGGCCTTGAACGGGTCGCCGCCCTTGCCGCCCAGCCACAGGTCGAAGTGGGCCAGCTTGGGGCCACCGTTGGGACCCTTGCCGTTCCAGTCCGAGCTGCACTCGTCGCAGTCGTCCTCCATGATGAAGTACTTGCCGACCCGCGGCACGTAGATCTTGCCGCCGGGCTTGACCTCCTTGGTGGAGGTGGCGAACGTGATCGGGTCGTCGAAGGTGCCGACGCCGCCGGCCGTCTTGTGCTTGCCCGGGTGCGCGATGTCGCCGCCGGGCGGCGTGTTGTCCCACCAACCGTAGAAGGTCAGGAAGGTCTGCTGGGCAGCGTGCGGCGCCGCGGCCGACGCCGGCACAACTCCGGTGAGCACCATGGCGATCACGGCGAACGCCGCGAGCACACCGGACGTCAGGACGGGGACGATCGCTCGTCTCCTCATGGTTGCCTCCGTAGCTGACTGGCAGGGCGCCAGGACTGCGAAGGCGGCGGTGACACGAAGCTTACGACCCGTCACCCGCTTTAGTAAAGAACCCTTCCTAACAATTTCGGGCAGGGGTCGCCCGAACGGACGGATCCGGACACACCTCGGCCGGAACCGGTCACACGGCCATCCACTATGGACGTTCGAGGGCCAACCCGTGTGCTCGCAGCACATGCCGCTCGACCGGGGCGAACACCAGCTGATTCACCGAAATGCCGACCACGAGCACCAGCGCGATGGCGCCGAAGGCCAGCGCCATGTCGTTGGTGTCCTGGGCCTGTTTCAGCAACTGGCCGAGGCCGTGCCCGAGCGAGGCCGAGGTGGCGATGATCTCGGCGGCCATCAGCGACCGCCAGGCGAAGGCCCAGCCCTGTTTCAGGCCGGACACGTAGCCGGGCAGCGCCGCCGGCAGCAGCACGTGCACCACCGCAGAAAAGCCTTTCGCGCCGAGGTTCCGGCCGACCTTGAGGTACAGCGGCGGCACCTGGTCCAGCCCCGACACCAGGCCGTTGGCGATGGACGGCACCGCGCCGAGCAGGATCACCGTGTAGATGGTCGCCGGCGTGACGCCGAAGAAGATGACGGCCGGCGGCACCCAGGCCACCGACGGCAGGTTCTGCAGACCGGACAGGATCGGCCCGACCGCGGTGCGCACCGGCTGAATTCGGCCGACCACAACGCCCAACGGCGTGCCGATCAGCACCGACACGAGAAAGCCTAACGCGCCACGGGAAAGGCTGTTGCCGATGCTGGACCACACCTGGCCCCGGTCGGCCGCGTCGGCCAGCGAGGCCCACACCTCGCCCGGCCCCGGCAGCACCCAGTCGGGCTGCACGCCGGCCAGGTACAGGCCCTGCCAGCCCAGCAGCACCACCGCGACCGCGACCAGCGGCGGCAACAGCAGCTGACGAAGTCTTCGGCTGGGCGCGGCCCGCGTGCCGGCGAGCAGGTCGAGGCCCGCCTCAAGTCGGGCCAGTCCGTTCTGCTCAGGTCTGGCCATGTCGGCTGATCTCCTCCCGGAGGTGCTCGGTGATCTCCACGGACAGCCGGGCCACCGCCGCGTCCTCGATGCGCCGGGGATGCGGGATGTCGACCGTCCACTCCCGTGCGATCCGGCCCGGCAGCGAGGTCAGCAGCACCACCCGCTCGGCCAGCCGCACGGCCTCACGCACGTTGTGCGTGACAAACACCGTGCTGAAACCGGTGCTCTGCCACAGCCGCACCAGCTCCTCGTGCAGCACGTCCCGGGTGATCGCGTCCAGCGCGGCGAAGGGCTCGTCCATCAGCAGCACCTCGCTGCCCTGGGCCAGGGCCCGGGCCAACGCCACCCGCTGCCGCATGCCGCCGGACAGCTCGTGGGGCCGTTTGTC
>DASWRQ010000399.1:0-42587 GCA_036403095.1 Kutzneria sp. | reverse complement strand
CCTGAACCTCAAGCGCGCGGTGTTCCAGGACGAGGCGGTGCGCAAGGCCTTCGGCCAGTGCATCAACCGCAACGAGCTGGTGGACAAGCTGATCAAGCAGGTCCAGCCGGACGCCAAGCCGTTCAACAGCGTGATCTTCTTCCCGGGTATGCCCGGCTACGCCGACAACTACTCGGACAAGCTGATCTCCAACCCGGCGACGGCCAAGCAGACGCTGACCGCTGACGGCTGGGCCCCGGGTCCGGACGGCATCATGGTCAAGGACGGCAAGAAGCTGACGTTCAAGATCAGCCACACCGACATCCCGCGCCGCAAGCAGACCGTCGCGCTGCTCCAGCAGGAGTGCAAGGCGGCCGGCATCGACATCCAGGACGACACCGACGCCAACTTCCTGGACAAGCGGGTCAGCGACAGCGACTACGACGTGGCGCTGTTCGCCTGGTCGGTGGCTCCGTTCCACTCCGCCGGCATCACCACCTACAAGACCGGTGGCAACCAGAACTGGAACGGCACCAGCTCGCCGGCCGCCGACGCCGCCTTCCAGAAGGCGCTGAGCCAGACCGACGACGCCGCCGCGGTGACGGACTACCAGGCGGCCGACAAGGCCATCGCGGAGACCTACTCGACGTTCCCGCTGTTCCAGCCCCCGAACATGTGGGCCTACACCGGTGACATCGACAAGGCCTGGTTCCAGAGCTACTACGGCTCGATGTGGAACGCCAACGAGTGGCAGAAGCCGAACGCCTGATCTGCTGTACTCACGGTTCACTGTTCCCCGGCGTCGGTCGCGGTCCGCGATCGGCGCCGGGGCGCACCCGTGTTCACCACTGACCCGTCCCCACCCGTCCAGGCAGACCTCGCTCCCGCCGGCTACCCGACCAGCGTCGGCGTGAGGTCGTCGAGGAGCAACCCGTGTTCCAGTACCTGATTCGACGGTTGCTGATCTCCATACCCATCCTGTTGATCGGCAGCTTCCTCGTCTTCATACTCGTGGCCTCCGCCGGTGACCCACTGGCCGGGCTGCGCACCAAGCCCGGCATCACCGCCCAACAGATCCAGTCGTTGTCCGCCCAGCTCGGCCTGGACCACTCGATCCTGGTCCGCTACTGGGACTGGCTGACCGGCTTCCTGCGCGGCGACTGGGGCACCAGCGTCGCGCTCGGCGAGGCTCAGAGCCCGGTGTTCGACACCGTGTCCAACGCGCTGTGGGTGACCATGCGCCTGGTCATCGGGGCCGAGCTGATCGCGCTCGTGCTGGGCATCGCCGTCGGCGTGTTCTCGGCCGTCCGGCAGTACTCGATCTTCGACTACCTGATGACCAGCGTCGCGTTCCTGATGTTCTCGATGCCGATCGCCTGTGTCGCCGTCGTGGTCAAGAACTACGGCATCCAGTTCAACGAGCTGCTGCTGTCGCTGCACCTCAAGCGCTGGCTGACCACCGCGGGGCCGCCGGCCAACGGCTTCGGGCACAACCTGGGCCAGGTCATCGTCAACTACTCCGGCACCTTCCTGCTGCCGACGATCTCGCTGATGACCATCAGCTTCGCCGCGTACAGCCGGTTCCAGCGCGCCTCCATGCTGGAGACGCTCAACGCCGACTACGTGCGCACCGCCCGCGCCAAGGGCCTCTCGCAGAGCCGGGTGATCTTCCGGCACGCCATGCGCAACGCGCTCATCCCGGTCAGCACGCTGTTCGCGCTCAACATCGGTGCCATCATCGGCGGCGCCATCATCACCGAGCGGGTCTTCGGCTGGAACGGCATGGGCACGGTGCTGGTCAAGGCCGTGTCCAACTACGACCCCCCGACCCTGATGGGCTGGTTCGCGGTGACGGCGACGATCGTCGTCGTGTTCAACCTGATCTCCGACCTGCTCTACGGCCTTCTCGACCCGAGGATCCGCCTTGCCTGACGCCACCAAGACGGCAGCGGCCGGCGGCTCCGCCGCGGCCGTGCGCCACGAGTTCGACGCCAAGGCGCGCTCGCAGACGTCGATCATCCTCGGCCGCTTCGTGCGGCACCGCCTGGCGATGGTCAGCCTCGGCGTGCTGCTCCTGCTGGCGGCGGCGTCCTTCGTCGTGCCGCTGTTCCTGAAGTACAACTACGCCGACACGAGGGCGGGCGGCTACCTCAAGCCCGGCGGCGGCCACATCCTGGGCACCGACCAGCTGGGCCGCGACGCGCTGGCCCAGCTGCTGCGCGGCACCCAGTTCTCGCTGGCCATCGCCTTCACGGTGGCGATCAGCTCGACCATCGTCGGCGTGCTGATCGGCGCCGTCGCCGGCTACCTGAAGGGCATCATCGACAGCAGCCTGATGCGGCTGGTCGACCTGTTCCTGATCGTGCCGCAGATCGCGCTGACCGCCCTGCTGGTGCACGCGTTCGCGCCCAGCTGGTACGTGGTGGCGGCGGTGCTGGCGCTGTTCAACTGGATGCAGATCGCGCGTATCACCCGCGGTGAGGCGCTGTCGCTGTCGGCCCGCGAGTTCGTCGAGGCCAGCCGGGCGTCGGGCGGCGGCACCTGGCACATCGTGTTCAAGCACCTGATCCCGAACATGGTCGGCACCATCACGGTCAACGCCACGCTGTCGGTGTCGACCGCCGTGCTGACCGAGGCCGCGCTCTCGTTCATCGGCCTCGGCGTGCAGCTGCCGGACACCTCGCTCGGCCTGATCGTGCAGGACAACTACACCCAGGTGCTGCTGCGCCCGTGGCTGTTCTGGGGTCCGTTCCTGGCGATCGTGCTGATCTCGATGACCATCAGCTTCATCGGCGACGGACTGCGTGACGCGTTCGACCCGAGGCAGACGAAGGTGCGTGCGTGATGACCGAGGGTGTCGACACGATCGACCCGAACGAGCCGCTGCTGCGGGTGGCCGACCTGACGGTCGACTTCCCGACCGACGACGGCGTCGTGCACGCGGTGCGGGACCTGTCCTTCGAGCTCAAGCCGCGCGAGGTGCTGGGCGTGGTCGGCGAGTCCGGCTCCGGCAAGTCGGTCTCCTCGATGGCGATCCTGGGCCTGCTGCCCAAATCGGCCCGGGTGTCGGGCTCGATCGCGTACCGCGGCCAGGAGCTCAACGGCCTGAGCTACAACGAGATGCGCAAGTTCCGCGGCAACTCGGTGTCCATGATCTTCCAGGACCCGATGACCTCGCTCAACCCGGTTTTCACGGTCGGCGCGCAGCTGACCGAGGCCTATCTCGAGCACCACAAGGTGTCCAAGAAGGCCGCGTGGGCCAAGGCCGTCGAGGCGCTGGAGCAGGTCGGCATCCCGCAGCCGGACCGGCGGGCCAAGCAGTACCCGCACGAGTTCTCCGGCGGCATGCGGCAGCGCGTGGTGATCGCGATGGCGATCATCAACGACCCGGACGTGATCATCGCGGACGAGCCGACGACCGCGCTGGACGTGACCGTGCAGGCGCAGATCCTGGAGACGCTGCTGCGGATCCGGGACGAGACCAACGCCGCCATCATCATGATCACCCACGACCTGGGTGTGGTGGCCGGCATGGTCGACAAGGTGCAGGTGATGTACGCCGGCGCCGTCGTCGAGGCCGGCTCGGTGGACGACGTCTTCGACGCGCCGCACATGCCGTACACGGTGGGTCTGCTCGGTTCCAACCCGGACCCGAGCCTGGTCGGGCAGCGGCTGACCCCGATCACCGGCGCGCCGCCCTCGCTGGTCAACCTGCCGTCGGGCTGCACGTTCTCGCCGCGCTGCCCGCTGGTGGCGCCCGTGTGCCACGAGTCCGAGCCGCCGTTGATCGAGGTGGGCGGCACCATCCCGCACCTGACGCGGTGCCATCGGTGGAACGACCTGGTCGGCTACGAGGACCCGAAGAAGCTGTTCGCCCGCAAGGAGATCGGCGCCGAGGAGCCGATCGCCGCGCTCATGATCGACAACCCCGAGGTGGTCGTCGAGGAGCACCTCGCGGACAGCATTGACCACCCGAAGGGCGACCAGGAGAAGGAGGCCGCGTCGTGAGCACCGGCACCGAGACCAGGCCGGCCAGCGGCGCCGCGGGCACCACCGGCACGCCTCTGCTCCAGGTCAAGGACCTGTACAAGTCGTTCCCGGTGCGGGGCGGCGGCATCATCCCGCGCACCGTCGGCCAGGTGCAGGCCGTGCACGGCGTCAGCTTCGACCTGGCCGCCGGCGAGACGCTGGGCCTGGTCGGCGAGTCCGGCTCGGGCAAGTCGACCACCGGTCGGGCCATCCTCCAGCTGCACAAGCCCTCCTCAGGCTCGGTGCGGTTCGAGGGCAAGGAGCTGACCACCATGCACCCGCGTGAGCTCCAGGGCGTGCGGCGGGACATGCAGATCGTGTTCCAGGACCCGTACGCGTCGCTGGACCCGCGGTGGCAGGTCAACGACATCATCGCCGAGCCGCTGCGGATCCACCGGTTCGGCAGCGGCGAGGCCGTCCAGCAGCGGATCAACCAGCTGATGGAGATCGTCGGCCTGAACCCGGAGCACCGCAACCGCTACGCGCACGAGTTCTCCGGCGGTCAGCGGCAGCGCATCGGCATCGCCCGAGCGCTGGCGCTGAACCCGAAGTTCGTGGTGCTGGACGAGCCCGTGTCCGCGCTGGACGTGTCCGTGCAGGCCGGCGTGGTCAACCTGCTGGAGGAGTTGCAGCAGGAGCTCAATCTCGCGTACCTGTTCGTGGCACACGACCTATCCGTGGTGCGGCACATCTCGCACCGGGTCGCGGTCATGTACCTGGGTTCGCTGGTCGAGGTCGGGCCGCGGGAGCTGATCTACAGCAAGCCCATGCATCCGTACACGCAGGCCCTGCTGTCGGCCGTGCCCGTGCCGGACCCGAAGCGTGAGCGGGAGCGTCAGCGCAATCGCATCGTGCTCACCGGTGACGTGCCCAGCCCGGTCAATCCGCCCTCGGGCTGCCGGTTCCGGACCCGGTGCTGGAAGGCCCAGGACATCTGCGCCACGGAGGCTCCGGAGCTGAAGAAGCGTGGCGACAGCGAGCTGCTGTCGGCGTGCCACTTCGCCGAGGAGATGCCGATCGCCTGAGCCGGCGCTGTGTTGGCCACGTGGGCCGTTCGACGACTCCCCCTCGTCGGACGGCCCACGAGCCGTTTCACCGGTTCCTCCCCACGGTGTCTTCGACCCTAGCGAGCGGGTCTGACATTTTCGTGACGCCGCGAGGAGTCAGTCGGTCTTGATGCTGGTCAAGAAGGTGGCGAACGCCTTGGCAGGGAAGAGAAGCAGTTCGCCGTCAGGGTTCTTGGAGTCACGAACGGCGATGGTCCGGGGTTGGGTAAACAGCTCCACGCAGTTGCCGCCGTCGCCGTTGCTGTAGCTGGACTTCCGCCAGCATGGGGTCGCCATGCGGCCCTCCTAGAGATCGCGCATCACCTGGTCGATCAGCTCCACCGTCTGCGCGGTGCTGAGCGCCGCGCCGAGGAGCCGCTCGAACCTGAGGCTACACGCGTCGACCTGCGCCCCCTGATCGAAATAGTCCGCCCCGAACAGGTACTCGACATAGACCACTTGCACGTCGTATGGCATCGGCAGCTGCAACAACGCGAACGAGCTACCCATCGCGGCATGCGCGCCGGCGATGAACGGGAGCACATGTAGCTCCACAGTCGGCAGTGCAGCCACCTCCAGCAAGCGCCCCAACTGTTCCCGCATTGCTGCTGTGCCGCCGACCACGCGGCGGATGACCGCCTCGTTGATAACTGCAACGACTCGCGGCGGCACTTCCTGGGTGAGGATGGCCTGCCGCTCGGCGCGGCCCGCGACAAGTCGATCGACCTCGTTGGCCGGTCGGGTCGGATCTGCGGCCAGTGTGACCGCCCTGGTGTAGTCCTCGGTCTGGAACAGGCCGGGGACCAACTCGTGCTCGTAGCTCCGGATCTCGCTGCTGGCCTGCTCGATGCCGGTGAACTTCTGGGCCCAGTCCGCCACTCGATAGCTCGCCCGGCGGCGGGAGTCCTTGGCCAGGGACTTGAGTTGCTCGGCCTTCTTCGCCGGCAGGTCGAACAGCTCCGCCAGCGCCTTGACCTCCAACGACGTCAGCGAGCCCTTGCCGTTCTCGATCCGGCTGATCTTCGACAGGTCGCAGTCCAGCACCTCGGCCATCGCCTCCCGCGTGACCGAACTGTTCTCCCGCAGCTCCCGCATCTCGAAGCCCAACAGGATCTTGCTGACCACCGGGTTCGCCATGGCCGACATCCTCGCCTCAGGCTGTGCGCATGTGCAGCGACGTCACACGATCGTGACGCATCTAAACCGCATATGTAGGTTGTACTGTGCTGTGTATGAGCGATCTGGTGCGGCTGACCGGCCCCCGGTTCGCGTGGCAGCCCGCGGACGGCCGTCGGCACTGCTACCCGGACGAGCAGCTGCTGGCCTGGGGCACGCACGTCATCGCGTTGTGCGGCAAGGGCATGGCCGCCCGGCGCGTCCCCAGGGCCGAGTGGCTCTGGCCGACCTGCCCGGACTGCGCCGACCAGGCAAGACAGCGGCAAACCGGCGCGTGACGCGGTCCGGACCGGTGCGCCACCCCCGCGTCACGGAGACGTCACGCGCAGTTGGTTAGCTCAATCCTGTCGACGTCCGGGTGTTCCGAGTCGCTGCCGGCCTCGCGGCAGGGGGGAACTCGGGCCGCCCGGGCGTGGACGATCAAGGGGGGAAACGAGGCCGCGTTCGCAGATTCCCCAGTCCCCGAACGCGGTCTCGGCCTCCCCACCACGGTCGGGCGTCAGACCCTCGCTCTACGCTTGGCGGGTGACCCTGACCGCCCCACCACGGCTCGCGCTGGTGCACGCGCACCCCGACGACGAGAGCCTGTGGACCGGGGGGACCATCGCCCACTACGCCTCGCTCGGCGTGCACGTCACCGTCGTCACCTGCACGCTCGGCGAGGAAGGCGAGATCATCCCCGCCAGCCTGAACGAACTGCGCGCCGAAGCCGCCGACCAGCTTGGTGGCTACCGAGTGGGCGAACTCCGCTCGGCCTGCGCCGCACTACGCGTCAACGACCACCGCTTCCTCGGCGGCATCGGCCGGTGGCGCGACTCGGGCATGGTCGGCGTCGAGGCCAATCGACACCCGCGGGCCTTCGTCGGCGGCGACCCGGCGCTGCAGACCGAGCAGCTCGCCGAAGTGCTGCGCGAGGTCAAGCCGCAGGTTGTCGTCAGCTACGACAGCTTCGGCGGCTACGGCCACCCCGACCACATCCGGGCCCACGAGATCACCACCGCCGCCGCGGCCCAGGTGCCGGACGTCCTGCGGGTCTTCCACAGCGTCACCTCCCGTGACGCCGTCGCCGCCGGCCTCAAGAAGCTCCAGGGCGTCGACGGCGTGCCCTACCGCATGCCCGAGCCCGGCGAGCTGCCCGTGGTCGACGACGAGGTCATCACCACTCGTGTCGCCATCGACGCCCACGTGCCGACCAAGCTCTCCGCCCTGCGCGCTCACGCCACCCAGGTCAGCGTCTGGCAGAACGGCGAGGGCGCGGCCTGCTACGCCCTGTCCAACGGCATCACCCAGCCCGTGGTCGGCACCGAGTTCTACGTGCTCGCCGCCGGCCCTTCGGAAGGCGCCGAGACCGACCTGTTCGGGGGCCTGAACGACGTGGAGCGCATGCGATGAGGCCCGGCGACTGGGTGGTTCTCGTCGTGCTCGTGCTCGACGCGATTCTGCTCGCGGTCGTCGACATCGTGTTCCTGCCCGCCCGGTTCGACGGCAGCACGCTGCCGGACCTGGGCGGCTTCCCGTTCCCGATCACCATCGTGATCGCCTTCGTCACCACCCCCATGCTGGTCCGGGCCGCGGCCCGGCTGCGGCCGGTGACGTGGGTTGGCGGCCTGCCGGCGTTCGCCTGGATCGCGGTCACGCTGTGGCTGACGGTCGGCGGCCCGGGCGGCTACTTCCTGGTCTACCCGGACTGGCGGATTCTCGCGCTGCTGGCGGCGGGGGCGCTGCCGTCGGCGGTGGTCCTGGGCAACGCGCTCGGCCGGGCTCGGCAGCCCGCGGCCAGTGGATGACCCCGAGGTCGTCGCCGCACTCCGGCCGTTCGCCCGCGCGGCCGGGCCGGTGCTGGCCGTGCTCGCCGAGCCGGACCCGTTCCGGCTGCACGGCCGGGCCATCGGCGCGGTGGCCAACATCGACGGCGTCGACCCCAAGTTCCTGGCCCGCCTCGGGGCCCTGCCGACCGAGCTGACCAGCCGCGTCGCCGCCCTGGTGCCGCTGCTGGTCGCGTCCACCGGCGTCGACCGCAAGGCCCTGACCCTGTGCGAGCAGGCCCTGGTCGTCTGCGCCGAGGCCCACACCGTCGAGCTGCGGGTGCGGGTGCTGGCCGCCGTCCTCTACGGCCGTGACGTCAACGCGGCGTCGGTCGGCGGCGACGAGGACGGCCAGACCGCGTGGCTGCTGACCGAGCTGGTCGAGGCCAACCGGCGGCACGGGCGCGTCACCGTGCGGGCCCTGGCCGTCACGGCCCAGCGGCTGGGCGACCTGTTGGCGACGATCGACGGGCGCACCGGACCCTTGATCGGTGGCAGGCTGGTGTTGTGGCGGCTGCGCAAGCGTGCGCGGCGCTGGATGCGGGAGCAGAGCGCGGTCCGCTGGGACCCGCGTGGGAGGCAGTCGTGAGCGAGCTTGCGAGCGAACCATTCAACACAGAGCGTCCGCGAACGCGGACACCGAGCGCTAGCGAGGTGCAGCAGTGAGCGTGCAGCGCAAGGACGACCGGCACTCCAACGACCCGGTCGACGCGATCAAGGCGCTGGTCGACGGCGAGAACGAGAAGGCCAAGCCGGGCACCGGCGGCCCCGCCTTCAAGATTGTCGGTGACCTTCGTCACACCGATAAGAAGAAGAACAAGTAGTTGTCTCGAGCGGCGGTAAGAGTTCTCGGCCGAACAGCTCTTATGGCCGCAGATACCGGTAGCGGTGGTGCTCGGTGAAGCCGAGGTCCTCGTACAGCCGGATCGCGGCCTCGTTGTGCACGGCGACCTGGAGCACCGCCTCCCGCGCGCCGCACTCCCGGGCCCACGCCGCCAACGCCGCCAGCAGCCGCCGGGCGGTGCCCTGACGGCGTAGCTCGGGCCGCACGGCCAGCCGTGAGATGTGCAGCGTGGAGTCCACGACACAGCCCCGGACCACCGCCGCACCCTCGACGTAGCCGAAGCCGAGCAGGGGCCCGGTGCCGAGCACGTGCCGCTGCGCCGGCGTGGGCTCGCCGACGGCCAGTTCCCACCACTGCGGCGGCGGCTTGTCCAAAATCTTGGCCAGTGGAGTCTTGCCCAGCGGAATCTTGACCGGTGGAATCTTGCCCAGTGGCTCCCCATCGGGCAGCGGGCCGACCATCACCGCCGACTCCGCCCCGCCGGGATGGTCCTCGGCCAGCTGCCAGCCGGCCGCGCGGATATCCCGCTCGGTCTGCGACCCCACGGTGACGTGAGCCGCCGGTTTGATGCCGTGTCGGGCCGCGAAAGCGCCGATGGCGTCAAGCGCCGCCGGCACCGGGATCCCGGGATCGCCCGTGGTCAGGGCGCTGTTGGCCCGCCCGGTGAAGCCGTCGGCGGCGCGCAGGCGCCACTGGCCGAGCCGCTCGTCGACCAGCGCCGGCCAGGCATCGGCGCACCGGAGTTCCAGCTCCGCGATCGCGTCCATCGGGTGACTGTGCCCGGGGCCACATGGCGGTTCCAGCTTTTTTCCCGACCCTCGGGACGTACCGTGGCGATTGGGTGCCCAGGTGCGAGCCTCACCTCCCAGCCGGGGGATACTGGCCGGGTGCCCGTGGGACCCGGCACCGAAGTCCCGCGGCAGATGGACGGAAGACGGAAGCAGGAGAACGCAGTGACCTACGTGATCGCCGAGCCCTGCGTCGATCTACTCGACAAGGCGTGCATCGAAGAGTGCCCCGTCGACTGCATCTACGAGGGTGACCGGATGCTCTACATCCACCCCGACGAGTGCGTCGACTGCGGAGCCTGTGAGCCGGTCTGCCCGGTGGAAGCCATCTACTACGAGGACGACGTCCCCGACCAGTGGAAGGACTACACCAAGGCGAACGCGGACTTCTTCAACGAGCTTGGCTCGCCCGGTGGCGCGGCGAAGATCGGCAAGACCAGCAACGACCCCGCGTTCGTGGCGGCGCTGCCGCAGCAGGCCGCGCACGAGTGAGTGGCTTTACGACGGGTCCGGCGCTGCCGGACTTCCCGTGGGACTCGCTGGCCGACCACACCGCCACCGCGCGGTCGCACCCCGACGGTGTGGTCGACCTGTCCGTCGGAACCCCGGTCGACCCGGTGCCCGAGCTGATCCGTGACGCCCTCGCGGCCGTCAGTGACCAACCCGGCTACCCGACCACCCACGGCACCCCCGAGCTGCGCCAGGCCGCCGTCGACGCGATGGACCGCCGGTTCGGCGTGACCGGGCTGGACCCGGTCGCCGTGCTGCCGACCATCGGCTCCAAGGAGCTGGTGGCCTGGCTGCCGACGCTGCTCGGCGTGCGCGCCGGGGACCTGGTGGCCATTCCCGAGCTGGCGTACCCGACCTACGAGGTCGGGGCCCTGCTGGCCGGGGCCGAGGTGGCACGGGTGGAGGGGCTGACCGCCCTCGGTCCGCGGCGGCCGGCCCTGCTGTGGCTGAACTCCCCGTCCAATCCGACGGGGCGGGTGCTGCCGATCGAGCATCTGCGCAAGGTCGTCGACTGGGCCCGTGAGCGCGGCACCATCGTCGCCTCCGACGAGTGCTACCTGTCCCTGACCTGGGACTCCTCCGCCGTGTCCATCCTGGACCCGCGGGTCAGCGGCGGCAGCACCGAGGGGCTGCTGGCCGTGCACTCGCTGTCCAAGTCCTCCAGCCTGGCCGGCTATCGCGCCGGTTTTGTCACCGGCGATCCGGCGCTGGTCAAGCGCCTGCTGGAGATCCGCAAGCACGCCGGCATGATCGTGCCGCGGCCCGTGCAGTCGGCGATGACCGCCGCCCTGCGCGACGACCAGCACGTGGTGGACCAGCGGGCCCGCTACGAGGCCCGGCGCAAGGTCCTGCGGGAGGCGCTGCTCGCCGCCGGCTTCCGCATCGACCACTCCGAGGCCGGCCTGTACCTGTGGGCCACCCGGGACGAGGACGCCTGGGACACCATCTCCTGGCTGGCCTCGATCGGCATCCTGGCCGCCCCCGGCACCTTCTACGGCCCCACCGGCGGTCGCCACGTCCGGATGGCCCTCACCGCCACCGACGAACGCATCGCCGCCGCCGCCTCCCGCCTCACCGCCTGATCTTCTGTCACATGCGGTCCGCATGTGACAGAAAACGGGCAGGTGGGATCAGCGCAGGGCGGTCTGGCCTTGGCGTTCGACGGCCAGCCAAGCCGCCTGCCACAGGTCTCGAGTCGTGACCCGGCGGACGTGTTCGCGCTCCACCAGCCGGCCGGCGACGAACACCAGGTCCCAGTCGACGACGTCGCCCTGCGCGGTGACCAGCCGTCGCACCGCCTGCTCGGCGACGCAGGCGTCCTGGTGCTCGCCGAGCACCTCCTGAAGCTCCTTCGACGCCCGCACGAGCTCCTTGAGCTGCTTGCCGGTGATCGGCTTGACCAGCTCGGCGGCGTATCGCAAGCGCTTGCCGAGGATGCGCAGCCGGTGCAGCTCGGCGTCCGGCGGGTCGGCCGGCAGGGCACGAACCGCCTTGCGCAGCTTGCGGTACGGGGCCCGCACCAGATCCATCAGCTCGGGCTGCGGGGTGTCGTCGATGTCGGAGTTCGCCGCCTGGGCCAGGTGTCCCAGCAACGTCCGGTACCGCGAGCTGTTCAGCGCCGAGGTGAGGCGCTCGCGGGCGCTCAGGCGTTCGGTGACCAGGCCGTCGAGCAGGGTGGCGGCCACGCCTCGTTCGTCGTCGGGGAAGTCGTCGGACTCGGCCCGTAGGCGGTCGATCAGCACGTCCAGATCCCGCACCGGTCCCAGCGCGGCGCCGAGCCAGCCCAGCTCGGCCCGCAGCCGGTCGCTGTCGGGCACACTTCGGGGCGCGGATTTGAGCACGGCTCGCAGCCGCCGCACCGAGACGCGCATCTGGTGCAGGTCTTCGGGATCCTCACCGGTGCGCGTGCCGGGCTCGTAGTGCAGCATGGCCAACGTCTGCGCGTGCAGGGCGGCTCGGACGTGGCGGGCGACCGGGTCCTTCGCGGTCGCCGGGACCGGGAGCGGCGCCAGGCCCAGCCGCTCCGGCGTGACGGGCCGGCGAGCTGGGGCCACTGACGTGCTCATTTGTGAATGGTAGGTGACATACGGATGGATGGCTCCCCCGAAAAGCAGCATGCGGACCTGCTCGAAGCGGCAGTTCGCGAGGCCAGGGCCGGTCGGGCCGAGGGTGGGATTCCCATCGGGGCCGCGCTGTTCCACGTGGACGGCACGCTGCTCGGCCGTGGCCACAACCGCCGGGTGCAGGACGGCGATCCGTCCATGCACGCCGAGACCGCGGCCTTCCGCAACGCCGGGCGGCGGCCGACCTATCGGGACACGATCATGGTGACCACGCTGTCGCCGTGCTGGTACTGCAGCGGTCTGGTCCGCCAGTTCAACATCGGCCACGTGGTGATCGGCGAGGCCCGCACCTTCCATGGCGGGCACGACTGGCTGGCCGAGCACGGTGTGGCGGTGACGGTGCTGGACGACGCCGAGTGCGTCGGCATGATGACCGAGTTCATCGCGGCCGAGCCGCAGCTGTGGTTCGAGGACATCGGGGAGAGCGAGTGAGTTCAGTTCCCAGCATCGACCTCCAGCCGTGGTTCCATGGCGACGACCGGGACCGGGCCGAGGTGGCCCGGCGCGTCGACGAGGCGTTGCAGACCGCCGGCTTCCTGCTGATCACCGGGCATGAGGTGAGCCCCGAGCTGCGGGCCGACACCCGGGCCGTGGCTCGGGAGTTCTTCGCCCTGCCCGAGGACGTCAAGCAGGGCTACGCCACCGCTGTCGGCGGGCGGGGCTGGCTGCCGCCCGGGGCCGAGGCCAACGGCTACGCCGAGGGCACGCCCACGCCGCCGGACATGAAGGAGTCCTTCACCGCCGCCTGCGACACCCCGACCGGCAATCCGGCCGTGGACGCCGAGTGGTTCGCGCCCAACGTGTGGCCCGACGCCCAGCTGCCGCGGATGCGGGAGGTCGTCGGCGAGTACCTCGACGAGATGCATGCCCTGTCCGACGAGCTGATGGCCCTGTGCGCCGTGGCCCTCGGCCTCGACGTCGACTACTTCGAGCCGTTCCTGAGCGAGCCCACCTACGGCTTCAACATCAACTGGTATCCGCCGCTGACCCGAGTGGGGCCGGCCGCCGACGGCCAGTTCCGGATCGGGCCGCACACCGACTTCGGCACCGTCACCGTGCTGGACCGGGAGCCCGGCCTGGGCGGGTTGCAGATCTACACCCAGGAGGGCGAGTGGGTCGACGCCCCGTACGACCCCGCCGCCTTCACCATCAACATCGGCGACCTGATGGCCCGCTGGACCGGCGACCGCTGGCGCTCCACCCGGCACCGCGTCCTACCCCCGCCGGCCGACGCCCCCACCGAGGACCTCGTGTCCCTCGTCTTCTTCTACGAGGCCAACCACGACGCCGTCATCGAGTCCATGGCCCCGCCCATCGGCCGCCGCACCTACCCACCCACCAACTGGGGCCAGTACCTCAAGGAAAAGCTAGCCGCAATCACAATCCCCTGATCGAGGTACAACCAAGGTTGGGAAGGGACCATTCCTCCACTCGGAGTGGAGGAATGGTCCCTTCCGAACTTCAAGGACGTGAGATCAGTTCGCGTGGAGGGCGGCATTGAGCTCGATGGGCTGGCCCTTGCGGGGGCGGACCTCGATGGCGCCGGTGACGGAGTTGCGGATGAAGAGCAGGCTGGACTGGCCGGCCAGCTCGAGGGCCTTGACGATGTCGCCGGCGGGCAGGGTGACCTTGGTGCCGGCGGTGACGTACAGGCCGGCCTCGACGACGCAGTCGTCGCCGAGCGGGATGCCGATGCCGGCGTTGGCCCCGATCAGGCAGCGCTCGCCGATGCTGATCACGGTCTTGCCGCCGCCGGACAGGGTGCCCATGATCGACGACCCGCCGCCGACGTCGGAGCCGTCGCCGACGACAACGCCGGCGGAGATGCGGCCCTCGACCATGGAGGTGCCCAGGGTGCCGGCATTGAAGTTGACGAAGCCCTCGTGCATGACGGTGGTGCCCTCGGCCAGGTGCGCGCCGAGCCGGACGCGGTCGGCGTCGGCGATGCGGACGCCGCTGGGCAGCACGTAGTCGACCATGCGCGGGAACTTGTCCACGCCGTACACGGTGACCAGCCCGCGGGAGCGTAGCCGCAGCCGGGTGGCCTCGAAGTCGGCGACGGCGCACGGCCCGAAGTTGGTCCACACGACGTTGGCCAGCTTGCCGAAGATGCCGTCGAGGCTGAGGCCGTGCGGCCGGACCAGCCGGGACGACAACAGGTGCAGCCGCAGGTACACGTCATGGGTGTCGACCGGCGCGGCGGACAGATCCTCGATCACCGTCTCGACCTGGACGAGCGTCACGCCGCGGGCCTTGTCCTCGCCGACGAGCTCGGCGAAGTCGGGCTTCTCGGCGGCGGGGGAGTCGAGGGTCGGCGACGGGTACCAGGTGTCCAGGACGGTTCCGTCGGCGGCGATGGTGGCAAGGCCGGTGCCGTAAGCGCTGGTGGTCACGGCACAACGGTAACGTGCCGGTCGTGACGACAAGCCTGGACCTGACCGCCGATCCCGTAGAGCTGACCGCCGCGCTGGTGGACGTGCCGAGTGTCTCCGGCGACGAGGATGCCCTGGCCGGCGCGGTCAAGGCGGCGCTCGAGCGGCAGGCTCCGCACCTCGAGATCAAGGTGTCCGGGAACACGGTCCTGGCCCGTACGAACCTGGGCCGGCCGTCCCGCGTGGTGCTGGCCGGCCACCTGGACACGGTGCCGATCAACAACAACCTGCCGCTGCGCCGGACCGGCTCGGACGACGACCTTGTGCTGCACGGCTGCGGCACCGTGGACATGAAGGGCGGCGACGCCGTCTTCCTGCACCTGGCCGCGACGCTGGCCGATCCGGTGCACGACCTCACCTTCATCTTCTACGACTGCGAGGAGATCGAAGCCAGCCGCAACGGACTCGGGCGCATCGAGCGGGACCTGCCGGAGTGGCTTCAGGGCGACCTGGCCATCGTGGGCGAGCCGTCCAACGGCGTGATCGAGGCCGGCTGCCAGGGCACGCTGCGGATCGAGTTGCGCACCAAGGGGATTCGCGCGCACACGGCCCGGGCCTGGATGGGCGAGAACGCCATCCACGCGATGGCCGGCGCGCTGCACAAGCTGGACCAGTACGAGCCGCGGCACGTGGACATCGACGGCTGCCATTACCGCGAGGGCCTGCAGGCGGTGAAGATCACCGGCGGCGTCGCCGGCAACGTGGTGCCGGACGAGGCGGTGCTGACGATCAACCACCGGTTCGCCCCGGACCGCAGCTCCGAGCAGGCCCACGAACACCTTCGGATTCTCTTCGAGGGCTACCACCTCACGCTCGTCGACGCCGCCGAGGGGGCATTGCCCGGATTGTCCGCGCCGACGGCCCGTGAACTGGTCGAGGCCGCGGGCGGCACGCCGGTGGCCAAGCTGGGCTGGACCGACGTGGCGCGGTTCGCGGCGTTGGGTGTTCCGGCGGTCAACTTCGGCCCCGGCGACCCGACCCTGGCCCACACCCAGCAGGAGAATGTGGCGGCCCAACAGATCGTGCGGTGCGAGCAGGTGCTGCGCCGCTTCCTGAGTAAGGTTTCATGATGAACGAGAACCAGCAGGAGCATCCGCTCAAGGAGCGGCAGCGTGGTCCTGTGACGCTGCGCCGGGACCGCTCCAGCGAGTCCAGCACCACCGACCAGCGACTGCTGGACGGCCGCGGCCCCTCGGACTGGGTGCACACCGACCCGTGGCGGGTCATGCGCATCCAGGCGGAGTTCGTGGAGGGCTTCGGCGCGCTGGCCGAGCTGCCCAAGGCGGTCACGGTGTTCGGCTCGGCCAGGACCAAGCCCGACCACCCCGAGTACGAGACCGGCCGCAAGCTCGGCGGCGCGCTGGCCGAGGCCGGCTTCGCCGTGATCACCGGCGGCGGCCCCGGCTCGATGGAGGCGGTCAACCGCGGCGCTTCGGAGGCCGGCGGCTACTCCGTCGGGCTGGGCATCGAGCTGCCGTTCGAGCAGGGCCTGAACCCGTGGGTCGACCTCGGCGTCAACTTCCGCTACTTCTTCGCCCGCAAGACCATGTTCATCAAATATGCCCAGGCCTTCATCTGCCTGCCCGGCGGCTTCGGCACGCTCGACGAGCTGTTCGAGGCGCTCACCCTGGTGCAGACCAAGAAGGTCACCAAGTTCCCCGTTGTCCTGTTCGGACGGTCGTACTGGCAGGGCCTCTACGACTGGCTACACGATTCGGTGGAAGGCGGCGGCAAGGTCGGGGCCAAGGACATGGAGCTGCTACATCTGACGGACGACATCGATGACGCCGTCCGCGTGGTCCAGGACGCCTACCGGGCGTGGGAACAAGTGCACTGATTTCCCGACTTTCGGACCTGACGGCCGGCGCACGGCACCCCCTTCAATGGGCGGGACCGGCTGATCAGGAGGAATGTCATGGCGCTAGGAACGGTCAAGTCCGCGGGAGTGCTGGTGGTCGGGGCCGCGCTGGCGCTGGGTGGCGTCGCCGCCGCCCCCGCCGTCGCAGCGCCCGCCCCGAATCAACACACCTCGGGCCACCACGACTTCAGCGCCGCGGCGCGGTCGTTCGTGGGCGCGAACACCGTCGAGCAGAAGGTGCAGCGACTGGAGGCCGCGCTCGCCGCGACGCCCCGGCTGGCCACCGCCTACGACGTGAAACCGTTGTGGGACAAGGGCAACGACGGCAAGGGTGTCACCGTTGCCACGCTGGTCTCGTTCGGTGACAAGGACATCCAGTCGGTCATCGACTCCTACGACTCGCGCAACGGGTTGCCCAAGACCACCGTGCAGATCCTGGAGCCGGTCGGGCACGTGCCGGGCTGCCGTGACGCCGGCGTCGACACCGCGACCTGCCAGTCCTGGGGCGGCGAGACCGACCTGGACGTGGAGATGATCCACACCCTGGCGCCGGGCGCGAAGATCGTCGTGATCGCCACCCCGGTGGCCGAGACCGAGGGCATCGACGGCCTGCCGGAGATGATGCGGGCGGTGGACTACGCGACCGCCAACTCCTCGGCCGACATCATCTCGATGAGCTTCGGCACGGCCGAGGACAACTTCGACTCCAACGCCCAGATCACCGGTCTCGACCCGGCGTTCCAGCGGGCCAGCGCGGCCGGCATCACGCTGACCGCGTCCTCCGGCGACTCCGGCGCCACCAACCACAAGAAGTCCGGCGGCTACTTCTCCACCCGTACCGCGAGCTGGCCGGCCGCCGACCCGAACGTGACCGCCGTCGGCGGCACGAACTCGGTGAGCGGCAAGCCCAACACCACGCTGTGGGCGGACTCGGGCGGCGGCCTCTCCAAGGTGTACAACCGGCCGAGCTGGCAGGACAGCGTCTCGACGATCACCAAGAGCACCAAGCGGTCCTTCCCCGACATCACCATGGAGGGCACCAGCGGCACCTCCGAGTCCTCGCCGCTGTTCGCCGCCGTGCTGGCGCTGGCCGCGCAGGCCAAGGGCGGCCGGCTCGGGCAGGTCAACACCGCGCTCTACACCGGCAAGATCGCCGGCATCGTCGACGTGACCAGCGGCAACAACACCTTCAACGGTGTCACCGGCTTCGCCGCCGGCAAGGGCTTCGACATCGTGTCCGGCTGGGGCACGCTCGACGCGGCCAAGTTCGTCCCGTCCCTCGTGGCGGCCCTGCGCTGACCGTAACCACGAAAGTTGGGAAGGGACCATTCCTCCACTCGGAGTGGAGGAATGGTCCCTTCCGCACGTCAAAAAGGTGACTAGGAGTGATGATGAGGGGTAGATCCCTGGCGGTTGTGGTGGTGGGGGCGGCGTTAGGCGCTACCGCACTGGCTGGGCCGGCGGCGGCGAGCCAGCAGCCGAAGGCGGCGCAGCAGGCGCACCACATGTTCAGCGCGGCGGCGTCGTCGTTCGTGGGCGCGAACACCGTGCAGCAGAAGGTGAATCGGCTCACCGCGGCGACGGCGTCGCTGCCGCGGCTGGCCAAGGCGTACAACACGCCCACGCTGTGGAACCAGGGCGTGACCGGCGCCGGCGCGACGGTCGCCACGCTGGTGTCCTACGGCGACGCGGACATCAAGGCCGTCATGGACGCCTACGACCAGCGCGTCGGCCTGCCGCCGGCCGACATCTCGGTGATCACGCCGGCCGGCGCGGTGCCGGGCTGCGCGGACTCGGGCGTGGACACCGCCACCTGCCAGGGCTGGGGCGGCGAGACCGACCTCGACGTGGCCATGTTCCACACCATGGCGCCGGCCGCGAAGATCGTCATCGTGGCCACGCCGATCGCCGAGACCCAGGGCTTCACCGGCCTGCCCGAGATGATGGCCGCGGTCGACTACGTGGCCAAGCACAAGGTCGCCGACGTCATCTCGATGAGCTTCGGCACGGCCGAGGACACCTTCCCGGCGCTGGACTCGGTGAAGAGCCTCGACCCGGCGCTGGAGCGGGCCAGCAAGGCCGGCATCACGCTGGTCGCCTCCTCCGGCGACTTCGGCGCCACCAACCCGGTGCTGGTCGGGGACGGCAACTTCCCGTACCGGGCAGCCAGCTGGCCGGCCTCGGATCCGAACGTCACCTCGCTCGGCGGCACCGTGCTTTCCCTTGACGCCAACGGCAACCGCACCGCGCCCGACGTCCTGTGGCCGCGGTCCGGCGGCGGCGTCTCCAAGACCTACGCCCGTCCGTCGTGGCAGCGCTCCGTCGTCGGCGGCAAGTTCCGGTCGTTCCCGGACATCACCATGGAGGGCACCAGCGGCACCTCCGAGTCGGCGCCGCTGTTCGCCGGCGTGCTGGCGCTGGCCGTGCAGGCCAACCACGGGCACTCGCTCGGCCAGATCAACCCGGCCCTGTACGGCAAGCTCGGCCCGAAGGCGGCCAAGTCCGGCATCGTCGACGTGACCAGCGGCGACAACAGCTACGGCGTGGTCACCGGCTACACCGCCGCGGCCGGCTTCGACACCGTGTCCGGCTGGGGCACGCTCGACGCCGCCAAGTTCGTGCCGGCGCTGGTGAAGGCCCTGAAGTAGGCCGAAGGCGGGGGCTCCCGCGCCGGGGCCCCCGCCTTCCGCAGTTCCACTAGTTGAAGGGAACCATCAGCGTGCCGGACAGCGCGACCGTGCTGCCGAGCTTGCTGGACGTCAGGTAGCGCGGGTCGACGGTGTCGACGACCAGCGCGAGGTGGTGCCCCGCCGGCACGTTCCAGGCCATGGGCTCCAGACCGAGATCGATGTTGTGGGCCACGCCCGGCGTCGCACCCAGCAGCGAGTACGGCTTGTGGCTGATCAGCGAGCCGAGGCCCAGCGGCCCCACGTCGTAGAGGTACGCGAACAACGTCGTGTCGGCAGCGCTGGGCGTGACGGTCAGCTTGGCGTGCGACGCCCCGTCCACCTGAAAGCCACTGCTGGCAACGGGTCCGGACCACACGCCGGCCGCCGCGCGGGCCACCAGCGGCATCGAGACGCCGGTGGGAACGCCCAGATAACCCTGGAGAGCCCCGCTCACCATCGGCACGCCGCTGTCCGCGATGGTGTCCACGCCGCCGGCGAACCTGGTGCTGCCCAACGGAATCGTCTGCTGCTGCCACGGCCACGACTCGGAGCCCTGCCAACCGCCGCCGTTGGCCGGCTTCAGCTGGATCGAGTGCTCACGGTCGATGCCGTTGTCCACGCCCAGCAAATAGTGGTCGAGCCAGCGGTCGGCCGAGTCCCACACCTCATTGGGCAGGCCGGCCGCGCCGAACACCTCGGGCGTGGCGTGGTCGCCGGGAGACAGCATCAGCCGCTTCGGGCCGGTCAGCTTGGTGTAGAAGTCGGTCAGCTGGCTGGGCGGGAACAGCGAGTCCTCCCAGGCGTTGGCCATCATCACGGCGGTGCCGTGCTGGTTGATCGCGTCGATCTTCGTCGCCGCCGAGCGGGGCGGCGCGATCGGCAGCACGTCGGCGAAGTCGCCGGCCAGATAGTCCTTCTCGGCCTGTTGCAGGTCCTTGCCGGGACGGCCGGTCAGGTGCCCGGCGGCCAACAGCAGGTCCACGCCGGCCGAGCTGACCGTCTGGTTCGGATAGAGCGACGCCGCCAGGTCGGTCCAGCCGCTCATCGAGACCACGGCCCGGATCCGAGGATCGGCGGCCGCCGCGAGCAGGCTGATGCCCGCGCCGTAGGAGATGCCGGCCATGCCGATGCGCGACGGGTCGGCGCCGGTGTTGGCCAGTGCCCAGTCGATCACCTTGCTGGCGTCGGCCACGTCCGGCGGGCCGGCCACCTCGATCTGGCCGCCCGAGTCCCAGAAGCCGCGGGCGGTGTAGCTGATCGCCACGTAACCCGACTGGTACGCGAGTTTGGCCGCCGCGCCCACGTACTCGATGTCGTTGACCCCCCAGCTGCTCGGCAGCACGACGAGGGGAAACGGCCCGTCGCCGCGGCCGGTCGGCCGGACCACGAACGCGTGCAGCGTGATGCCGCCGTCGCCGGGGATCGCCTGATAGCTCGTGCTGAAGCCGGCTGCCGGGGCGGCCGTGGCGGTGCCCGCCAAGCCCCCGATCATCGCCAGCACCAGCAGCAGAGTCGCCATTGACCTGCGCAATTGCCCTCCAGAGTGACCTTCGTCACGACACGGCTACTCGGCAGTAAACTTGGACCTACTCTGGAGTAGCAACTAGCTGTGACACGCATCACGTCCAAACGGCGGTGTCATCACCCATCGATGACACCGCCATTCGGGCGTGTCCGTGTCCGTGTCCGTGCCCCGTGCCCCGTGCCCCGTGCCCCGTTGACCGGCCGTCGGCCGGAACCGTGCCGATCGGGCCACACTGATCAGTTGTCGCGCCGGTCGTCAGTTGCTGCGGTTGCGGTGATCGGTTGCCGTCCCGGTCAGTTGCCGCGGTGGTCAGTGGTTGCCGACGCCGCCGGAGTTGCCGCCGCCGACGGTGTTGCCGGAACCGCCGTTGCTGTTCCCGTTGCCGCCGTTGTTGTTGTTCCCGACGTTGTTGCCGTTGCCGCCCACGTTTCCGGCGCCGGCGTTGTTGCCGCTGCCCCCGTTGTTGTTGCCCCCGCTGTTGTTGCCGGGACCGTCGGAAAGGCTGCGGCCGAAGTACGGGTTCTCCGGCAGGGTGGCCGCGGCCGGACTCACGCCGTGGCCGTTGCCCGCGCCGCCGGCATTGCCGCTGCCGACCGTGTTGGCGTCACCGCCGTTGCTGTTCCCGTTGCCGCCGTTGTTGGCCGAGCCGATGTTGTTGCCGTTGCCACCGGTGTTGCCGGAACCGGAGTTGTTGCCGCCGCCGGCATTGGTGTTGCCGGGGCCGCTCATCGGCGCCGCGCCGGCGCCGAGGAAGTCTGCGAAGGGGACCGAGGCCGCTTGGGCGAGCTTGGTCAGGCCGTTGTGCGCGCCGCCGGCGTTGCCCCCGCCGACCGTGTTGCCCGCACCGCCGTTGCTGTTGCCGTTCCCGCCGTTGTTGTTGTCGCCGACGTTGTTGCCGTTGCCGCCGACATTGCCCTGGCCGGCATTGTTGCCGTTGCCGCCGTTGGTGTTGCCGGTCGGCACGACGTTCTGGCTCAGGACATTGACGTTGGAAACGAGTGGCTGTTGGAAAAGGGGGTTGTCCGACGGTGCCGCTGCCGCGAATGCCGGTGCCCCGATAACCAGCATTCCGGTCGCGGTCACCGCCACGACAAGTGCCTTCTTGGCCACGGTCTCTCCTTATTGATCTTGTGTTGTGCGCCGTGGCGGCAAGCGGAAGTGCGCCCCCTCCAGCTCGATTCCGCCTCGGTCCGACCGAGGCTAGACCGGCAAACGGCGATCTCACGGGGCGTGCCCTCGTTCGGGTGGACCAATTTCCGGTAATCGGTATCACCCGCCGGTGTCTATTCGCTAGGCCGAATGGGTAAAAGCGCGGGTGGGAGACTCGGGCGTAATACCCGGCCGGGGGACGCCGCCAGACCGTGATCATCTACGACGATTTGCCCTCTCTTTGACGCCTGTGGCATACAGGAGGGTCGTCGGCGTTGTCGGAACAGTTGTTTGTTTCGGCAACAGTGACGGACATTACTCCGAACAGGTGGGACCGGCCCGTCGTGGCACGATGACCGTTGTGCGACCGTTGCGATTCGGGACGAGGCAGGTCGGCGCGGACCGGGCGCTGGTCATGGCCATCGTCAACCGGACGCGCGACTCCTTCTATGACCGCGGCGCCACCTTCGCCGAGGACGCCGCGCTGGCCGCCGTGGACGCGGCGGTGGCCGACGGCGCCGACATCATCGACATCGGCGGCGTGCGGGCCGGCTCCCAGGGCGAGACCGTGGACGCCGCCGAGGAGGCCCGCCGCGTCGTGCCGTTCGTCGCCACCGTCCGCGAGCGGCACCCGGACGTCGTGATCAGCGTGGACACCTGGCGGCACGAGGTCGCCGCGCAGGTCTGCCGCGAGGGCGCGGACCTGATCAACGACACCTGGGCCGGCGCGGACCCGCGACTGGCCGAGGTGGCCGCGGAACATGGCGTTGGCATCGTCTGCTCACACACCGGCGGCCTGCCGCCGCGCACCGATCCCTTCCGCCCGCGCTACCAGGATGTGGTGGCCGAGGTCGCCGAGGAACTGGCCGCCGCGGCGGCACGCATGGTGGCGCTGGGCGTGCCGGCGGACGGCGTGCTCATCGACCCCACCCACGACTTCGGCAAGAACACTTGGCACGGGCTGGAACTGCTGCGCCGGGTGGACGAGCTCGTCAGCACCGGCTGGCCGGTGCTGATGGCGCTGTCCAACAAGGACTTCGTCGGCGAGACGCTGGGCGTCAGCCTGGCGGAGCGGGTCGACGGCACGCTGGCCGCCACCGCCGTCGCGGCCTGGAGCGGCGCTCGGGTGTTCCGCGCGCACCAGGTCAAGCAGACCCGGCAGGTGCTGGACATGGTCGCCAGCATCGCCGGCACCCGCCCGCCGTCGGCCGTGCTGCGGGCCCTGGCCTGATGCTCGACCGGACCGAGCGGTGGTTCCGCGAGCGCACCTGGCAGGAACCCGGGTGGACGGTGCCGGAACTGGTGCGCGCCAAGGGTGATCACACCGTCAGTGTGGTGCTGCCGGCACTGGACGAGGAGGTCACGGTCGGCGCGGTGGTGGCCGCGGTCCGGCCGCTGCTGGGCTCGCTCGTGGACGAACTGGTGGTGATCGACTCCGGCTCGACCGACCGGACCATGGCGGTGGCGCGGGCGGCCGGGGCGCGGGTGGTGCGGCGGGAAGACGTGCTGCCCGAACTTGAACCGTTACCGGGCAAGGGAGAAGTCCTCTGGCGCTCGCTCGCCGCGACCACCGGGGACCTGGTCGTGTTCCTCGACTCCGATCTGGTCGACCCCGACCCGGCCTTCGTGCCGGCGCTGCTCGGCCCGCTGCTCACCACGCCGGGAGTGCAGCTGGTCAAAGGCTTCTACCGACGGCCGCTGCGGCTGGAGAGCACCGGCGGCGGCCGCGTCACCGAGCTGCTGGCCCGCCCGCTGCTCGCCGCGCTGCGACCCGAATTGTCCGGCGTGGTGCAACCGCTCGGCGGCGAATACGCCGCCACGCGCGAACTTCTGGAGTCCGTGCCCTTCGCCGCCGGCTACGGCGTGGAGATCGGGCTGCTGATCGACACCCACGCGGCGTACGGGCTGGACGGACTGGCCCAGGTGAACCTGGGCGTGCGCAAGCACCGGAACCGATCACTGCTGCAGCTCGGCGCGATGTCCAGCCAGATACTCGGCACGGCGCTGGCCAGATGTGGTACAGACGTCGGCGATGCCACCGTGCTGACCCAGTTCGTGCAGGTGGACGGGGAATGGCTGCCGGATCCGACCACCGTGTCGACCGCCGACCGGCCGCCGATGCGGAGCCTGCGCGGGCGGGTTTCGGACGACCCCCGTGCACGGGTGGCCCCGGACGTGCCACGATCGAAGGCGTGACCACCGTACTCATCTACCTCGTCGTGATGGCCGTGGTGGCCGGCGTGGTGTTCCTGGCCGCGTCGCTGGTGTTCGGCCGCGGCGAGGAGCTGGCCCCGCTGCCGCCGGGCGCGTCGCCGACGCGGCTGCCCGCCGACTCGGTCACCGAGCAGGACATCCAGGACCTGCGGTTCCAGCAGGTGTTCCGCGGCTACAAGATGTCCGAGGTCGACTGGGCGCTCGACCGGCTCGGCCGCGAGGTGTCCGAGCTGCGGGCCAGGGTGGCCGAGCTGGAGGAGCGGCTGCCGGCGGAGGAGACCGCCCGGTGACCAAGCCGGTCCGCTGCCCGTGGGGTGACTCCACAGAGGACTACCAGCGCTATCACGACGAGGAGTGGGGCGTCGAACTGCGCGGTGTGCCCGAGATGTTCGAGCGGCTCACCCTCGAGGGCTTCCAGTCAGGCCTGTCATGGATCACGATCCTGCGCAAGCGGGAGGCCTTCCGCGCGGCCTTTTCGCAGTTCGACCCGAAGCGGGTCGCGGCGTACGACGAGGCCGACGTGGCGCGGCTGATGGCCGACACCGGCATCGTGCGCAACCGGCAGAAGATCACCGCCGCGATCCGCAACGCCGCCGTGGTGAACGGTCTGGACCAGCCGCTGGACGAGCTGCTCTGGTCGTTCGCGCCGACCGGCCGGCGCCGTCGCCCGCGGGTGATCGCCGACGTGCCGGCGATCACGCCCGAGTCCACCGCGATGGCCAAGGCCTTGCGCAAGCTCGGCTTCGTCTTCATCGGCCCGACCACGTGCTATGCGCTGATGCAGGCGACCGGCATGGTCGACGACCACATCGCCGCCTGCTGGCGGGCCCGCCGCTGACCGTCCACAGCGGACATGACGGGGGACATGCCTGGGGACATGCCCGGGGCTGTGATCGGGGACGTGTCCGGGCCCGTGCGGCGGCCGACCGGCGTGCCGACTCGGCGGCAGGGGGCCTGACTTGCCAAGATGGTGCCGGCGGCGTGCGGCCGAAAAGATCGGTTCGGTTTCACGCCCGATGGCGGATGGGGGAGAATGGACGGGACCCGACAGGCTGGGAGGCGGTCGGGCCGAGCTGGACGTACGGAGGGAGCACGCTATGGCGGCCATGAAGCCCAGGACCGGCGACGGTCCCCTTGAGGTCACCAAGGAGGGGCGAGGCATCGTGATGCGGGTGCCCCTCGAAGGTGGTGGGCGCCTCGTCGTCGAGATGTCGGCGGAGGAGGCGAGCGAACTGGGCGATGCCCTCAAGGGCGTCGTGGGCTAGACGCCGCACCGCGTGGTCCCCCGAGCCCCGGTTTCCCATCAGGGAGCCGGGGCAGAATTCGTTTCCCTGCTGGAGGTTCTCCGTGCGCTCGCCCGCGCCCGCCGTGCCAACCCCGCTGCCCGCGATCGAGGTCGTGCCGACCCCGCACCGCAGCCTCCCCACCGTGGTGGTGGTCGCCGACGGCCCCGCCTACGGGCCGGGGCGTGACCGTCTCGACGACACCGTGCTGGCCGCGTTCGAGCCCACCGGCAAGACCGGCGAGACCCGCCAGGTCGGCGCCGCCTGGATCGTCGGCGTCGGCGACGGCGCCGCCAAGGACTGGCGGTCCGCCGGGGCGTCGCTGGTCCGAGCGGTGGCCGAGCGTGAGATCCAGCGGTTCCAGGTGCTGCTGCCCGAGGACGTGACCGCCGAGCAGGCCGGTGCGTTCGGGCTGGGCCTCGCGCTGGGCGGTTACACGTTCAAGGTCACCGGCGACACGCCGGCCGCGCGCACGAAGTCAGTGCTGCTCGTCACATCAGTTCCGGTGGCCGACGCCGTGGCCGAGGCGCTGGTGCTCGCCGCCGCCACCGCGCTCACGCGGGACCTGGCCAACACACCGTCAAACGTGAAGGATCCGGCCTGGCTGGCCGGCACCGCCGCGCGGCTGGCCGAGGGCGTGACCGGGCTGACCGCTTCGGTCCGCGACGAGAAGTGGCTGGCTGAGCAGGGTTTCGGCGGCGTGCTGGCCGTCGGCGGCGGGTCTTCCCGGCCGCCGCGCTTCGTCGAGTTGACGTGGCGTCCACGGGGGTCGGCCAAGGCCCCGCACCTGGTGTTCGTGGGCAAGGGCATCACTTTCGACACCGGCGGCATCTCGATCAAGCCGGCCGACGGCATGCACCTGATGCGCACCGACATGGCCGGCGGCGCGGCCGTGATCGCCGCTCTGCTCGCGGTCGCCGCACTGAAACTGCCAATTCGTGTCACCGGTCTGGTGCCGTGCGCGGAGAACCACGTGTCCGGTTCCGCCTACCGGCCCGGCGATGTCGTGACCCATTACGGCGGCAAGACCACCGAGGTCGCCAACACCGACGCCGAGGGCCGCATGGTGCTGGCCGACGCCATGACCTGGGCCGTGCGCAAGCATTCCCCGGACGTGCTGGTCGACGTGGCCACTCTCACCGGCGCCATGAAGATCTCGCTCGGCGTGCGCACCGGCGGCCTGTTCGCCACCACCGACGAGCTCGCCGCGCAGCTGATCACCGCCGGCGCCGAGGTCGGCGAGGCGCACTGGCGGATGCCGCTGATCGAGGACCTCGCCGACTCCGTGCGCAGCGAGATCGCCGACGTCAAGCAGACCCCCGGCGGGCCGGGCGGTATCGCCGCCGCCCTGTTCCTGCGCGAGTTCAGCGGCGGCCTCCCCTGGGCCCACCTCGACATCGCCGGCCCGGCCCGTTCCGAGGCCAACTACGACGAGGTGGTGCCGGGCGCCACCGGCTTCGCCGCGCGCACCCTGGTCCGCTTCGCCCAGAACTACCGCTAGCACCCCCTGCTTTTTGCCACATGTGGACCACATTCGACTCCCAGCGCCACATGTGGACCACATGTGGCAAAAAGGTGGGGGCGGTCAGGCGCTGCCGGCCACAAAGGACCGGAACAGCTCGACCGCGGGTGGCAGCGGCACGGCCGCCGACCAGACCAGCCCGATGGTGCGGCTGGCCGACGGGGTGAGCGCGAGCTCGACGACGCCGTTCAACGCCGTGTCGGCCTGCGGCAGCAGCGCGACGCCCAGGCCGGCCGCGACGAGACCGCGCACCGTGTCCACCTCCTCGCCCTCGAAAGCCAGCACCGGCAGGAAGCCGGCCTGCTGGCACAGGGCGTCGGTGATGCGGCGCAGGCCGTAGCCGGCCTTCAGACCCACGAACTGCTGGTCGGCCAGCTCGGCCAGCCGCACCCGGCGGCGGCCGGCCAACGGGTGCCCGGTCGGCACGGTCAGCAGCAGCGGCTGCTCGTAGAGGGGCTGCCCGGCCAGATCCGGCTGGTCCATCGGCAGCGGTGCGGTCAGCGCGAGGTCGACGTCGCCGGCCCGGACCCGGGCCAACATCTCCTCGTGCGAGGCCTGCTGGAGGGCGAACTGCACGTCCGGGTGCAGGGCCCGGAAGGCCCGCAGCAGCTCCGGCACCCGCACCCCGCCCATGGTGTGCAGAAAGGCCAGCACGACCTGGCCGCGCTCCGGATCGGCCTCCCCGATGGCCCGCCGGCAGCCGGCCTCCAGCACGCCCAGCGCCTGCTCGGCCGCCTCGGCCAGGATCTGCCCGGCCCGGGTCAGCCGCACGCCGCGCCCGTTGCGGACGATCACCGGCGTGCCCAGCTCGGCGCTGAGCGAGGCCAGCCAGCGGCTGACCGTCGGCTGCGGCACGCCGAGCCGGTCGGCCGCCCGCGTGACGTGCTGCTCGGCGGCCAGTGCCCGCAGCAGGGCCAGCCTGGGGGCCAGTCCCGCGGCGAGCTGCTCGTGCGTCATCCGAAGTCCAGGGGCAGGTCGATCGGCGCGCCGGCGGCCGTGAGGTCCACCCGCCCGAGGGCGGAGACCGCCACGGAGCCGGTGCTCACGCCGATCCTGACCGACTTGACGTCGGCCGGCACCTCGAAGACCAGCGCGGCCGGCAGCAGGTCGCCGTCGTAGCGCACGCCGATCAGCCTGGCCTTCGAGTTGTCCGGCAGGGTCAGCGCGAACGAGTTCTTGGTGACCGGCCCGCCCATGATCGCCGGCAGCTGGCCGGTGGTCTTGATCGCCACCTCCAGCAGCGCCTTGCCGTCGGCGGTCTCGGTGACCAGCTGGTAGTCGCCGCTGTCCAGCTTGATCGGCCGCTGCCGGCCCAGCCGCACGCCGGTGACGGTCAGCTCGGCCGCGTGGTCGCCGGCCGCCAGGCCGCCGTAGGGCACGCTCGTCCTGGCGGTGATCTTCTGGCTGGAGTCGGCCGGCACCTTGCTCACCCCGCCGGCGGTCTGCAGCGAGGCCGGGGCCTTGGCCGCGCGCTTGCCGTCCGGGATCGCCACCGGCTGCTCCAGCGAGTTCGCCCCGACGCTGCCGAGGATCAGCTGCTCCTGCGGATCCGGCTTGTCCGGCACGGCGTAGATCAGGAACACGTCGCCGGAGTCGGGCAGCCGGTCCGGCGACAGCACCGTCCGTCGACCCTCCACCACCAGCGACAACGTCGACTGCTGCGGCCGCCAGCCCGACCACTGCTGCGCCCCGAAAGCCGGGTCGGTCTTGCCCGGGCGTTCCACGTGCAGGCGCAACACCCGCAGGGAGATGCCCTCGCCCGGGACCAGCGTCGCGCCGTCGCCGATCGGGAAGCTGCTCGGCCGGCCGTAGCCGGTGCCGTTGACCGCCAGCAGGTCGTCGTGCACCCGCACCGGCGCCGGGTCGGTCAGGCCGAGCTCGGCGTCGGACTTGTGCTCGGTGTCGGTCAGCACGGCCACGAAGTTCGCGCCGGCCGTGCGGTTGACCACGGCCTTCGGGTTGGTCGTGGTGCCGTCCGAGCGGATCAGGCTGTCGCTGACCGGCGTGCTGCGGTTGCCCGGGATCGGCACGTCCGGCGGCTGCACCTGGAGCTGGATCTGGCTGTCGTTCTCGCCCGTCTTCTTCATGGGGATCGGCACCCAGGCGTTGGTCGGCGGGCTGCCCGGCACCTGCACCGGGCCGCACCACAACCGCTCGTCCACCGCGCCGGTCAGTCCGAGCTGGGCGAACCAGCAGCGCGGCAGCCCGGTGCCGGACGGCGAGACGTAGCCGAAGCCGACCGTGTAGGCCAACTCCCGTTCCCCGTCGGCCTCCAGCCGCGCCGGATCGAGGATCTGCTTGCCCCCGATGGTCAGCGTGGCCGTGCCCGACGTGCCCGCGTGGGACGTCGAACAGGCGGCCGTCCCCAGCAGCAGCGCGGCAATCGACAACAAGATCGCGGCACGGCCCCCGGGCCCGTGCACGGTGCGTGACACCGGACCTCCGATAGCTCGATCAAAGTCGCTCTATCGGGTAAAGGTGGCCAACACGGGTCCGGGGTTGCCATTATCAAACGTGACCTAGCTCACACTGCGGTAGACCTCGACCGTCTGGGCCGCGACACCGGCCCACGAGAACTCCCGAACCGCCCGCTCACGGCCGGCCCGACCCATCTCCGCCGCGCGCGCCGGATCGGCCAGCACGCGCGAGATCGCCGCCGCCAACTCCGTGCGGTACGTCTCGATGCCGGCCTCGTCGTAGTGCACCAGCAGCCCGGTCACGCCGTCGTCCACCACCTCCGGGATGCCGCCGACATCCGACGCGACGACCGCGGTGCCGCAGGCCATCGCCTCCAGGTTCACGATGCCCAGCGGCTCGTACACCGACGGGCACACGAACACCGTGGCGTGGCTGAGGACCTGCTTGACCTCCTCGGTCGGCAGCATCTCCTGGATCCAGAACACGCCCGGCCGGGCCTTGGCCAGCTCGGCCACCGCCGCCTCGGTCTCGGCCGCGATCTCCGGCGTGTCCGGCGCGCCCGCGCACAGCACCAGCTGCGCGTCCTCGGAGATCCGGTGCGCCGCCGCCACCAGGTGCCCGACGCCCTTCTGTCGCGTGATCCGGCCGACGAAGGCCACGATCGGCTTGGCCGGGTCGATCCCGTGCTTGTCCAGCGCGTCCGTGCCGGTCACGGATTCGTAGAGCGTGGTGTCGATGCCGTTGCGGACAACGTGCACCCGGGCCGGATCCAGCGCCGGGTAGCAGTCCAGGACGTCGGCCCGCATGCCGTCGCTGACCGCGATGATCGCGTCCGCCGACTCGTAGGCCGTGCGCTCCACCCAGGACGACAACCGGTAGCCGCCGCCCAACTGCTCGGCCTTCCACGGCCGGCGTGGCTCCAGCGAATGCGCCGTGATCACGTGGGGCACGCCGTGCAGCACCTTGGCCAGCTGGCCGGCGAAGTTGGCGTACCACGTATGTGAATGCACGAGGTCCACCCCCTCGACCGCCGCCGTGATCTCCAGGTCGACGGACAGGGTGGACAGCGCCGGGTTCGCGTCCCTGAGGTTCGCCGCCGGCTGGTGGGCCACCGCATCCGGCCGCTCACCACCGAAACAGTGCACGTCCACGTCGATGAGCTCGCGCAGCCGAGGCACGAGGAAGCCGACGTGGACGCCTGCCCCGCCGTACACCTCGGGCGGGTACTCGCGTGTCAGTAATCCGATCCGCACAGCTGACAACCTAGTGCCCGGCGGATAGGGTCACTGATCGTGAAGGGGCAGCCCCACGTTCTGGGAATCGTGCTCGCCGGCGGTGAGGGCAAGCGGTTGTGGCCTCTCACCGCGGACCGGGCCAAGCCTGCGGTGCCGTTCGGCGGCAACTACAGACTTATCGACTTCGTGCTGTCCAACCTGGTCAACGCCGGTATGTCCAAGCTGTGCGTGCTGACCCAGTACAAGTCGCACTCGCTCGACCGCCACATCTCCACCACGTGGCGGCTGTCCAGCGTGCTCGGGCAATACATCACGCCCGTGCCCGCCCAGCAGCGGCTCGGGCCGCGCTGGTACACCGGCAGCGCGGATGCGATCTTCCAGTCGCTCAATCTCGTGCACGACGAGAAGCCCGACTACATCGTGGTGTTCGGCGCCGATCACGTGTACCGGATGGACCCCGGGCAGATGGTCGAGCAGCACATCGAGTCCGGCTGCGGGGTCACCGTCGCCGGCATCCGGGTGCCGCGGGCCGAGGCCAAGGCGTTCGGCTGCATCGACTCCGACGCCAACGGCAAGATCACCCGGTTCCTCGAGAAGCCGGCCGATCCGCCGCACGTGCCCGACGACCCCGACGTGACCTTCGCGTCCATGGGCAACTACGTGTTCACCACCGAGGCCCTGCTCGACGCGCTGCGCACCGACGCCGCCGACCCCGACTCCGACCACGACATGGGCGGCAACATCATCCCCATGCTGGTCGACGCCGGCAGCGCCTACGTCTACGACTTCGACGACAACGTCGTGCCCGGGGCGACCGAGCGGGACCGGGGCTACTGGCGTGACGTCGGGACCCTGGACGCCTACTACGACGCCCACATGGACCTGGTGTCCGTGCATCCGGTGTTCAACCTCTACAACCAGGCGTGGCCCATCCGGACCGCCACGCCGCCGCTGCCGCCGGCCAAGTTCGTCAACGGCGGCATGGCCATGGAGTCCATCGTCGGTCCCGGCTCCATCATCTCCGGGGCGTCGGTCCGGGAGTCCGTCGTCAGCTCCGACGTCGTCGTCGAGTCCGGCGCCATCGTCGAGGGCAGCGTGCTGCTCCCCGGCGTCCGCGTCGGCAAGGGCGCTGTCGTGCGGAAGGCCATCCTCGACAAGAACGTCGTGATCGCCGACGGCGCCGTGGTCGGCGTCGACCGAGGGCACGACCTCGAGCACTACACCGTCAGCGCCAGCGGCGTCGTGGTCCTCGGCAAGGGAGCCCGGGCGGAGTAATGACCTCGCAGATAGCTGACCAGGTGATCTTCGAGGATGAGCCGTACGCCGTCACAGCGATCGACGGCACCGGGTTGTTCCACCCGGCCGAGCACGGCTACGAGCCGCGGTTTCTCAGTACCGGTTGCTACCGCGGCTTCGTGTGCACGTACGCCGTCGTAGCCGACCAGTTGCTGCTGCAGGACCTGACGCTGGGCTCGGAGGCCGAGCCCGCTCCGTTCGACGGGGTGCGGTCGCAGCTGGTCGAGTACGAGGGCTGGCAGTACGACGGGCTGAACCGGCCGGTGACCTTCACCGGCCGGTTGCTCATCGGCACCGGCGATCCCGACGTCCGTCCTCGGCTGCACATGGGCTTCTGGCCGGCCTGGATGTTCGACCAGGTCCGCGAGCTGACCTTCCGAGACGGTCAGCTGCTCACCGCCACCGACTGCTCCGCCGAACTGGCCGCCGTGCGCGCCTCTGTCGCCGACTTCGCCACCGAGCCGTCGAACGGCGAGGAGGCAGGCGACTGGGTCGACCGCACCTTCTCCCTGACCTACGACTACAGCTGGCCCGGCCGGCCCTAGCGAAGTCGCGATTCCGCCCACCGCCACCAGGTTGGCGTACCGTAACCGCAGGTCAAACCCCATGCGCGGGGCTACGGCGGGGGATGGACCCCCGGATCGCAAATCCTAGCCGGGGCGGCGGGTTGATCGCTTACGCAAGATCCACACTGTGTCCCGGCCACAGCAATGCCTGGGCGACGATCACGTGCGTGCCGTTGAAGGTCACGGCGGGCCCGTCGTGCAAGCGGTAGCCCAGCGCGATCGCCTCGCTGACCCGGTGACAGAACGTCGCGTCATCGGGACCGGTCAGGACTCGATAGATCGGCAGTCCGTCGGGGGGTGCGGTCATCCGGTCATGATCTCAGCCCGGACGTCACGGCTGGAGGTTCTCCAGGTCGGCCAACAGGCTGGGGTGCTTGGGCTGCCAGCCGAGGGTCTCGCGGGTGTGGGCGCTGGACGCGGGCTGGTCGTTGGCGAAGATCGGCCCGAGCGGGCCGTAGGTCTCCGCCGGCACCGACTGGACGGGCAGACCGAGCCGCCGGCCGATGACGGCGGCGATGTCGCGGACCGCGTCGCCCTCGTCGTCTACGGCGTGCCACGCGGTGCCGGCTTCCGCCTTCTCCAGGGCCAGCCGGAACAGGACGGCGGCGTCGAGGGCGTGCACGGCGGGCCAGCGCTGCGTGCCGTCGCCGGGGTAGCCGGAGACGCCGGTCTGCCGAGCGATGTTGGCGAGCACGCCGGCGAAACCGCCCCGACCCTCGTTGTGCACGGTGCGAGGCAGCCGCACGGCGGAGCTTCGAACCCCACGTGAGGCCAGGTCCAGCACGGCCATGACGGCGCGCCCGCGCCCGCCGACAGGCCCCTCGACGGGCACGTTGTCGGCTTCGGTGGCGACGTGGCCGGGTACCCACGGCGTGCCGGAGCAGGTGACGAAGGGGCGGTCGGTGCCGATGAGCGCGGAGCCCAGAACCTCCAAGGCGGCGCCTTCCTCGGCGACGGAGCGAGCGACGGCCTCGGCGCTGCTGAAGTCGTTGCTGAAGGCCAGGTGGATCACGCCGTCGGACTTCGCGGCTGCGGAGCGCAGGACGTCCAGGTCGGCGAGACCACCCCGGATCGCCGAGGCGCCGGCGGCGATGGCGGCCTGGGCGGAGGCGTCGGAGCGGGCGAGGGCGAGCACGGAGTGCCCGTTGTCGATGAGCTCGGCGACGACGGCGGAGCCGATCAGGCCGGTGCCGCCGGTGACGAATACGCGCATGGGATGCTCCCCAGGTGATGGGACTCTTGTCCCATCACGCTAGCACAGTGATGGGACAAAGGTACCGTCACCTATGATGGGCGGCATGGGCCGATGGGAACCGGGAGCGCGGGAACGCCTCGTGCTGGCGGCGGTCGACCTGTTCACCGAGCAGGGCTACGACGCCACCACGGTGGCGCAGATCGCCGAGCGCGCGGGCGTCACGAAGAGCACCTTCTTCCGGCACTTCCCGGACAAGCGCGAGCTGCTGGTGGCCGGCCAGGAGTCGCTGAGCCGGCTGCTGGCCGAGGGGATCGCCGATGCGCCGCCGACGGCCAGCCCGCTGGCGGCGGTCGCAGCCGGTCTCGTGCGGGCGTCGAGCATGATGGGCCCGATGAATCGGGAGCTCGGCCCGCGCCTGAAGGCGGCCGTCGCGGCCAGCGCCGAACTCCAGGAACGCGACGCCCTCAAGAGCGTCAGCCTCGCGGCCGCGATGACCACCGCCCTGGTGGCTCGCGGCGTGCCCGACACGACCGCCGCCCTGGCCGGTGAGCTGGGGGTGCTGGCCTTCAAGCGGGGCTACGCCGCCTGGTCCGACAGCGGCGACGACGACCTCGCCCCGCACGCCCTCAAGGCCCTGGACGAGCTGCGGGCGGCCAGCCTTTCCCTCGGCTGATTGCCACATGTGGTCCACATTCGACTTCCAGCGCCGCATGTGACAAAAAATCAGCGCTTGGCCGCGACCAGTAGGCCGTCGCCGACCGGGAGCATGATCGACACGAGCCGGTCGTCCTCGCGGACGGCCTTGTTGGTCTCCCGGATGGCCACCGTCTCGGCGTCCCGGTCGGCCGGATCGACGACCCGGCCCTTCCAGAAGACGTTGTCGAACGCGATCACGCCGCCCGGCCGCAGCATCCGCACCCCGTGCTCCAGGTACCGCGGGTACTCCTGCTTGGCCGCGTCCACGAACACCAGGTCGTAGCCGCCGTCGGTCAGCCGCGGCAGCACGTCCAGCGCCTGGCCCATGATCAGCCGGGTGCGCCCGGGGCTGATGCGTGCGTCGGAGAAGGCCCGCCGGGCCACCCGCTGGTGCTCCGGCTCCACGTCGATCGAGGTCAGCACGCCGTCCCTGGCCATGCCGCCGAGCAGCCACAGGCCGCTCACGCCGGCCCCGGTCCCGATCTCCACGACCGCCCTGGCCTGCAGGGACGCGGCGAGGAAGCGCAGCGCGGCCCCGCCGGTGACACCGATGGGCACGCAGCCCAGCTCGGTCCCCCGGGCCCGCGCGGCCGAGGTGACCTCGTCCTCGACGGCGTAGCCGTCCACGTACTTCCCGAGCGTCACAAGATGCGAGGTTAGCGGCGCGACGGGCCGTTCTGGGTGAACAACCCGCATCGGAGCATTCTCAGACTGCTCTCAGGCCTCTCTAACGATGGTTATAAGCATGACCGCGAGAGTGAGGGGGAACAACGGGGACGTCCGCCACGTTGTCCCCACCGAAGGGCAGCCGCCCGCTGGAGGTGCCGTACCACCGATGCGCACTCAGACGACCGAACCGGCCAGTGAGCCGGTCGCCGCCGTGGCCGTCGCGCCCGCAGAGGCTGCCTGGACCCCGCCGTCGTGGGACGAGGTCGTGCGCGAGCACGCCGACCGCGTCTACCGGCTCGCCTACCGCCTGTCCGGCAACCAGCACGACGCCGAGGACCTCACCCAGGAGACCTTCATCCGGGTGTTCCGCTCGTTGGCGTCCTACAAGCCGGGCACCTTCGAGGGCTGGCTGCACCGCATCACCACGAACCTCTTCCTGGACATGGCCCGCCGCCGCTCGCGGCTGCGCATGGAGGGCCTGCCGGAGGACACCGACCGCCTGGTCGGCGACGACCCGAGTCCGGAGCAGGTCTACTCGGACACCCACCTGGACCCGGACCTGCAGGCCGCGCTGGACGAGCTGCCGCCGGAATTCCGTGCCGCCGTTGTGCTTTGTGACGTCGAGGGCCTGTCCTACGATGAGATCGGGGCCACGCTCGGGGTGAAGCTGGGCACCGTCCGCAGCCGTATCCACCGGGGCCGCCAGGCCCTGCGCGCCAGCCTCGAGCGCCGCGCCGAGCTCGCACGGAAGGACGTCGTTGGATGACCGAGCTGCGCGGGTGGAGTCTGCCGAGCCTGCCGGAACAGCATCTGCTGCCCGACGCGGTGGTGGCCTTCGTCGACGGGGAGCTGTCGGCCACCGCCCATGATCGTGCCGCGGCGCACCTGGCGCGCTGTCCGTTCTGCGCCGCCGAGGCCGCGACCCAGCGGCACGCCCGGTCGGCCATGAAGGCCGCGCACGCGCCGGTCGCGTCGGCCGGCCTGCTGGCGTCGCTGATGTCCATCCCACAGGACGTGGAGCTGCCCAGCGGCCCCGACAACCTCGCCGTCACCGAGGACGGCCAGCTGGTCACCGTGCTGCGCCCGGGCAAGGGCAGCGAGAAGCTCCGCCCTTTCGGCAGCGGACCCGCCTTCGGGTCGTCCCAGCCCCTCGGTAGCAGTTCCACCGTGCTCGGCAACCGGATGTCCCGCCGCACCAAGCAGGGCGCGGGCGTCGTCGTGTCGGGCCTGGTGCTCGGCGCGATCGCCATCGTGACCATGCACGGCGACACCCCGGCCGCCAACGACAACTCGCCGGTGCCGGTGGACGCCAACCAGGTCCTCCAGGTGCAGCCGACCACGTCGACATCGCCCACCACCGTCACGGACCTGCCCACACGGTGAATTCACCGCTGGTGAGGCACGCTTCCGGTTGATGAACGAGCAGCAGCCCAGCCCCGAACAGCCGCCGGCGACCCCGGTCTCGGGCGTCGACGACGGTCAGGGCCGCCGCATCGGTCCCCGGCCGCTGGACCGCCCGGCCGTCGATCCCTCCCAGGCCGCCGAGTTCGGTCGTCCCCAAGGCGTGGACAGCGCCTTCGCGCCGCGCGCCAACTCCGCCGCCACCAACGGCCGCATCGCGCTCGCCCCGCCGCCGCCCGAGGCGCTGAGCATGGCCTTCGGCCGTCCCGACAGCGCCGGCGACGTCGTGCTGCAGCGGGCGCCCGGCGCCGTCCCGCACGGCTCCGAGCCGGTCATCGAGCCCGTGTTCTGGCAGGACGCCGCCGACCGCGACCCGTGGCGTGACCCGGGCGCCGCCGCGATCCTCGGCCCGCCGGCCGCCGAGTCCGACAAGGACGGCGAGTCCGAGGCCAAGCCGGCCGCCAAGACTGGCCCCATGCTGTCCGTGCCCGAGCTGCTGTTCGGCCGCCGGGTCAAGCCGACCGCGCTGGGTGCGCTGGCCGGCGTCGCGCTGCTCATCGGGGTCGGCGGCGGTGTCGCCGGCTGGGCCATCGCGCAGTCCGGCAACCCGCTGACCAGCTCCGTCACGCTGGCCCAGGTCGAGGACCCGGGCAAGAAGCCCGCGCCGGGCTCGGTGGCCGACATCGTCAAGCGGACCCAGGCCGCGGTCGTGCAGATCGAGGTCCAGGTCGGCACCGGCGGCGGGCTCGGCTCCGGCGTCATGATCGACAGCGGCGGCTACATCCTCACCAACAACCACGTGGTGTCGGCGGCGGCGTCCGACCCGTCGGCCACGCTGCGGGTGGTGTTCGCCGACGGGACCAAGACCGACGCCAAGATCGTCGGCCGCGATCCCAAGACCGACCTGGCCGTGATCAAGGTCTCGGTGACCAATCCCACCGTGATCCAGCTCGGCAAGTCCAGCAATCTCTCGGTCGGCGACGAGGTCATCGCCATCGGCTCGCCGCTCGGCCTGTCCAGCAGCGTCACCAGCGGCATCGTCAGCGCGGTCAACCGGCCGCTGCAGGCCGCCGGCGAGGGCGGCGACCCGCCCGTCACCTACGACGCCATCCAGACCGACGCCGCCATCAACCACGGCAACTCCGGCGGCGCGCTGCTGGACGACACCGGGGCCCTGGTCGGCATCAACAGCGCCATCCTGTCGCCCGGCGACACCGGCTCCATCGGCATCGGCTTCGCCATTCCGATCGACTTCGCCCGGCGCATCGCCGAGAGCCTGATCAAGAGCGGCCAGGTCAAGCACGCCGACATCGGGCTCAACGCCCGTTCGGTCTCGGCCGTGGCCACCGACGGCGCCCAGGTGCAGAACGTCAAGCAGGGCGGGGCGGCGGCCAAGGCCGGCATCGTCGAGGGCGACGTGATCACCAAGTTCGCCGGGCGGCCCATCCGCACGGCCGACGAACTCAGCGTCGCGATCATCGAGCGGACCATCGGCGAGACCGTTCCGGTCGAGATCGTCAGGCAAGGGCGGCAGATGGTGCTACAGGTCACCACGCAGTCGGATTAGGCTGGGAGACGTGTTCGGAATCAGCGGGGGCGAGCTCCTCGTCCTGATCGTCGCCGGCCTGTTCATCCTCGGGCCCGAGCGACTGCCCAGTGCTGCCGCCTGGCTGGCCAAGGGCATCCGTCAGGTGCGGGACTACGCCACCGGCGCTCGTGAGCAGCTCCGCTCCGAGCTCGGGCCGGAGTTCGACGAGCTCCGCAAACCGCTGGAGGACCTGCGCCAGCTGCGCGAGTTCAATCCCAAGCGGGCCATCACCCGGCACCTGCTGGAGGACTTCCCCGAGGACACCGGCTACAAGGCCAACGGCTACCCGGCCGCCGCCGCGCCGGAGCCGAGCCCGCGCCCCGAGCAGCGCCCGCTCTCGCCTGGCGAGCGTCCCCCGTTCGACCCGGACGCCACCTGACCGACGGCACGCAGAAGGGGCCTTCCCAACCTGGGAAGGCCCCGTCTGCATGCCGGATCCTGGTGTTTGGAAGGGACCATTCCTCACGTTCATCGTGAGGAAACGCGCTTTCACGCCGGCCGAGGCCGCCGATGCGAACGATTGCGAGCCGGGCCTGGGACGACCGGGGGCAGGGCCCGGCGCGTGAGGCCGAGGCGGAACCCGGTGCGCGGCCCGGCCCGGTCAGGGGGTGTCGGGCAGCGGCGGGGAAGCGGCCGCGAGCTGCTCGCAGGTGCGGCCGAAGGTGGCGATGGCCGTCTCGTCGAGTGCCTCGACGAAATGGCGGACCACGCCGGCCAGATGCACCCCGGACGCGGTGCGTAACCGGTCGAGGCCCGTCTGGGTGAGCACGGCCACCACGCCCCGGCCGTCGCCGTCGGCCCGCTCACGGGTGACCAGGCCGGTCCGCTCCAGGCGGTCGACCAGCCGGGTGACGCCGGAGCGGGACAGCAGCACGGCGTCGGCCAGTTCCGTCATCCGCATTCGACGCCCGGGCGCCTCGGCGAGCTGCACCAGGACGTCGTAGGACGCCAGCGACAGGCTCTGCTCGGCGACGAGCTCGGTCTCCAGATGTCGGACGATGCGGGCGTGCGCCCGCAGGAATGACCGCCACACGGCTAACTCGGTCCGGGTGGGCAGTCGGGTCCTACCTGTGTCCAGCACGACCCACCATGTTACGGAACGCGTCCAGATGATCGCGCAGTGCCCCTATCGTGATTCGGCGAACTCCGGCTGACCGACTGGTAACAACGGCTCGTAGCATGGGTCTCGTGACTACTGTCCCGAGTGCCGACGCCGTGCGGTCCGCGCTGGCCGGCGTGCAGGATCCAGAAATCCGCCGCCCGATCACCGAGCTTGGCATGGTGAAGGACGTCACCATCGGCCAGGACGGCGCCGTGACCGTCGAGGTCTATCTCACGGTGGCAGGTTGTCCGCTCCGTGACAAGATCACCGCCGACGTGACCGCGGCGGTGAGCAAGGTCGACGGCGTCACCGCCGTCAAGGTCGAGCTGGACGTGATGGACGACAAGCAACGCTCGGAGCTGCGCAAGTCGCTGCGCGGCGACGCGGCCGAGCCGGTGATCCCGTTCGCCCAGCCCGGCTCGATGACCCGGGTCTACTGCGTCGCCTCCGGCAAGGGCGGCGTCGGCAAGTCGAGCATGACGGTCAACCTGGCCACCGCGATGGCCGCCCGCGGCCTGTCCGTCGGCATCGTCGACGCCGACATCTACGGCCACTCGGTGCCCCGCATGCTCGGCGCCACCGGCCGGCCGACCCAGGTCGAGAAGATGATCATGCCGCCGCAGGCCAACGGCGTGAAGGTCATCTCCATCGGCATGTTCGTGCAGAACAACGCCCCGGTCGTCTGGCGCGGCCCGATGCTGCACCGGGCGCTGCAGCAGTTCCTGGCCGACGTGTTCTGGGGCGACCTGGACGTGCTGCTGCTGGACCTGCCCCCGGGCACCGGCGACATCGCCATCTCGGTCGCGCAGCTCATCCCCAACGCCGAGATCCTCGTGGTGACCACGCCGCAGCAGGCCGCCGCCGAGGTCGCCGAGCGGGCCGGCGCCATCGCCTTGCAGACCCGGCAGCGGGTGGCCGGCGTCATCGAGAACATGTCGTGGATGGACATGCCCGACGGCAGCCGGATGGAACTGTTCGGCTCCGGCGGCGGCCAGACCGTCGCCGACTCGCTGACCAAGGCCGTCGGCGCCGAGGTGCCCCTGCTCGGCCAGGTCCCGCTCGACCAGCGCCTGCGCGAATGCGGCGACGCCGGCACGCCCCTCGTGCTGGCCGACCCCGAGGCCGCGGCGTCCAAGGTGCTGACGGAGGTCGCCGCCAAGCTCACCGTCCGCTCCCGCGGCCTGGCCGGCCGCCTCCTCTCGGTGAGCCCCGCAGGCCGCTGACCTGAGCCGCCTGTGCTCGGCCCCGCCGGTGCTTCGCACGGCAAGGGCGAAGCACCGGTCACGAGGGGCCGAGCCTGCGACGCCGGAGGCGGCGCCATTCAACACTGTTAGTTCTTGTGGGTGATGGATTCCTCATCGTCCCAGCGGGGGTCGTCGCGGATCTGTTCCGCGGACGGCGTCGAGGACTTGCGGGTCTTCTCGCGCTTCTTGGTGCCGGCGAGCTCGGCGCGCAGCCGCTCGAGCTCGCCGCGCAGGTAGTCGCGGGTGGCGACCTCGCCGACGGCCAGCCGCAGGGCGGCCAGCTCACGGGCCATGAACTCGGTGTCGGCCCGGTTCTGGGCGGCCCGGGCCCGGTCCTCCTCCAGCGAGATCCGGTCCCGGTCGTCCTGCCGGTTCTGGGCCAGCAGGATGAGCGGCGCGGCGTAGGCGGCCTGGGTGGAGAAGGCCAGGTTGAGCAGGATGAACGGGTAGGGATCCCACTGCAGGGTGACCGCGAACAGGTTCAGCGCGATCCACACGGCCACGAGCAGGGTCTGCCAGAACAGGAACTTGCCGGTCCCCAGGAACCGGGCCAGCCGCTCGGAGAACCGGCCGAACGCCTCGGGATCCAGCTCGATGGCCCACCGGCGCGGCGCACGGGGCTGGTCGAGCCGCCGGCGCGAGGTCAGCTCAGGCATTGGCGACGCCCTCCTCCTCATGGTGCAGGGTCTCCCGCCAGTCACCGGGCAGCAGATGGTCCAGCACGTCGTCAACGGTGACCGCGCCGAGCAGGTGGTCCTCGTCGTCCACCACGGGCGCGCACACCAGGTTGTAGGTCGCGAAGAACTTGGTCACCTCGATGAGGGACGCCGTCGGCCGCAGCCGGGGCAGATCGGTGTCCAGCGCCCCGGCGACCAGGTCGGACGGCGGCTCGCGGAGCAGCCGTTGCAGGTGCACGCAGCCGAGGTAGCGGCCGGTCGGTGTGGCGGTCGGCGGCCGGCAGACGAAGACCATGCTGGACAGCGCGGGCGTGAGCTCGGGGTTGCGGGCCCGGGCCAGCGCCTCGGCGATGGTGGCGTCGGGGGTGAGCGCGACGGGCTCGGGAGTCATCAGACCGCCGGCGGTGTCGAACGAGTACGCCAGCAGCCGCCTGACCGGCGCGGACTCCTCGGGCTCCATCAGCTCCAGCAGCCGGTTCTTGTCCGGCTCGGACAGCTCGGCCAGCAGGTCGGCGGCGTCGTCGGGGTTCATCGCCTCGAGGATGTCGGCGGCCCGCTCGTCGTCCAGGTGGCCGAGCAGTTCCTTCTGGTCGTCCTCCGGCAGTTCCTCGATGACGTCGGCCAGCCGCTCGTCATCCAGCGCGTCGGCGACCTCGTAGCGGCGCTTCGTGGGCAGGTCGAGCAAGGCGCTGGCCACGTCGGCCGGGCGCATGCCCTCGAACACGGCCAGTAGCTGGTGCGCGCCCTGCGGCTGCGCGGACAGGTCGGGCAGGCCGAGACCGGCGGTGTCCTCCCAGGCCAGCACGCGCAGTGATCCGCGCCGGGCGAGCAGCCGACTTCGTTCCTGCACGGCCAGTTTGGTGAGCAGCCAGTCGCGGGTGCGGGTCTGCTCGATCGCGGCGTCGATGACCACGGCGCTCACCTCGTCCGCGCCGTTGCTCGCGGCGAAGTGCACCCGAACGTCCAGCAGCTGCCCGACGACGAGTACCTCGTTGGGCCGCTGGCTGAACCGGCGCAGGTTCACCCGACCGGTGGCCAGGGTGACCGCGTTCGGCTCGATCGACGTGACCCGCAACATGGGCACGAAGATCCGCCGTCGCGACAACATCTCGATCACGATGCCCAGCGCACGCGGCGGCTGTCGGTCGGTGCGGAGGCCGGCCACGATGTCCCGCACCCGGCCGACCGACTCGCCGTCCGGTCCGAAGACCGGGAGCCCGGCAAGTTGGGCGACGAAAACCCTGTTCGCGGCTGCCATGAGGGTGAGATTAGTGGCCGGATTGACCCGAACCGACATCGCCGTCGCTGTGCACGGTCGCTGTGAAAGGCGACTCAGGCGAATAGCGCACCGGGGTCGGGCGTGCCACGATTCGCGGCATCCGGTTACTGGTCGGTATTCAGGAGGTCCCCCGTGGTCGATCGCCTTCGCCCGCGCCGCTCGTGCCTCGCGGTGCCCGGCAGCAACCCGCGGTTTTTGGAGAAGGCCAGGACACAGCCCGTGGACCAGGTCTTCCTTGACCTGGAGGACGCCGTCGCGCCGCTGGCCAA
>DASWRQ010000398.1:0-15143 GCA_036403095.1 Kutzneria sp. | reverse complement strand
GGACTCCAACAACGCGCCGGCTCGATCGTGTTGACCGTTGCGCCGCAAGACATCCGCCAACTGTTTGCCGGCATACGCCTCGCGACGCCGGTCGCCGAGACCGCGGGCGAGCCGCAGGCTGTCCTCGAAGCACCGGACGGCATCGGCTGCCCGGTCGCGGTCGGCGAGCAGGGTTCCCAGCTGCCGCAGCACATCGGCCTGCCCGGTCTGGTCGTCGACCTGGCGGAGCATGGACAGCCCGTCCTCCAGGCAGACCTCGGCCCGCTCGATGTCGCCGCGTTCCACGTCGATGTCGGCCCGGGCGGCCAGCGCCCGTCCAAGTCCGGAGTGGTCGTCGAGCCCGGTGAAGATCCGGCACGCCATGTCGTAGTAGACCCGGGCCCGGTTGGCCCGGCCGTGCGCGTCCCAGTGCAGGTCGCCGAGCCGGCACAAACTGACGGCCTGGGCACGGCGATCGCCGGTGTGCCGGGCCGAGACCAGGCCGATCACCTCGATCCGCCGGTCGCCGGGACGGGCCGCGCAGACCTCGGCCAACCGTCCGGCCAGCGCCCAGCGGCCGAGCCGGTGGGCCAGCCGGACCAGGCAGTGCAGCATGGCGGACTCGGCGTCGCGCCAGCCCAGCGGATCGGCCTCGGCCCGCCGGACCACGGCCGGATCGGCGGCCTTCTCCACCGGGGCAAGGGGAAAACGCCCGACCGGCAGCCTTCGGTCGGCGCGCACCGAGACGTCCAGATAGCACCGCAGCAGTCGGTCGAGCGCCTCGTCGCGGGCGGGTTCCTCGGCCAGCAGCCGCTCGTGGCCGAAGACCCTGATCAGCTCGTGCGGACGATAACGCAGCTGCCCCAGGCGATCCCGCCCGACCACGGCCACCAGCTGGGCCTCGACGAGGCCGGCCAGCGCGGCCGAGGCGTCCTGTCCGAGCAGCGTGGTCATGGCCCACTCGGGCAGGTCGACCGAGTCGAACCAGCCGAGCAGCCGCAACAGCTTGCGCTGCAAGGGATCGCACGAGGAGTAGCCGATCTCGACACCGGCCCGCACGTCCACGTCGCCGACCTTGAGCTCGGCCAGTCGGCGGCGCTCGTCGGCCATCCGCTCAACTAATTCCCGCAGCAGCAGATACTTCGTCGACGCCAGCCTCGCGCCCGCGACCCGCACGGCCAGCGGCAGATGCCCGCACAACCGGACCAGTTCACGAGCCGACTCCTCTTCCGCCGCAACACGATCCGCGCCGGCGACGGCCGAAAGCAACGCCAACGACTCGGCCACGGACAACTCGCCGACCTCAACGACGGCAGCGCCTTCCAGCCCCGACAGCCGACTTCGCGACGTCACGAGCACAGCACAGCCGGCACCGCCGGGCAGCAGCGGCCGAACCTGCGCCTCGCAGGCGGCATCGTCCAGCACCACCAGGATTCGACGGTCGGCGGTCGCGCTGCGGAACAGCTGCTGCCGTTCCAACAGGCCATGCGGAACCTCGCAGCCCAGCGCCGACAGGAACGAGCCCAGCACCTCGGCCGTCGCCACGCCCCGAAGCTGCGCGAACAACTGCCCGTCGGGAAACTCGTCACGGCGATCATGGGCGATCCGCACCGCCAGCGCCGTCTTGCCGCCACCAGAGGGTCCACACAGGACGGTCAACGACGAGCACCGAACATCCGTCCGCCCAACGAAGTCCGGCACCGCGGGCGGCAGCTGGGCGGTCCGGACCACCGTCCGCGGCAGCTCCCACGCGGCGGGGTCGGTCACCAGCCGGCGCAGCACCGGCCCGGGATCGGCCTCGACAAATGCGGCGACCCGGTCGACCACCTCGGCCGCCTCGGCGGCCCGCCCGGCCTGGTGCAGCGCCACCATCAGCGAGCCGGCGAGCACCTCCTGCCCGGGATCGCGGGCCAGCAGCACGGTCAGCTCGGCGATCACGTCGTGATACCGCCCGGCGGCCAGATCGATCCGCACCCGGCTGTCCACAGTGGCTAATCGGAGCTCGGCCAGCCACCGCGCATGGGCTTCCAACACGGGCCCACAGGCCACATCGCACAGCGCGTCCCCGCGCCACCGACCCAGCGCCGCCGTCAGCAGCTCCCGCGCCGGCCCCAACCGCCCGGCGCCCATCAGCTCGCGCCCGCGCCGGGCCTCGGCGACGAACTCGGACTGGTCGAACTCGCCACCGTCAAACGTCAACAAATAGCCCGACGGCCCGGTCCGGATCGCCCCGGCCGGCAACACCTTGCGCAGCTTGGACACCGCGACCTGGACGATCACCCGGGCGCTGCGCGGCGTCTGCGCCGGCCACAGCTCGTCGACGATGGTGCCCAGCGAAACCCAGCTGCCGGCGTTGGCCAGCAGCAGGGCCAGGACCGTGCGCTGCTGCGGCGTGCTGGGCGTGACCGGCTCCCCGGTACGGGTGACCTCCAGTGGGCCGAGGATCCCGTACCGCATGCCGCACCTGCCTCAGTGTGTGGCGCTGACCTGGGGTGGAGCGGTCAACCGGGCCAACAGTACCTGCTCGATGACCGTGACCAGGACGTCTTTGACGGATTCGCGGTCGCGGGCGTCGCAGGCGATCAGCGGGACGGACTCGTCGCAGCCCAGCGCCTCCCGCACCTCGTCGAGGTCGAACTCCCGCTGCCCCGGAAAGTGGTTGACGGCCACGACGAACGGCGTGTCCCGGCGCTCGAAGTAGTCCAGCACCGGGTAGCAGTCCTCGATCCGGCCGGTGTCGACCAGGATGACGGCGCCCAGCGCGCCCTCGACCAGGTCGTCCCACAGGAACACGAACCGGTCCTGCCCGGGCGTGCCGAACAGGTACAGGATCAGCGAGGAGTCCAGCGTGATGCGGCCGAAGTCCAGCGCCACGGTGGTGGTGTGCTTGTCGCTGAGGTTGCCCGGGTCGTCCACACCGACCGAGTGCTCGGTCATGGCCGCCTCGGTGACCAGCGGCTCGATCTCGGAGATGGCCCCGATCAGCGTGGTCTTGCCGACGCCGAAGCCGCCACTGATGACGATCTTCACGGACGTCGGTCCGTGCACGGATGCCGGCCCGTGTTCAGAGCGCGCGGACAAGGTCCCTGATCCTCTCGATGGTCGCCACGGCGAGTTCGCCGGGCTGGTGCACGGTCACGTGCCCGGCGGCCATCAGGTCGCCGATCACGACCTTGGCCACGCCGAGCGGGACGTGCAGGGTGGCGGCGACCTCGGCCACCGACCGTGGTTGCTGGCACAGCCGCACCACGGTCTGCAGCTCGAAGCGCAACGGCGCGGTCAGCGCCGCCCGATCGGCCACGACCAACGTCTCGATCCGCAGGTCGTCGTGCAACGGCATGGTGCGGCCGCCGGTGACGATGAACGGCCGGACGAACGACTCCTTGGCCTCGTCCGGTTCGGGCTGCGGCTGGGCCGGTGTGTTCGGGGCGAACCAGGCCGGCGCCTGTCTCACCTGGATCATCCGCGGATCCGGCATACGCGGCTGGTCGCTCATCGCCGCAGCGTCTCTCTCAACTCGGTGATCAACGCCGGCGTGAGCAGCGCGCCGGCCCGGTCGGCCAGCACCGCGATCTCGTAGCCGACCAGGCCGATGTCGCACTGGCTGTCGGCGATCACGCCGACGCAGCTGCCGCCGTCGATGGCCGAGACCAGCAGGAAACCCCGCTTCATCTCGATCATGATCAGTTTGAGGCCGTCGAAGTCGTAGTTGCGGGCCGCGCTCTTGGCCAGGCTGGACAGCCCGGACACCAGCGCGGCCAGCCGGTCCGCGGCCGTCCGGTCCAGGCCCTCCGACATCGCGATCAGCAGCCCGTCCGAGGACACCGCCACCGCGTCGCGGACCCCGTCGGTGCCCCGGACGAAGTTGGCCAGCAGCCAGTTGAAGGTGTGCGGGTCGGCGTGCTGCACCTCGGCGGTCACCGGGGTTCCTCCTCGGGAACGGTGTTGACTCGTGCGGGCAGTGGTCCGCGCTCGCCGCGCTGGTGGCCGGTTCTGAAGCTGGACAGCATCGACCGCACCTCCTCGGGCGATCGCTTCTCCACGGCGGTCGGCGGCCGGCTCGGCGCCGCCGGCCGGGACGCGGGCTCGTCGGACGACCGCGGCCGGTTCCGTTTCACCAGGCCGTTTTTCGTCCGCTGCGGCGACTCGTCGCCGGCACGGGTCGCGGGCACGGGTTGCGCGGGCACGACCGGCGCTGTGACCGGCGTGCCGGCGAGGCGCTCCTGCCGGGTGCGCACCGGGACCGGCGGCTGCTGGTGTTGGGCCGGCTGGGTCTGGGATTGTTGCTGGTGCTGGGACGGTTGCGGCAAGGGTCGTTCCTTGACGGTCGTCGGCGGCACGGTTTCCGGCCGTGGCGTCGGTTCCGGCCGTGCCACTGGCGGGATCCGGCCGACGCCGGTCGACGACAGCGCCGGCGCCTCCGGCTCCGCGCTGGGCCACTTGATCTCGGCCTGCTTGGGCGCGTCCGGCTTGCCCTCGGCCAGGATGTCCGGCGGCAGCAGCAGCCGGGCCACCACGCCGCTGACCGGGGACACCGTCAGCTCGACCTCGATGCCCAGCCGCTGGGCCAGCCGGCCGACCACGTAGTGGCCGAGGAAACGGGTGGGCGCGACGATGAAGTCCTCCTCGCCGCGCAGCCGGGCGTTGGCCTTGGCCAGCTGCTCCTTGGCCATGCCGACGCCGTGGTCGACGACCGCGAGCATGTAGCCGTTGCCGAGGCGCCGGCCGTAGATCTCCACCTCGAGGTCCGGCGGCGAGAAGGCCAGGCCGTTCTCGATCAGCTCGGCCAGCATGTGGGCCAGCTCGCTGACCACCGCGCCGGTGATCATCGCCTCGTCCACCCGGCGCAGCACGACCCGGCGGTAGTCCTCGACCTCGGACAAACCGGCCCGGATCACGTCGGACAGCGACAGGGGCTCGGCCCAGCGCCGCGGGCTGGTCTCGCCGACCAGCACCAGCAGGCTCTCGGCGTTGCGGCGCATGCGGGTGGCCAGGTGGTCCAGCTCGAACAGGTTGGCCAGCGCGGACGGGTCGAGCTCCTCCTGCTCGAAGTCGCTGATGAAGTTCAGCTGGCGGCGCACCAGGTTCTGGTTGCGCCGGCCGAGGTTGGCCAGCGACTCGGTGGTGTTGCGGCGGACCAGCGCCTGCTCGGAGGCCAGCTCGAAGGCGGTGGTCTGCACCCGGTCCAGCGCCTGCGCGACGGAGGCGATCTCGGCGCCGGCCTTGGCCGGGGTGCGCACCGGCTGCGGGGCCTCCGGCTCGATCTCGCCGGGCTGGTGCCAGGCGGCGATGGCCGCGGGCAGGCGGCGGCTCGCCACGTCGTCCGCCTCCGTGGCCAGCGCGGCCAGCGGCCGGACGATCGACCGGATGCTGCTGATCACCAGCAGCACCTCGGCGGCCACCGCGAGCAGGGCCAGTCCGAGGAAGACGGCCAGCATCGTGCTGGCCTGGCCCTGGAGCTCCTCGGCGCGGGCGGTCAGGTCGTTGCCGACCGACTGCTGCACGCGGCGCTCGGCGTCGATGACCGAGGTCATCTGGTTCCACCACTCGACCGGATCGGTCCGGGTGTCGATCGGGCCGCGGACGGAGCCGATGGCGACGGTCTCGGCCGCGGCGGCCTTGATGGCGTTGTCGGAGCGCAGCGCCTCGTCCAGCGCGGCCTGCTGCGGCTGCGTGGCGTAGCGGGCGTAATCGGTGAGACCGGCCTGCTTGCTGGCGCGGATCTCGGTGAAGTGCACGTACTCGCCGGGCCCGAACTTGTCCGCCGCGAACACGCCGTTGAGGAATCCTCGCTCCTGTCCGGTGTACTCCTTGGCGTCGGCGAGGGCGTACAGGGCCTGCAACCCGCGGCGCAGCTGCGGGTCCTGCGCCTGGTCCAGCCCGAGCTGCAAGCCGTTCAGCGCGGCGACACCCGCGGTGTAGTACTGGAAAGTGGCGTTGCGGTCGGCCCGGCCGGCGTCGACGTTCTCCCGGGTGGACGTCAGATCGGACAACCGCGACAGCGCGTCGCGCACCGGGACGACCCCGGGCGCGGAGTCATCGGTCAACGCCTGGTTCAGCGCGGCGCGCGCCTTGTCGGTGGCGGTCCGCTGGGCCAGCACCGGCTGCTGGAACCGGGTCTCGCCGGCAAGACGGCCGTTGGTGAGTCCGCGCTCGCGCTGCACTTCCTGGACGAAGTCCTGGACCTTCAGCGCCAGCGAGACCGAGCTCACCGCGTCGCCGGCGGCCAGGTAGGCGCCGGTCTGACCGGCGACGGTAACGCCGAGCAGCGCGAGCACCAACACGAGGGAGAAGACCAGGATGCGCGCGAGCCGGCCGCGAATGGTGCCCGGCCGAACCAGCGTCGCGAGCCCGCCGGGCTCGGGGCCGTCGGCCTCGCCGCCGGCCGGCCGATGCCGTGCGCTCACCACGTGCTCCTGTCGTTGAAACGCGCATGCGGGAGCAGAAAAAGGCGTCCGCGGTGTCCGCGAATGCGTCTAGCAGCCCCAGTGCAGGGAAGGTTTCACATCGTCACAAGCACTGTCAATAGGACGAACGGGCTATCCATGTCACATAGACACCGCCTTAATGACAAATGACCACATCGTGATGTTCACACCTGGCATGTGAATGACAAAACAGCACGCCGTGATCGGTTCACGGACTAAATCGGACACCGACAGATCTTGGTTGAAAAGGTTTACACTCTGACCTCACAGGCTCTTTTACAGTCCTGTGCGGTCGTGCTAGCTTGCTCGGGTCGGATTGGTGCGCCCACGGCGCACAACTCCCAATCACCCCCCGTGAGGGCGCCGGAACAGGTCCTTTACGCCGGATTCACGGTGTCGCGCCCCTGCCGTTGAGAGGCTCCGAGCCACACCGAAGCCTCGCGATCCCGTCGGAGGTAAACATGCCTGTCGACGCCCGCGTCGAGGTCGACACCCACTGCCCGTACTGCGCCCTGCAGTGCGGCATGGTCGTCCGCGACGAGCGAGCCGAGGCGACGGTCACGCCACGCGAGTTCCCCACCAACCGCGGCGGCCTGTGCCAGAAGGGCTGGACGTCCGCGAGCCTGCTCAAGGCCCCCGGCCGGCTCACCACGCCGCTGCTGCGCGAGCATCGCGGCGCGCCGCTGCGGCCGGTCGGCTGGACCGAGGCCCTGGACTACGTGGCCCTGCGCCTGCACGAACTGCGCGACCGGCTCGGCCCGGACTCGGTCGGCGTGTTCGGCGGTGGCGGCCTGACCAACGAGAAGGCTTATCTGCTGGGCAAGTTCGCCCGGGTGGCGCTGGGCACGACGAAGATCGACTACAACGGCCGGTTCTGCATGTCCTCGGCCGCCGCCGCCGGGATCAAGGCGTTCGGCGTCGACCGCGGCCTGCCGTTCCCGGTGGCCGATCTGGCCGACGCGGACGCGATCCTGTTGGTGGGGGCCAATGTCGCCGAGACGATGCCGCCGTTCATGCGGCACGTCCGGCCGGCCGCGGACAAGGGTGGCCTGATCGTCGTGGACCCGCGGCGCACCGCGACCGCCGAGGCCGCGTCGCTGCACCTGCAACCCGCGCCGGGCACGGATCTCGCGCTGGCTCTGGGCATGCTGCACGCCGTGGTGGCCGACGGGCTGTTGGACCACCGCTACATCGCCGAGCGCACAACGGGTTTCGACGAGGTGTGGCGGATCGCCGCGGCCTGGTGGCCGGAGCGGGTGGAGCGGATCACCGGCGTGCCGGCCGCCGACCAGCGCGCCGCCGTCGCGCTGCTGGCCCGGGCGCGCAACGCATACGTGCTCACCGCACGCGGCACCGAGCAGCACGCCTCCGGCGTGGCGACCGTGTCGGCGTGGATCAACCTGTGCCTGGCCCTGGGGCTCTGCGGCCGGGCCGGCTCCGGGTTCGGCTGCCTGACCGGCCAGGGCAACGGGCAGGGCGGCCGCGAGCACGGGCAGAAGGCCGATCAGCTGCCGGGCTACCGCAAGATCGACGACCCGGCGGCGCGGGAGCATGTGGCCGGGGTGTGGGGTATCGACGCTGCCGAGCTGCCTGGCCCGGGGCCGTCCGCGTACGAGCTGCTGGACTCCCTGGGCACGGCCGACGGCCCGAAGGCGCTGCTGGTCTTCGGCAGCAACATCGTGGTCTCCGCGCCGCGCGCGGGCCACATCGCCGATCGGCTCGAATCACTCGAACTCCTGGTCACCTCGGACTTCGTGCTGTCGGAGACCGCGGCCGTGGCCGACGTCGTCTTCCCGGTCACCCAGTGGGCCGAGGAGAACGGCACCATGACCAACCTGGAAGGCCGGATCCTGCTGCGCGGCAAGGCGGTCACGCCGCCGGTCGGCGTGCGCAGCGACCTTGACGTGCTGCACGGCCTGGCCGTCCGGCTGGGCCAGCCGGCGGAGCGGTTCCCGGTCGACCCCGAGACGGCGTTCGCCGAGCTCGGCCGGGCCTCGGCCGGCGGTCCGGCCGACTACGCCGGCATCAGCTACGAACGCCTGCGAGCCGGCGAGGCCCTGCACTGGCCGGTGCCGTCGGCCGATCATCCCGGCACGCCAAGGCTCTTCCTGGACCGCTTCGCCCACCCCGGCGGGCTGGCCCGCTTTCAGGCCGTTGACCATGTCGGCCCGGCCGAGCCGACCGACGCGGAGTTTCCGTTGCACGCCACCACCGGCCGGGTGTTGCAGCACTACCAGTCCGGCGCGCAGACCCGACGGGTGCCGGCGCTGATGGACGCCAGCCCGGAGGCATTCGTCGAGGTGCATCCCGACACCGCGCGCCGCTTCGATGTCCACGATGGACAGTGGGCGTTCGTGGAGTCCCGGCGCGGCACCGTTCAGGCCCGGGTTCGTTGCGTGACGACCATCCGGCCGGACACCGTGTTCGTGCCGTTCCACTTCCCCGGCGCGCAGCGGGCCAACCTGCTCACCAACCCGGCCCTGGACCCGACCAGTCGCATGCCCGAGTTCAAGGTGTGCGCCGTGCGGCTGGGGGCGGCATGAGGATCACGATCGTCGGCTACGGCATGGCCGGCGCCCGGCTGGCCGACCACCTGCGCGGCTCGGGCGCGTCAATCACCGTGATCGGCTCGGAGCGGCACCCGGCCTACAACCGGATCCTGCTGTCGAACGTGGTCGCCGGCTCGATGACCCCGGCCGACGTGCTGCTGCACTCGCCGGACTGGGCCCGGGACAACGACATCGACCTGCGCCTCGGCATCGCGGCGGCGCAGATCCTCGTCGCCGAGCACCGGGTCGCACTGACCGACGGGTCCACGGTGGACTACGACGCGCTGGTGCTGGCCACCGGCAGCACTCCGTGGATCCCGCCGACCGAGGGGTTGCTCGAAGACGGTGTGCTGGCTCCGGGTGTCGTCGCCTTCCGTGATCTCGAAGACTGCCGACAGATCGTCGACCAGGCCAAGGACTTCGGCCCGGTGGCCGTGCTGGGCGGCGGTTTGCTCGGTCTGGAGGCCGCCCGCGGCCTGGCCGGCCGCGGCTGCCCGGTGACCGTGGTGCATCCCGTCGGCCACCTCATGGAACGCCAACTGGATCCGGCCGGCGGGCACGTGCTGGCCCGCGTCCTCGCCACCAAGGGCATCGAGTTCCGGCTCGGCCAGACCGCCACCAAGTACCTGCCGGACAAGGGACTCCTGCTCGACGACGGCTCCGTGGTCGCCGCCGGGCTGGTCGTCGTCTCCGCCGGCGCACGCCCGGAGACGACCCTCGCCGAGGCGGCCGGGCTGGCCGTGGACCGCGGCGTGGTCATCGACGACTTCCTGCGGACCAGCGCGCCGGACGTGTACGCGATCGGCGACTGCGCAAGCCATTCCGGCACCGTCGGCGGCCTCGTGCAGCCCGCCTGGGAGCAGGCCTCGGTGCTGGCCAGACGGATCGCCGGCGAGGACGTCCGCTACGCGGGCACGCCCGCCGTGACCCGGCTCAAGACCCGCGACGTGGACCTGGCCTCGATGGGCGAGGTGCACGTGGAGTCACACACCTCCGACGCGGAGGTGGTCCGGCTGGAAGACCCCAGCCGCGGCCGCTACACCAAGATCGTGCTGCGTGACGACCGGGTCACGGGCGCGATCGTGCTGGGGGCGCCCGATGTGGCCGCCGCCGTCACACAGCTGCACGACCGGGGCACGCCCGCCCCCGCCGACCGGATGGCGCTGCTGCTCGGCCGCGCCATGCCCGCCGGCGAAGCCGCCGACCCGGGCACGTTGCCGGCGTCGACGCTGATCTGCCGCTGCAACACCGTCGACAAGGGCCGGCTGGTCGGCGCGTGGCACGCCGGCGCCCGGTCGTTCGACTCCCTGGTCAGCACCACCCTGGCCGGCACCGGCTGCGGTGGCTGCCGGGACACCGTCTGCGCGCTGTCCCGCTGGCTGGCCGAGCAGGACCCCGTCACCGAACCCGAGAAGTTGGGCTGCAACGCGATATGACGACGACAACCGAGGCACCCGTTCGCGGTGGACGCACCTGGATCCAGCAGTGGGACCCCGAGGACCAGGGGTTCTGGGCGGCGACCGGCCGCCGCATCGCCAACCGTAACCTGATCTTCTCCATCTTCTCCGAGCACCTGGGCTTCTCGCTCTGGTCGATCTGGAGCGTGGTGGTGCTGTCGCTGCCCGCCGCCGGCTTCAAGTTCGGCGTGGACCAGCTGTTCTGGCTGACCGCGCTGCCCAACCTGGTCGGCGCCGCGCTGCGGCTGCCCTACACGTTCGCCGTGCCGCGCTTCGGCGGCCGCAACTGGGCCATCGTCAGCTCGCTGATGCTGCTGATCCCGTGCGCGCTGCTCACGGTCGCGGTGACGACCCACGCGAGCTTCGGCTTCTTCCTGTTCGCGGCAGCCACCGCCGGCTTCGGCGGCGGCAACTTCGCGTCGTCCATGACCAACATCTCGTTCTTCTACCCGGAGAGCCGCAAGGGCTTCGCGCTCGGCCTGAACGCGGCCGGCGGCAACCTCGGGGCCGCGCTGGTGCAGCTGATCATCCCGCTGGTGATCGCCGCGACCACCGGGGTCGGGCTCGCCGTCGCCGGCCTGTTCTACATGCCGTTCGTGATCGCCGCGGCGATCTGCTCGGCCCTTTTCCAGGACAACCTGGCCACCGCCAAGTCCGACTTCCCGGCCCAGGTCACCGCGGTCAAGCGCAACCAGACCTGGGTGATGTCCTTCCTGTACATCGGGACCTTCGGCTCGTTCATCGGCTTCTCGGCCGCGCTGCCGCTGCTGATCAAGACCCAGTTCCCGACCGTGCACGGCACGTACTTCGCCTGGTTGGGCGCGCTGGTCGGATCGGTGTCCCGGCCGGTCGGCGGGTGGCTGTCGGACCGCATCGGCGGCAGCAAGGTCACGCTGTGGAACTTCGTGCTGATGGGCGTGGCCGCCGCGTTCGTCGTGGTGGGCGAGCGGTCCGGCAGCTTCGGGCTGTTCTTCGGGGCGTTCCTGGTGTTGTTCGTGACGGCTGGTGTCGGCAACGGCTCCACGTACCGGATGATCCCCGCCATCTTCGTGGCCCAGGCCCAGCGGGAGACCGCCGCCGGCGCGGACGCGTCGGAGGCCGTGCGCAAGGGCAAGCGGGAGGCGGCGGCGGCGATCGGCATCGTGTCGGCGATCGGCGCGTTCGGCGGCTTCTTCGTCACGCGGATCATCGCCAGCTCGGTGTCCGCGACCAAGGTCGCCGACAACGCCTTCTACGGCTTCATTCTGTTCTACGTGCTGTGCTTCGCCGTCACCTGGTGGTTCTACCAGCGGCGCAGCTTCGCCGTGGCCAAGCTGCCCAGCCTGGCCCTGGCCAAGGTCTAGCTCACACACAGTTCCCAGCTAACGGTCTCCCGCTCACAGGCTGCGCTCAGTCAGTACCGCGACACTGGGCGCATGGTCGCTCTCACTGCCCCGAAAGCCGCGCCACGCCGGTCCTTCACCAAGATCGGCGTGGTGGCGGCGGTGGTGATCGCCGCCGCCGCGCTGCGGATGGCGTTCCTGTCCTACGAGACGGGGGATGCTCGGATATTCCTGTCCTGGTACCAGCACATCGCCGACAACGGCGGGTTCGCGGCGCTGAAGGACATCAGCTTCGCCAACTACAACGTCACCTACCTGTACCTGTTGGCGGCGTTGAGCTATCTGCCGGTGACGCCGCTGGTCGGGATCAAGGTGCTGTCCGCCGCCTTCGACTTCCTGCTCGGGTACTTCGTGTACCGGCTGGTGGCGCTGCGCTATCCCGGCAGCTGGTGGCCGGTGCTGGCCGGGTCGCTCACGTTGTTCCTGCCGACCGTGGTCGTGAACGCCTCGATGTGGGGGCAGGCCGACGCCATGTACGCCGCCTTCGCGGTCGGCGGCGTGTACTTCGTGCTACGCAAGCGTCCCTGGTTGGCCTGTGCGTTCATCGGCATCGCGTTCTCCTTGAAGCTCCAGACGATTTTCCTGTTCCCGCTGCTGCTTCTGTTGGTGCTGCTGCGGTACATCCCCTGGAAGTCGCTGTTGGCGATTCCCCTGGTGTACGTGGCGCTGGACATTCCGGCGTTGCTCATCGGCACCAGCCCGTCGCAGCTGGTCTCCGTGTACGTGGCGCAGACCGGCACCTTCGATCTGCTCACGTTGAACGCTCCCAACATCTATCAGTACCTGGGCCCGTCCGTGACGTCGTCGGCGCTGCGGATCGCCGGCATCGCCTTGACCGGGTTCTTGGTGCTGGCACTGGTTGTCGCCGTGTGGTGGCGGCGGGTGGAGATGTCGTCCACGCGAATCATCTTGGCCGCCACGGTTTCCGTGCTCCTGGTGCCCTACTTCCTGCCGGCCATGCACGAACGGTACTTCTTCCTCGCCGACGCGTTGACCGTGGTCGCGGCGTTCTACCTGCCCCGCAGGCTGTGGGCCCTGCCGGTGTTGGAGCAGTTCGCGTCGTTCTTCGCGTACCTGCCGTTCCTGCTGGGGGCGGGCGGCGGCGGTCGTGGCCAGCGACCGGCCGGCGGGAGCTTGCCCGGCGGCACCGGCTCGGGCTCCGGGGGCACCGGTGGTTTTCAGGGCGGCACCGGCACTCGTGGCACCCCGCCTGTCGGCGGCACCGGCTCTGGCGGCTTTCCCGGCGGCGGCACAGGCGGCCGGCCACCGGGCGGCAGCGGGCTCGGCTCCGGCGGGTTCGGTGGCGGCGGCTTCGGCGGCGGCGCCGTCAATCCGTCCCTTGTGGACATGCGCATCCTGGCCACCGCCATGCTGGCGGCCCTGGTCCTCTCGCTGTGGGCGGCCGTCCGGGCATTCCGACGCCCGGTCCTCACCGATCAGGAGGCCACCCCGACCCCGTAAACCAGCCTCGTGTCCCCGCGAGTCCCGCTCTCGGTCAGCCATGAAGCAAGTTCACGGCGTCCCGAGAGCGGGACTCGCGGGTCGCTCAGGCGCCGACCAGCAGGCCGACTCCGACCACCGCCATCGTCGCCGCCACCACACCGTCCAGGACGCGCCAGGACGACGGCTTCGTGAAGAAGGAGCTCAGCAGGCGGGCACCAAAGCCGATCGCCGTGAACCAGCACAGGCTGGCCAGCACCGCGCCGATCGCGAAGTCCCAGCGCAGCGCGCCGTAGCCGGCCGCGATCGAGCCCAGCAGCAGGACCGTGTCCAGGTAGACGTGCGGGTTCAGCCAGGTCATGGCCAGGCAGGTCAGCGCCGCGCGGCGGCGTGAGCCCGTCGTCACGCCCTCCGTTGACAGGCTCGACGGCTTCAGCGCCCGCTTCGCCGCCAGAAGTCCGTAGCCCAGCAGGAAAATCCCGCCGACGATGGCCACCGTCGTCACCGCCGCCGGCCAGGCCTGGACCAGCACCCCCACGCCGCCCACGCCCAGCCCGATCAGCACCGCGTCCGAGGCGCCGCAGATCGCCACCACCGTCAGCACCGCGTCTCGTCGGATCCCTTGGCGCAGCACAAACGCGTTCTGCGCGCCGATCGCCATGATCAGGGACAGTGAGGTGCCGAAGCCCGCCGCCACGACGAGCACCACGTTGGTCATGATTCGGACGTTAGGTCCGGCGTGGTCGACAGTCCAGCTAATGATTCTTACGTATCATTAGCGCTTGTGATGGCCGATCTCCCCCACGACCACGTCCAGACCCTGCTGGCCGTCGTCGACCGCGGCACCTTCGACGCCGCCGCCGCTGCCCTGCACGTCACCCCGTCCGCCGTCAGCCAGCGCATCAAGGCCCTCGAGCAGCGCACCGGGCGGGTGCTCCTGATGCGCACCAAACCCGTGCAGCTCACCCCTTCCGGCCAGGTGCTCGTCCGCTTCGCCCGGCAACTCGCCCAACTCGCCCTCGACGCCCAGGCCGAGCTCGGCATGACCACTCCCGGCGAGCCCACCCGGCTGTCCATCGCCGTCAACGCCGACTCGCTCGCCACCTGGTTCCTGCCCGCCTTGACCGGTCTCCCGGACGTCTGCTTCGAGCTGCACCGGGAGGACGAGGGCCACACCGCTCGCCTGCTTCGCGAGGGTCTCGTCATGGCTGCCGTCACCTCCACCCCCGACCCCGTCCAGGGTTGTTCCGTCCAGGCACTCGGCTCCCTGCGCTACCTCGCCTGCGCTTCCCCCTCTTACCCCTTCTCCTCCTTCACCACTTCCCCCGTCGTGGTCTTCGACCGCCACGACGAGCTCCAGGACCGCTTCGCCGGCGGCGCCAGCGCTTTCCGCCACCAGATGCCCTCGTCCACCGCCTACCTCGACGCCGTCCTCTCCGGCCTCGGCTGGGGCCTCATTCCCGTGCCCCATGCCCTGCCCGCCTTCACTGCCGGCACCCTCGTCAACCTCGCCCCTTCTCGCCACATGGACGTCCCCCTCTTCTGGCAGCAGTGGAAACTCGACTCCCCCGCCCTCGCCGCCGCTGCCCGCTCCGTCGTGCAGACCGCCGCCACTTCGCTCGTACAGGCTTGAACCGACGGCGGACTTCCCGGCCGTTCGCTAGTCTCGGCGCGCCAGGGCGCCGAACGGGGACACTGGGGGGCAGGCCAGCGTGAGCAGGATCCACACGAATCCCGATCACCTACGAAGGTCGGGCGGCAAGCTCAGCGGGTTCGGCGGCAAGCTGGCCGAGGGCGGCCAGAAACTGGAGACCGCCGGCCAGAACCTCGTCTCCCATGCCGGCGGCGACCGCTCCGGCATCGGCTCGGTGGTCGCCAAGCTCTTCGGCCGCGGCGTGCAGATCACCG